>NZ_JBFTSG010000063.1:0-55398 GCF_056399885.1 Cupriavidus sp. 01L45 | reverse complement strand
CCCCTTCCCATCCCGAACAGGACCGTGAAACGACTCCACGCCGATGATAGTGCGGATACCCGTGTGAAAGTAGGTAATCGCCAGGCTCTCCCTTGAAACCCCCCAGTACGAAAGTACTGGGGGGTTTTGCTTTTGCGGCGGCGATTCACGCTGCTCCTTCGGAGTTTTGCGCCGAAACAAGCACAGCGCTCTGATCCGCTCGTGGCGAAAAGGCCGATTAAAGCCTGCTTCAAGCAAACCTTCTTGTCCGCGATCGCCAGCACAAGGTACAGGTCCAGTCGCAAGTTAGCGCGATGACGGCAGAAGAACCCGCATTCCTCGCTTCACTGCCGTGAAGCCGATCGTAACCAACGCCCCGGCCAGCAGACCGATCATCGCATTGATCAGCATCGGTGCCGCTATTTCCAGTCCACTGCCGAGCAACGGTACTTCCCCAAGCATTTGCGTTGTTACCTCCGTCAGGCGATGCATGCCAGGAAATCCGTGTGCCAGTATCCCGCCGCCAACCAGGAACATTGCCACGGTACCCACAACGGAAAGTATACGCATTAGCCAAGGCGCCAGCCGAAGAACCCCGCGGCCCACGGCTCGCGCGAGGGTGGAGGCTTTCTGACTAAGATACAGGCCGGCATCGTCGAGCTTGACGATGCCGGCCACTAGCCCGTAGACACCCACTGTCATGACGAGGGCGATGGCGGACAGCACGGCCACCTGCGTACCAAACGGCGCGCCGGAGACGGTCCCCAGTGAGATCACGATGATCTCGGCGGACAGGATGAAATCCGTGCGCACGCGCCGCGGATCTTCGCCTTCTCGTCAATTGCTGAATCCGTCGGAGGATCTTGTGCCTGATGCTCGCCAGGAGGATCTACTTCGCTCCGTGACTCTCCGTGCATGAAGCGGTGCGCGATCTTTTCAAATCCTTCGTAGCAAAGGAACGCGCCGCCCACCATCAGCAGTGGCACGATCGCCCAAGGGGTCGCAGCACTGATTGCGAGCGCAGCCGGTACCAGAATCGCCTTGTTGCGCAAAGAACCCACCGCAACCGACCACACAACCGGCAACTCGCGATCGGCTTTCACGCCGCTGACCTGTTGCGCATTGAGGGCAAGATCGTCGCCCAGGACACCAGCGGTCTTCCTGGCAGCCACCTTGCTCATGGTTGCCACATCGTCAAGGATCGAGGTGATGTCGTCGATCAACAAAAGCAGGCTGGTGCCGGCCATATTTCAAGCTCCCATGTCGGTGCTGAGTAGGAGAGGCCCTTCAGGTGATCAAGGCCGCATGGCAAGATATTGCCATATGGAAAGACGGCGATTGATCCCATACCCACTCTATTTGGGGGCGATCCTGGCGGTTCGCCTTCAGTGGGCTGTTAGCTTGCAGGCTAAAATCGAGCGAGAACCGTTCGCTTCCTCGGCCGTAGGGGAAATATCTAAAATCAATGCTTGTCGCGTCATTCCTGTTGCGCGGCTTGGGCGTCGCGTCGTGGCAGTGGAGCCAACTCGCGAATTGCGTCAGGAGGGGCAGCGCATCCATTCGAGTTTGCCCATCGAATGGCTGGATGACGAACTGCCATACCTAGTGGGTATGCGATCCAGGCAAGAGCAGTTCGATCTGATTTGCTTTTGAGATGGCTGATTTTTACTGTGAACCTGTCGCACGATGCTTTGCCAGGCGCCTTACTGCGGTACTCAACGGACCTGCGGTGGCTGACGATCCCCCCGCTATCGGTCGGCCCAGGTGTAGCCGTGATAGTCAGGAGACGCGCCTGTTAAGCGTTGGCAATCGCCCGGCGATAATGTTCAGCGGAGTCCAAAATCGCTTGGTCAAGGTTCGCTTGTGCAATCGCCATCGTGTGAGATGCTCCTGGCGCTGAGCATCTAGGCACCTCGTAGAACTTTGATTCCGCACTCTCATTCGCTCGATGAGGCTCATGCCTGGCGCTTCTGGCTATGCGCGCTGGTTTGCCGTCATGCTAGGATTTTGCCAGGCTCTGGGAGATAGCCATGGTTCAAAAGCTGTTCCACGAATTGCCCGTGAATGAACGCGGCGACTTTGAATCCGCCTGCGCGCGGCATGGATTTGTTCGAGAAGACTTCGAGGTGAGCGAGGAAGAGGGCATTTCGCGAGGCAGCGGGGCGAGTCATATCCCCCGGAAAATCACTGTCGCCCGAGTGGGCGGAGACGTCCAAGTCTATCCCGCAGCTACCGGCATTTCGTGGACAGTCGCATTTGAACGAGATCTGGAGCGCGGCGAATTTGGATTCCCTCTTGCGGACTAGCTAAGGGATGGGAGAGGTCGCTGCGTGGAAGAAACGGGGGAGGGGTATGCTGAAGCAGGCTAGATCGAGCCGGTGGTGCTGACACCGGCGGTTGCAAGTATTCCCACCGTGGGAGGATGGCGGGAATGGAACCCGGCTTTGGGATGCACAAATGAAAACAGCGCCTTGGTTAAGGCGCTGTTTTGCAGGGCAAATTCTTGGGGTGGCTGATGGGACTCGAACCCACGACGACAGGAATCACAATCCTGGACTCTACCAACTGAGCTACAGCCACCGTAGAGGTTGCTCAGCTGGCTGCTGAGCAACGAAGAACAAGATCATACAATACCAAAAGGCGGATGGCTAGCACTCTGCACAAATTTTTTCTCTGCGCTGCCTTATGCGATTTCAGCCGGTTAGGTCGGTTACCGCGACGCGCGCAAGTGAGTGCTGCCGTAACCCACCTATGAAAGCTTGGCCGACTCCTCCAGCTCAAGCATGCGGCAGATGGCTGCCATGCTGCCCACCATGGTGCGTCGTTGCGCACCCTGGTAGATACGCACGCCTTTGGATTGGCGGAATGGTACGGGCTTGACGGGGCGGCGGGCGGAGAGGCGGTTGGCTGGCAGCATGGCTACACCTGGTGACTTGCAACAACAGTTAGCGGTGCCCGACTAGCGGGCGGCGTTGGCACAATCGGGCGTCGGCGTGATACGGGCTTGCCCGCCTCAGCCGCACTCGTCAGAAGCCGCTGGGTCGGATCAAGCCGACGGCGATACCTTCCAGAGAGAATTCTTCGCGGCCGGGGCGCACGATGATGCTGGGGAAATCGGGATTCTCGGCAATGAGTTCGATCGAGTCGCCGCGGCGGTTGAGGCGTTTGACGGTGACGTCGTCTCCCAGTCGCGCAACGACGATCTTGCCGTTCGGGGCCTCGCTGGCACGCTTGACCGCAAGCAGATCGCCATCGAGGATGCCGGCGGCCCGCATGCTCAGGCCACGTACCCGGAGCAGGTAGTCAGGTTGCACGTCGAACACCGAAGCGTCGACCTGGTATTGGCGATCGATGTGTTCTGCGGCAAGGATCGGGCTACCGGCCGCGACGCGCCCGACCAGGGGCAGCGTCAGTTGCATCACGCCGGCCATTGGCAGCGAGAATTGGTCTGGTAGTTCTGAGTCGCTGCGCGAAACCTTGAGCCGGATGCCGCGCGAGGCGCCGGGGGTGAGTTCGATTACGCCCTTGCGGGCCAGAGCCCTCAGGTGTTCCTCGGCAGCATTGGGCGATGAGAAGCCGAACTTGGCGGCGATCTCGGCGCGTGTGGGCGGAAAGCCCGTGTGCTGGAGGCTGCTGCGAATCAGATCGAAAATCTGCTGCTGTCGCGGTGTCAGGGTCGCCATGGTCGCCGTGTTGGAAAGCACTGTATGTTTAAACAGTATGCTGTGATTTTATACAGTATCGAGTGAAGTGCAAGCGGAATTTTGGGAGTTTGCGCATCGACAGGTGCGTCAGGCGAGGCTCACCGCGCCGTGCGGCGTGAGCCTGGGCGTTACAATTCGCGGCACTTGCAGCCTAATTTTTCGCTCGCTGCTTAACCTTTCTGGCTTTCGATCTCTATCTCGCCATGTCCCTCCTGCCTCGTGTCGTCGTGCTTGCTACCGGTGGCACCATTGCCGGTTCTTCATCCAGTGCTGCCAGCAGCGCGAAGTACCAGGCGGCCACGGTGCCTGTGACGGCGCTGCTTGATGCTGTGCCGGCGCTCGGTGCCGTGGCCCGCGTCGAGGCGGAGCAGGTGGCGCAGGTGGATAGCAAGGACATGTCGTTCGTCCTCTGGGCCCGGTTGGTTGAACGCGTTGCGTTCTGGTCTGCGCAGGCCGATGTGGCGGGCATTGTGATTACCCATGGCACCGATACGCTGGAGGAGACGGCAATGCTGCTGCATCTGGCATGGGTGGGCACGGTGCCGGTGGTGCTGACGGCGGCGATGCGGCCTTCGACCTCCCTGTCGGCCGATGGTCCCTTGAACCTGCTGGACGCGGTACGGGTGGCTGCCAGCGCCGGGGCGGCGGGCAAGGGCGTGCTACTGGTGATTAATCAGGAAATCCATGCCGGGCGGGATGTGGTGAAGGGACATACGTCAGCGGTCAACGCTTTTGTGTCGCCGCTGGCTGGCCCGATCGGGTTCGTGCAGGACGACCTCGTGCGATTTGTCCGTGCGCCCCGGCTGTTGCCGGACCGGGCCTGGGCCGTGCCGTGCAAGTGGCCGCAGGTGGAGATTATTGCTAGTTACGCGGAGCCCGGCCGGTTGGTGGTGGATGCTTTGGCGCAGGCAGGTGTGGCGGGGCTGGTCGTGGCGGCCGCAGGCAACGGGTCGGTTCACCAGTCGCTGGTCGATGCGCTGGTGGACGCGGCCGGGGCGGGAGTGGCCGTGGTGCGTAGCTCGCGCACCGGGGCAGGGCATGTGGCAATGCCGGCACCTCCACGACCGGCTTCAGGTGCCTTCGTTTCTGCAGGCGATCTCAATCCATATAAGGCGCGCGTGCTCCTGATGCTGGCCCTGGCGACAACGCCCGGACTGGCTGCGGATCCCGCTGCGTTGCAGGCGCTCTTCGCCGAAAACTAAGGCGGCTTGCTCCAAAAGGCAAAAGCACGCTATACTTTAAGGCTATCCAACCTTGCTGCACCGGACATGGCGCCCGGGCGGCTTATCCAAAAGGAGCGTCAATGCGTCATTACGAAATCGTATTTATCGTCCATCCGGACCAGAGCGAACAAGTTCCGGCCATGATCGAGCGTTACAAGACGCTGGTCACGTCGCAGGAAGGCCAGATCCACCGTGTGGAAGACTGGGGCCGCCGTCAGATGGCCTACATGATCCAGAAGCTGGCCAAGGCTCACTACGTTTGCCTGAACATCGAATGCGGCAAGGAAACCCTGGCTGAACTCGAACACGCGTTCAAGTTCAACGACGCGGTGCTGCGCCACCTCATCGTTCAGACCAAGAAGGCCGAAACCGCACCGTCCCCGATGATGAAGGAAGTGCAGCGCGAAGAAGCCCGCAAGGCCGCGCAACAGACCAGCGAAGTCCAGGCCGCCTAAGTGCGGACTGTTGTGGTTGCCGTGGGCGTTGAACGCCGCGGCGGCAAGTGCGGGCATCGGTGCGGGAGAGTGCGTTGAACCAGCTAAGGCTCTGCGCAACGCTCGCGGAACGCGATGCCTTGCGTTACACCCCGGCCGGGGTCCCCGTTGTCAACTGCATCTTGCAGTACGCGGGCGAGACGGTCGAGGCGCAAACGCCCAGGCAGGTGGAATTCGCCATCGCCGCCATGGGAATCGGTCAGATCGGCCAGCGGCTTGAGCGGACTCCGCTCGGCGCGATGCTCGACTGCGAAGGATTCCTGGCCCGCAAGCACCGCAACAGCAAGGCTCTCGTCTTTCACATCACTGGATGTAAAGCATTCGAAAAGGATTGAATCATGGCATTCGTCAAACGTGACAACAAGAACAAGAAGCGCTTCCAGCAGCAAAACCCGCTGTTCAAGCGCAAGCGCTTCTGCCGCTTCACCGTGGCTGGCGTGGAACAGATCGACTACAAGGATCTGGACACCCTGAAGGATTTCATCGGCGACAACGGCAAGATTACCCCCGCCCGCCTGACCGGCACCAAGGCGCACTATCAGCGTCAGCTCGATACGGCTATCAAGCGCGCGCGTTTCCTCGCGCTGATGCCTTACACCGACCTGCACAAGAACTGATCGGCCCTAGGTCCGTTAAGGAGAAAACACGATGCAAATTATTCTGCTTGAGAAAGTCATCAATCTGGGCAACCTGGGTGACATCGTTCGCGTGAAGGACGGCTATGCCCGTAACTTCCTGATCCCGAACAAGAAGGCCCGCCGTGCTACCCAGACCGCTATCAGCGAGTTTGAAGTCAAGCGCGCTGAACTGGAAAAGGCAGCTGCCGAGAAGCTGGCCGCGGCCCAGGGCGAAGGCGAAAAGCTGAACGGCCTGACCGTGCAAATCACCCAGAAGTCGGGTGTGGACGGCCGCCTGTTCGGTTCCGTCACCAACGCCGACATCGCCGAAGCGCTGGCTGGTCAAGGCTTCAAGGTTGAGAAGGCGCAAGTGCGCCTGCCGAATGGCCCGCTGAAGATCGTCGGCGACCATCCGGTCAGCGTTTCGCTGCATACCGACGTGCTGGTCGACGTGACGGTTTCCGTCCTGGGCGAACACGTCTAAGCACTGATCTCGCTACCGGTCCCGCTTGTGCCTGTTGGGCTGGCAGGGCCGGTTGCCGGTATCGGGCTTGACCAAACAAAAAGGCAGGAGCGTTTTGCTCCTGCCTTTTTGTTTGGCCGCTACCCTCGTTTGCATCATTGCCACAGGGCTGGTTGTCCCGCCGTCACTTGGCCGGACGCGGTAACAACCGGCTGCGAATTCTCCCCCGGCTGTCTGGCGGCGACCGTTATAATCCCTTCCCATGAACGCGCCCGTCGCAGACCCCCAACTAGATAATCTCAAGGTTCCACCGCACTCCATCGAGGCCGAGCAATCGGTGCTGGGTGGCTTGCTGCTGGACAATGCCGCCTGGGACCGTATCGCCGATTTCCTGTCCGAAGCGGACTTCTACCGCTTCGATCACCGGATGATCTTCCAGAGCATCTCCCGGTTGATCGCCGCCACCAAGCCCGCCGACGTCATCACTGTCTACGAGACGCTTCAGGTCGCTGGCAAGGCGGAGGAGGTGGGCGGGCTGGCCTATCTGAATTCGCTGGCGCAGAACACACCTAGTGCTGCCAATATCCGCCGCTATGCGGAAATCGTGCGCGAGCGTTCGGTGCTGCGCAAGCTGGTCACCGCGGCCGACGATATCGCCAGTGCGGCCTTCGCCCCCAAGGGGCGCGAAGTGCGGGAACTGCTCGACGAAGCCGAATCAA
This sequence comes from Cupriavidus sp. 01L45, assembly GCF_056399885.1. Taxonomy (NCBI): domain Bacteria; kingdom Pseudomonadati; phylum Pseudomonadota; class Betaproteobacteria; order Burkholderiales; family Burkholderiaceae; genus Cupriavidus; species Cupriavidus sp. 01L45. Next base: position 48,199 of record NZ_JBFTSG010000063.1, on the reverse strand, counting down.
AGGTGTTCGCCATTGCCGAGGAGGGCTCGCGCGGGCAGAAGGGCTTCCAGGAGATCCAGCCGCTGCTGACGCAGGTGGTGGAGCGCATCGACGAGTTGTACCACCGTGACTCGAGTACCGACGTGACGGGCGTGCCGACGGGATTCATCGATCTGGACCGCATGACCAGCGGCATGCAGGCGGGCGACCTGATCATCGTTGCCGGGCGCCCCTCGATGGGTAAGACCGCCTTCTCGCTGAATATCGGCGAGCACGTGGCGGTGGAGCAGGGCCTGCCCGTGGCGGTGTTCTCGATGGAAATGGCCGGCACACAGCTGGCCATGCGTATGCTTGGCTCGGTCGGCCGCCTGGACCAGCACCGCCTGCGTACTGGCCGCCTGCTCGACGAGGACTGGCCACGGCTTACACATGCCATCCAGCGCATGAACGATGCCCAGTTGTTCATCGACGAAACCCCGGCGCTGAGCTCGATGGAACTGCGGGCCCGCTCGCGGCGGCTGGCGCGCCAGTGCGGCCAGCTTGGCCTGATCATCATCGACTATTTGCAGTTGATGTCGGGTTCGGGCGGCGGTGAAAACCGCGCGACCGAAATCTCGGAAATCTCGCGTTCGCTCAAGGGGCTGGCCAAGGAACTCAACTGTCCGGTGATCGCGCTCTCGCAGCTGAACCGAAGCCTTGAGCAGCGGCCCAACAAGCGCCCGGTGATGTCCGACTTGCGTGAATCCGGCGCTATCGAACAGGATGCCGACGTGATCCTGTTTATTTACCGTGATGAGGTCTACAACCCGGATTCGCAGGACAAGGGCACGGCCGAAATTATTATCGGTAAACAGCGTAACGGCCCCATCGGGACCGTGCGCCTGACTTTCTTGGGTCAATTCACGAAGTTTGACAACTTCAGCGGCGGCCCCGCTTTCTTCGATAACGATACCTGAAGCCTGTCCTGGCGCGGCTTGCCGGGCATCGTGGCTCGGCTGCGATGGTGGATTGTCCATGCCGCTTGTCAAAGTCCTCCGGCTTCGCTCCACAACCCTGTAAAATATTGCGTTTTGATGACAGCCGCCCCAGGGCGGCTGTCATGCAATGCGTACCTGCCTCATTCAGCAATAACCCGCGGCGCCCCCGCGCTTCGACAAGGAACATTCCATGTTCGGCCGATTCATGCCCACCGAGGGCAAGTTCTTCGAATACTTCAACCAGCATGCCGATTGCGCGGTGACCGCCGCCCGCGAGCTGGAGGTGCTGGTCAACGATCTGCCCAATGCCGAGGCGCATGCGCGCCGCGTGCAGGCCACTGAAAAGAAGGCTGATCGCATTACGCACGACACGATCGACCTGCTGCACAAGACCTTCATCACGCCGCTGGACCGCGACGAGATTCACAAGCTCATCACCACCATGGACGATATCCTCGACCTGATGGAAGACGTGGCGGAAACCATCTCGCTGTACGACGTGACCAGCCTGACGGACGAGGCGCGCAAGCTCGCCGCCATCTGCGTGCAGTGCTGCGACCAGGTCAAGATCGCGGTCGGCCTGCTTGAAGACATGAGCAATGCCAGCGCGATCCTGAAGACGGCACAGCAGATCGACCAGCTCGAGTCCGAGGCCGATCGCGTAATGCGCGCGGCGATGTCCAAGCTGTTCCGCGACGAGACGGACGTCAAGCGCCTGATCAAGCTGAAGGCCATCTACGAGCAACTGGAAACCATCACCGACAAGTGCGAGGACGTTGCCAACATCATCGAAGGCATCGTCCTGGAAAACGCCTGAGGCACACATCGGAATGCAGACCATACAAATGAGCTTGTGGGTGATCGCCCTGCTGGTGGCGCTCGCCTTGCTGTTCGATTTCATGAACGGCTTCCACGATGCCGCCAACTCGATTGCCACGGTGGTGTCGACGGGCGTGCTCAAGCCGCACCATGCGGTGGCGATGGCCGCCATGTGCAACGTGGTGGCTATCTTTATCTTCCACCTCAAGGTGGCGGCCACGGTGGGAACCGGCACGATCGACGTCAATATTGTCGATCACTATGTCATCTTCGGCGCCCTGATGGGTGCCATTGCCTGGAACCTGATCACCTGGTACTACGGCATTCCCTCGTCGTCCTCGCACGCGCTGATCGGCGGCCTGGTTGGCGCCGCGGTGGCCAAGAGCGGCACCGGTGCGCTGGTTGGTGGTGGCTTGCTCAAGACCGTGGCCTTTATCGTGATCTCACCGCTGCTGGGTTTCCTGCTCGGTTCGCTGATGATGGTGATCGTGGCCTGGACGTTCTTTCGCACGCCGCCGTCGCGGGTGGACCGCTGGTTCCGCAGGCTGCAGCTGATCTCGGCCTCGCTCTACAGCCTGGGCCACGGAGGCAATGACGCGCAAAAGACCATCGGCATCATCTGGATGTTGCTGATCGCCAGCGGTCACGTGGCGCAGGGCGGCGCGGAGCCGCCGGTCTGGGTCATCGTTTCCTGCTACGTGGCGATCGGCATGGGTACCATGTTCGGTGGCTGGCGCATCGTGCGTACCATGGGCCAGAAGATTACCAAGCTCAAGCCGGTAGGCGGCTTTTGCGCGGAGACCGGTGGCGCGATCACGCTGTTCATCGCTTCGGCGCTGGGCGTGCCGGTGTCGACCACGCACACCATCACGGGCGCCATCGTCGGCGTGGGTTCGGTGCAGAAGATGTCGGCGGTGCGCTGGGGCGTGGCGGGCAACATCGTCTGGGCCTGGGTGCTGACCATTCCGGCTTCTGCCTTCATGGCAGCCATCGCGTGGTGGATCGGCCGGCACGTGCTCTGAGCGATCGGACACCTCTTCGACAAGAATGCAAAAAGCCAGGCGCAATGCCTGGCTTTTTGTTTGTTGCGGTGCGGGAGAGCGTATGCCGTCAGCGATTGGCGAATGCGGCGATGGGGTCGTCGTCCACCGGCACCGGCGGCACAACCGATGGCTGCGGCGCCGGTGAGGCAGCCGGCGGCGGCGTAAACCCTGTCGCGACCCGTCGGGCACCGTTGTAGCGGGAGGCCCAATAGGATTTGCTCATGTCCTCAAGGCGCACCGTGCCGCCGGTGGAGGGTGCATGGACAAAGCGGTYCTGCCCGACATAGATGCCGACATGCGAATTGGCGCGGCCCGTGGTATTGAAGAAAACCAGGTCGCCCGATGCCACCTGGCTGCGCTCCAGCGCGACTCCGCGATCGCCCATGGCTTCGGTGGTGCGCGGCAAGTTGACGTTGGCGGCGCGCAGCACGACATAGCGCACCAGGCCGCTGCAGTCGAAGCCGGAGTCAGGCGTATTGCCGCCGTAGCGATAGGGCGTGCCAACCAGGGACATGGCCTGGATGGACACTTCTTCGAGCCCGGCGCTGGGATCGACCATGGGCGGGGCCGATGCCCGGGACTGGGCGCCGGGCCGCGTCGGCGGAGCAGAGGCGCAGGCGGCAAGCAGCAGCGCAGCGGTGCAAAGCGCGGGCAGGCGGGCGCTGTCGAAGACGCCGGCCAGCAAAGGCGCGGGTCTTCCGGTATGGGCTATCTGGCGCGGTGGCATCCTTCTCGGTCCGGTCCCGGGTCAGGTGCCGCGCCAGTGGCGGGCAGGCAGCGAAGCTGCCGCCCGTGGGCCTACCAGCGCAACTGTGCGTTGTATGTGCCAGTACTGACGGTTATCGACTTGGCCTGACCCTTATAAGTCGCTTCGATATTGTAGCTGCCTTGCGGGGCCTTTATCAGGCACTTCGGGCCCGATGCCGTGAAGCTGGCCACTTCGTGGCCTTCTCGCGTCATGCGTACGGCCACATCGGCGACATATTCGCCGCGCTCGCCCTGGGTGAACAGGACGCCCATATTGAAGTTCTTTTGTTGCGCGGCCAGTTGTTGCTGTTCGTCCGCGGCGATACCGCCGCAAACATAGCTGACCGGGCCCATGGTGCGGATCACCATTTCGTCGGCAGCCAGCGCGGGAGCCGATAGCCATGAAAATGCGGCAATCACGATGCTGCCGGCGAGTGCCAGGCGCAATGGCCGCAATGGCCGCAATGGTCGTGATAGCTGTAGGGGCATGTACTTGCGGGCGCAAGCCAGATGGTGGTGCAGGTGGTTGTCCATCAATGTCTCCATCGATTCAACAAGCCGGAGGGGGCAAAAAAAGCGCCCGCCATTCGCCGGCACGCGAGGTGCCGATATGGCGGGCGCTCCGGATGCTTTGATGCTAGGCCAAGCCGGCAGACAAATCTGCCGGGTATGGTCCTACATGGGCTTCCGGTCGGTGGCCTTTACAGGACGTCCGCGGCATGATCGGCCAGGCGCGAGCGTTCGCCGCGCGCCAGCGTGACATGGCCACTGTGGCTCCACCCCTTGAACCGGTCTACCACGTAAGTGAGACCGGACGAGCCTTCGGTCAGGTAAGGCGTGTCGATCTGCGCGATATTGCCCAGGCAGATGATCTTGGTGCCGGGGCCGGCACGCGTTACCAGCGTCTTCATCTGCTTTGGCGTCAGGTTCTGCGCCTCATCGATGATGACGAACTTGTTGACGAAGGTGCGTCCGCGCATGAAGTTCATGCTCTTGACCTTGATGCGCGAGCGGATCAGTTCCTGGGTGGCGGCGCGGCCCCACTCGCCGGCACTGTCGTCGCTCTTTTGCAGCACTTCCAGGTTGTCGTCGAAGGCGCCCATCCAGGGCTGCATCTTTTCTTCCTCGGTGCCCGGCAGGAAGCCGATGTCCTCGCCGACCGGCACGGTGGCGCGGGTGACGATGATCTCGTTGTACAGCTTCTGGTCGAGCACCTGCTCCAGGCCCGCGGCCAGCGCCAGCAAGGTCTTGCCGGTACCGGCCTGGCCCAGCAGCGTGACGAAGTCGATCTCCGGATGCATCAGCAGGTTGAGTGCGAAGTTCTGCTCGCGGTTGCGCGCGGTCACGCTCCACACATTGTTCTTGTGGTGCGTGTAATCCTTGAGCGTCTGCAGCAGCGCTGTCTTGCCGTTGATTTCCTTGACCTGGGCGTACAGCGGCAGGCTGCCGTCGCTGGGCTCCATGTAGACGAACTGGTTGACCAGGAAGGAGGGCACCAGCGGGCCCGTCAGGCGATAGAACATCGCGCCGGACTTCGGGTCCTGCCAGCTTTCCACGCCCTTGCCATGCTTGGCCCAGAAGTCGTTGGGCAGCAGCATCACGCCCGAGTAGAGCAGGTCCTTGTCCTCGAGGACCTGGTCGTTGAAGTAATCCTCGGCGGGCAGGCCCAGGGCGCGCGCCTTGATGCGCATGTTGATGTCTTTCGACACCAGCACGACCTGGCGCTCCGGGAATTGCTGCTGCAACGCGCTGACCACGCCCAGGATCTGGTTGTCGGCCTTGCCCTGCGGCAGGCCGTCGGGCAGCTTGATCTCGTTGAGCTTGGTCTGCAGGAACAGCTTGCCTTGCGCGTCGCGGTTGCCCAGCTTGGCCAGCGGCAAGCCCTCGTCGAGCACGCCGTCGGTGCCGCCCACCAGCGCGTCCAGCGTGCGGCTGACGGTGCGCGCGTTACGGGCAACTTCGCTCATGCCCTTCTTGTGGTTGTCCAGCTCCTCGAGCGTCATCATCGGCAGATAGACGTCGTGCTCTTCGAAGCGGAACAGCGAGGACGGGTCGTGCATTAGCACATTGGTGTCCAGCACGAACAGCTTGCTGGGACCAACGTGTTTTTGTGCGCGGCGATTGGTGGTGCTCGGTACTGGCTTGGCGGGCGCCGAGGGTACGGCGGCCAGCGGCGGTACGGACTTCAGCGAGGACGGAGGCGCTTCCTTGGTGCGCGCTCGCGTCGAACCGCTGGCGCGGGCCACCACGGCCGGCGCGCCTTCCGCTTGGCTATTTCCGGTTTCCAGCAAGGCCACACGCTCCAGCGCCGGCACAGGTTTCTTACCCTGCGACGCTGATTTGGCCTTGGTCAGCTTGGTCACCGGGGCGAATTCGCTCGGGTCAAGCAATTGGGCAGGCTTGGCGGGCATGGTCGGCAGCGGCATGCTTGGCTTTCCTTTCAGGGGGAGAAGACGGCTGGAAAACGGCGCAGGACACTGGCGCGGCCGCTTGGCGCCGCGGACTTGCCGATCGTGTCCTGTGCGTGGGGGCAGTACAAACAAAAAAGCCGCCAGACCTGGGGGGCAGGTTTGGCGGCTTTTTTTCGGACCGGAGACACGGCAGGTCCGCTACCGGCCTGTGGCAGGAAGCGCCTGGGCCGGGACGATGAAGCAGCGTGGCATCCGGAATCTGAACTCATTAAAGGTCAATGTATCCGAACGTTTTCTGTTTTGCAATCGCTGGCCGAGACGACTTGCGAGGGTGTTGCTGCGGCGCATTAAACATGCCGTCCGCCAGGGCCAGGGAATGGCCCGGCAACCGCCCGAATCAGAGCGCGCGGACGATCTGCAGGACTTCGTCGACGTGGTTGGGGACCTTGATGCCGCGCATGGCGTGCCGCAGGATGCCCTTGCCGTCGATGATAAAGGTGCTGCGCTCGATGCCGCGCACTTCCTTGCCATACATTTTCTTCATCTTGATGACATCGAACAGATGGCAGACGGCTTCATCGCCATCGGAGATCAGCTCAAACGGCAGTTCCAGCTTGGCCTTGAAGTTCTCGTGCGACTTCAGGCTGTCGCGCGAGATGCCGAAGACCACGGTGCCGGCCTTGACGAAATCGTCATGCTGGTCGCGGAAGTTCATGGCTTCGGTGGTGCAACCCGGCGTGTTGTCCTTGGGATAGAAATACAGGACGACGGTTTTGCCGCGCTGGTCGGCAAGGCTGAACGTGCCGCCGGTGGCGGGCGCGCTGAAATCGGGTACGGGCTTGCTGAGACTGACTGTCATTCTTATGGCTCCTGGGAGGGGCAGGAAGGGGGCGGCTGCATGAGTGCTGCCACCATGGTGGCGGCAGATGGGGGCGGGCCCGGAAACTTCAAGCGTGGCGCGGACTTAACTTGCGGCACCGCCCGGCAGGCGGCGCGGCGGACTCAGGCCGGGTCTTCCAGCAGCAGGATGGCCGCCACCTTGCGGCCTTCAGCCATCAGGATATTGTAGGTGCGGCAGGCGGCCTGGAGATCCATCGCGTCTACGCCCACATGCAGGCGCGCCAGGGACGCGGTCAGGCGGGGGTGGGGGAAGCGCAGGCGGTTGCCGGTGCCAAGCAGCACCACCTCGGGCGAGTGCGCCAGCAGGCCTTCGAAATGCGCCGGCTCCAGGTCTTCGAAGCGCTGCACCGGCCAGGGCCGGATCTCGCCCTCGGGCATGACCAGCACGGATTCCGTGTAGCGCACCATATTGATGTCGATATAGCCCGGTCCGTAGGACGTCACCGTATTGAGAGCATTGGGCTGGTCAGCGTGGAGTTTCAAGGGCAAACCTTATCGGGCGCTGCCTTGGGCGGCCGTCCGGCACCCGGCCGGGCCGCGCAAGGCGGGTTGAGAGCATTTTGGGGCAGGTCGGGAGGGGGTTGCCGTCGCGGGGGCCGGGTGACGGCGCCGTACGCTGCAATGCAAGAATCCCTGCCGAAGTCTGTCATAATCCGATAAATTATAGCTTTTGCCTTCCTGCCTGCCACGTTTTGCGTTGCATCGCAGCGGATGCGCACAACGGGCCGCTCCTTTCCCACCCAGATTCCCTAGATTGCCGCCGCCAGCCGGCGGCGCTTGCCTCCTGCCGACATCGCCGTGAAACCGATCCAGAAATCCAATAAGCTCAACAATGTTTGCTATGACATCCGCGGCCCGGTGCTGGAGAAGGCCAAGCAGATGGAAGAGGAAGGCCACAAGATCATCAAGCTGAACATCGGCAACCTGGCCGTGTTCGGCTTCGACGCGCCGGAAGAGATCCAGCAGGACATGATGCGCAACCTGCCCAACTCGGCAGCCTACTCGGATTCCAAGGGCATCTTCGCCGCGCGCAAGGCGATCATGCACTACACGCAGCAGAAGAACATCGAGGGCGTTGGCCTGGACGATATCTACGTCGGCAACGGCGCCTCGGAACTGATCGTGATGTCGATGAACGCGCTGCTCAACAGCGGCGACGAAGTGCTGGTGCCGGCGCCGGATTACCCGCTTTGGACGGCCGCCGTGAGCCTCTCGGGGGGCACCCCGGTGCACTATGTGTGCGACGAGGCCAATGAATGGATGCCCGATCTCGACGATATCCGGGCCAAGATCACGCCGAATACCAAGGCGATCGTCGTCATCAACCCCAACAACCCCACCGGCGCGCTGTACTCGGACGAACTGCTCAAGAGCATCGTGACGATCGCGCGCGAGCATGGGCTGATCATCTTCGCGGACGAGATCTACGACAAGGTGCTGTACGACGGCCATACCCACACCTCGATCGCCTCGCTGTCGACCGATGTGCTGACCGTCACGTTCAACGGCTTGTCGAAGAACTACCGCTCGTGCGGCTACCGGTCCGGCTGGATGGTGGTGTCGGGCGACAAGCGGCCCGCCCTGGACTATATCGAGGGGCTGAACATGCTGTCCTCGATGCGCCTGTGCGCCAATGTGCCCGGCCAGTGGGCCATCCAGACCGCGCTGGGCGGCTACCAGAGCATCAACGACCTGGTGAACGAAGGCGGGCGCCTGCGCCGCCAGCGCGATATTGCCCATGAACTGATCACGCAGATTCCCGGCGTCACCTGCGTCAAGCCCAAGGCCGCGCTTTACCTGTTCCCCAAGCTCGACCTGTCGATGTACCCGATCCAGGACGACCAGGAGTTCATCTACGAACTGCTGCAGGAGTCCAAGGTACYGCTGGTGCAGGGTACGGGCTTCAACTGGGGCAAGCCCGACCATTTCCGTATCGTGTTCCTGCCGCACGAGGAAGACCTGCGCGAGGCCATCGGCCGCGTTGGCCGTTTCCTCGAGGCATATCGCAAGCGCCACGGCCACGCGGCCTGAGCGGCCCTGAACCGGTCCGTTTGCGGCGTCATTCATTTTTCAGCAACTCAGAGTCAGATCGTCCATGAATCCCATCAAAGTAGGCCTGCTTGGCATCGGTACCGTCGGTAGCGGCACGTTCAACGTGCTGCAACGTAACCAGGAGGAAATCCGCCGCCGCGCCGGGCGCGGCATCGAGATTGCCATGGTGGCCGACCTCAACACCGAGCGCGCCCGCGAGCTGACCGGTGGGCAGGTCGAGGTGGTGGCGGACGCCAACGAAGTCGTCACCCGTCCCGAGATCGACATCGTGATCGAGTTGATCGGCGGCTATGGGATTGCCCGCGAACTGGTGCTCAAGGCCATCGCGAACGGCAAGCACGTGGTCACCGCCAACAAGGCGCTGCTGGCCGTGCATGGCAACGAGATCTTCGAGGCCGCGCGCAAGAAGGGCGTGATCGTCGCCTTCGAAGCCGCTGTGGCCGGCGGCATCCCCATCATCAAGGCGCTGCGCGAAGGCCTGACCGCCAACCGCATCGAGTGGATCGCCGGCATCATCAACGGCACCACCAACTTCATCCTGTCGGAAATGCGCGACAAGGGCCTGGACTTCGACACCGTGCTCAAGCAGGCCCAGGCGCTGGGCTATGCCGAGGCCGACCCGACCTTCGACATCGAAGGCATCGACGCGGCTCACAAGATCACGCTGATGAGCTCGATCGCCTTCGGCATGCCGGTGCAGTTCGACAAGGCCTATGTGGAGGGCATCACCAAGCTGTCGGCCGTGGATATCCGCTACGCCGAAGAGCTGGGCTACCGCATCAAGCTGCTGGGCCTGACGCGCCGCCGCGAAAACGGCATCGAGTTGCGCGTGCACCCGACGCTGGTGCCGGCCAAGCGCCTGATCGCCAATGTGGAAGGCGCCATGAACGCCGTGCTGGTGCAGGGCGACGCCGTGGGCGCCACGCTGTACTACGGCAAGGGCGCCGGCGCCGAGCCGACCGCCTCGGCCGTGATCGCCGATCTGGTCGACGTGACCCGCCTGCACACCGCCGATCCCGAGCACCGCGTGCCTCACCTGGCGTTCCAGCCGGATGAGCTGTCCAGCGTGCCGGTGCTGCCGATCGAGGAGGTCACCAGCTCGTACTACCTGCGCATGCGCGTGGCGGACGAGACCGGCGTGCTGGCCGACATCACCCGCATCCTGGCCGACGCCGGCATTTCCATCGATGCCATGCTGCAGAAGGAATCGCGTGAAGGCGAGCCGCAGACCGACATCATCATGCTGTCGCACCTCACCCTGGAGAAGCAGGTCAACGCCGCCATCGCCAAGATCGAAGCGCTGCCGACCGTGCTGTCGGCCGTCACGCGCCTGCGCATGGAAGAACTGAACTGAACGCACCGATGAAATACCAGTCGACGCGCGGCCATGAGATGCCGCAAACCTTCTCCGAGATCCTGCTGGGCGGCCTGGCGCCGGACGGCGGCCTGTACCTGCCGCAGGAGTACCCGCAGGTCACGGCCGACGAGCTGGAGGCCTGGCGCAAGCTGTCGTACGCCGATCTCGCCTTTGAAGTGCTGTACCGCTTCTGCGACGACATCCCGGCTGAGGACCTGCGTGCGCTGACGCGCAAGACCTACACCGCCGAGGTGTACTGCAACGCCCGCCCCGGCGACAATACCGCGGATATCACGCCGCTGCGCACGCTGGGCGCAGAGGGTGGCGCGCCGCTGCAACTGCTGGGCCTGTCCAACGGTCCCACGCTGGCCTTCAAGGACATGGCCATGCAGCTGCTCGGCAACCTGTTCGAGTACGCGCTGGCGCGCGCCGGGCAGGAGCTGAACATCCTCGGCGCCACCTCCGGCGACACCGGCAGCGCGGCGGAATACGCCATGCGCGGCAAGCGCGGCATCCGCGTGTTCATGCTCAGCCCGCACCGCAAGATGAGCGCGTTCCAGACCGCGCAGATGTTCAGCCTGCAGGACCCGAACATCTTCAACCTGGCGGTCGAAGGTGTGTTCGACGACTGCCAGGACATTGTCAAGGCGGTCTCCAACGATCTCGACTACAAGGCCCGCCAGAAGATCGGCACGGTCAACTCGATCAACTGGGCGCGCGTGGTGGCCCAGGTGGTGTATTACTTCAAGGGGTGGCTGCTGGCTACCGACGGCCCCGGCCAGAAGGTGTCGTTCTGCGTGCCGTCCGGCAATTTCGGCAACGTCTGCGCCGGCCATATCGCGCGCATGATGGGCCTGCCGATCGACAAGCTGGTGGTCGCGACCAACGAGAACGACGTGCTCGACGAGTTCTTCCGCACGGGCACCTACCGCGTGCGCAAGTCGGCCGAGACGTATCACACCTCCAGCCCGAGCATGGACATCTCGAAGGCTTCGAACTTCGAGCGCTTCGTGTTCGACCTGCTGGGCCGCGACGCCGGCAAGCTGGCGACGATGTTCCGCGACGACATCGACACCAAGGGTGGCTTCGACCTGTCCGGCACGCCGGAATTCGAGCGCATCCGCGCCTTCGGCTTTGTCTCGGGCCGCAGCACGCACGAGGACCGCGTTGCCACCATCCGCGACCTGTCGGGGCGTTACGGCATCACCATCGACACCCATACCGCCGACGGCATCAAGGTCGCGCGCGAGCATCTCACGCCCGGCGTGCCGATGCTGGTGCTGGAAACCGCGTTGCCGGCCAAGTTCGCCGACACCATCCGCGAGGCGCTTGGCCACGAGCCGGAGCGTCCGGCCAGCTTTGAAGGCATCGAAAACCTGCCGCAGCGCTTCGAGGTGATGCCGGCCGAGGTGGAGCGGATCAAGGCTTATATCGCCGGCCACACGGGCCTGTAGGCGCCAGCCCGTGCAGGCGGCGTTCCTGCCGCCTGCGCGCCAACTCGCTACAATCAGACTTGCCGAGCTGAATCGCACGGCCCTCGCATTGCCCCGGATGTATCGGCGGCGGTACGCGGGCCGTTTCCCATGGCGGATGGATGGCCATGGGTTTGCTGTCTCACGCTGACTTACCTACCTGTTCCCGTCATGACCCAAGCTGCCGCGCCCCCCCGTCCCCCCATGCTGACCATGGCCGAGGCTCTCGAAGCCTTGCTGGCCGGCGCCAGCCCGATCGCCGAAGCCGAGCGCATCGCCACGCTGGACGCCAACGGGCGCGTGCTGGCCGCGCCGGTATCTAGCACGCTGGACGTGCCGCCGGCCGACAATACGTCGATGGACGGCTACGCCATGCGAAGTGCCGACGTGGCCGCGCCGGGCGCGCGGCTGCGGGTGGCCCAGCGCATTCCCGCCGGCCATGTCGGCACGGCGCTGGCGGCCGGCACGGCTGCCCGCATCTTCACCGGTGGCCTGATCCCGCCGGGGGCGGATGCGGTGGTGATGCAGGAACAGTGCGTGGCGGAAGGCAACGATGTGATCGTCAATCACGCGCCGCAACCGGGCGAGTGGATCCGCCGGGCCGGCGAGGACATCCGCGCCGGCAGCGTGATCCTGCCAGCCGGCACGCGGCTCACGCCGCAGGCGCTGGGGCTGGCCGCCTCGGTAGGGCAGGCGGCGCTGGACGTTGTGCGGCGCGTCAAGGTGGCGGTGTTCTTCACCGGCGACGAACTGGCCATGCCGGGCGAGCCCCTCAAGCCCGGTGCCATCTACAACTCCAACCGCTTCACGCTGCGCGGACTACTGGAAAACCTGGGGTGCGAGGTCAGCGATTTCGGCATCGTGCCCGATACCCTGGCCGCCACGCGCGACACCCTGCGCCGGGCCGCCGATGGGCATGACCTGATCATCACGTCCGGCGGCGTCTCTGTGGGCGAGGAAGACCACATCAAGCCGGCCGTGGAGGCGGAAGGGCGGCTCAACCTGTGGCAGATCGCCATCAAGCCGGGCAAGCCGCTGGCCTTCGGCGAGGTAGCGCGCGGCGATCAGGCGCCGGCCTATTTCCTGGGCCTGCCGGGCAATCCGGTCTCCAGCTTCGTGACGTTCCTGCTCTTCGTGCGGCCCTTTATCCTGCGGCTGCAGGGCGTGCAGAACGTGTTGCCGCGCCGGCTGCCGCTGCGCGCCGATTTCGACCTGCCCAAGGGCGACCGCCGCAATGAATTCCTGCGCGTGCGCGTCAACCAGGCTGGCGGGCTCGACCTGTTTCCCAACCAGAGTTCGGGGGTGCTGACCTCCACCGTGTGGGGCGACGGCCTGGTCGACAATCCGCCCAACCAAGCGATCGCGCGGGGCGACACCGTGCAGTACATCGCTTTCGACGGCCTGCTGGCATGAGGAGCGAGACCGCCATGCATATCGAGTTGCGTTTTTTTGCCAGCGTGCGCGAGCAGTTGGGCCTGGGACAGGAACGGGTCGAGGTGCCCCCGGCGGTGGCCACCGTTGCGGACCTGCGGCGGTGGCTGGGCGCCCGCGGCGGCGCATGGGCCGAGGTGCTGGCTGAAGGCCGGGCCTTGCGCATGGCCGTGGACCATGAGGTGGCGAGCGCGGACAGCATGCTGGCCGACGGCTGCGAAGTGGCGTTTTTCCCGCCGGTGACCGGAGGCTGACATGAGCGTTAGAGTGCAGCGCGAGGATTTCGACCTGGGCGCGGAGGTGGCGGCATTGCGCCACGGCCAGCCGGGCGTGGGCGCGGTGGCCAGTTTCGTCGGCACCGTGCGCGACATGAACGACGGCAGCCCGGTCAGCGCGATGGAACTGGAGCACTATCCCGGCATGACCGAAAAGGCGTTGGCGCGGATCGAAGCCGTTGCGCGTGAGCGCTGGGAACTGCTCGGCGTCACCATCGTGCATCGGGTCGGACCCCTGCTGCCGCTGGACCAGATCGTGCTGGTGGCGGTGGCCTCCGCGCATCGCGGCAATGCGTTTGCCGCCTGCGAGTTCATCATGGATTACCTCAAGTCCGAAGCGCCGTTCTGGAAAAAGGAACAGACGCCGGAGGGCGAGCGCTGGGTCGACGCGCGGGTGACCGATGAGTCCGCGCTGGCGCGCTGGGGCATTCGCTCGCTGAATGCCAGCGGGGAGGCGCCGGAAGGCAGCGCCACCCCGGTGCAGGCGGAAGACACGGGCATCAAGCACTGATGGGCGGGCTCGGTTTTATTGCGGTCGGGGTCGGTGCCGCGATGGGGGCCTGGCTGCGGTGGGTGTTCTCGGTCCTGTGGAATGCGGCCAACCCGGCGCTGCCCTATGGCACGCTGACGGCCAACCTGGTGGGCGGTTACCTCATCGGCCTGGCGGCAGGATTCTTTGGCGCGCACGCGGATCTGTCGCCCGAATGGCGCCTTCTGGCCGTGACCGGCTTCCTGGGGGGCCTGACGACCTTTTCCACCTTTTCCAGCGAGGTTGTCGCCAACCTGATGGCGGGCGACTATGGCTGGGCGGCGGTTCACCTGGCTGCGCATCTTGGCGGCTCGCTGCTGCTGACCGCGCTGGGCTTGTGGACCTACCGGCTGCTGGCCTGAAGGTAGCGGCTCATGGCGCCGGTGCAGCGGGCAAGCCAGGCCAGTCAAGCATCCCAAGCAAGGCTGTGTTGAAGGCCGCCGGCCGCTCGATATGTGGGGCATGGCCGGTGCCATCGACGGTGGCAAGGCGCGCGGCCGGTTGCAGTGCCAGTGTGGCCAGGCCCACGGCCGGCGCGTAGAGTCGGCTGTGCTGCCCGACCAGGTGGAATAAGGGAAGGCGAGCCTGGCGCAACGCCGGGCGATAGTCCTGGCGCGCCATGTCTTCCCACAGCGCGGCGAGCGCGTCCGGCGCGCACTGCCGCATGATGCCGGTGATGCGGCCTGATTGCGCCGCATCGGGTTCGCTGCCGGCGGACCAGAGTCCGGCGCGCACCGAATCGATCAGGCTGGGCCAGTCCTTGCGCACGTGCATGGCCATTCTTGCGGCCTGGACCCTGTCGTAGCATCCGTGCAGGCCGTGCGGCCATTCCGCGTCTCCGACCAGGCGCGGCGTCATGTCGATGGCGCCGACGGCGGCCAGCGGCAGCGCGGGATGGCCGCGCATCAGTTCCCAGGCCACCATCGCCCCCATCGACCATCCGACCACCACGACGTCCCGCAGGCCCAGGTGCCCGATCAGCGCTGCCGCATCCGCGGCCAGCCGCGCAATGCTGGCTTGCCCCGCATGCGGCAGCGCAGCAGACAAGCCGTGTCCGGCGTGGTCGGGGGCGATTACGCGATAGCCGAGTCGCGCCAGCGCGCGCTGGCCGTCGAAGGCTTCGCCGGATAGCGACCACCCGTGCAGGAGCAGCAACGCTTGCCCGCTGCCCGTCTCCCGCCAGCCTGGCCGGGCCGCGCTGGCGGCGTGGACGGCGAAGGCCGGAGCCAGGCCGGCTGGCTCGGCTTGCGTGGCATGGGGCGCCGTGTGAGAAGCATCCAATGGCGATGGTTCCAGTCGATGTGTTGGCCTGCCAGGCGGCGTGCCCATGTTCCCCGGATGGGTGGCAGGGCTCCGGGTAAGCGATGTATTGACATTCGGATGGCTAACTTTATATCATGAAACATGAATCAGCTATCATGTTTTGAGGTCGGCCGGAGCGGGCAGTTGCCGCGGTGCAAGACCGCAATATAGCTGCCGAGATTCCGGCCCGACCGGCCACCGCGGAGCCCCGATGTCCCTTACCGAATCCGGCGTAAGCCAGCCCAAGACCGCACGCGGCCAGAAGACCCGCGAAGCACTGCTGCGCGCCGCTGAAAAAGTATTCGGAGAGAAGGGCTACTACGTGGCTTCGATCTCCGAGATCACGCAGGAAGCCGAGGTGGCGATGGGCACCTTCTACCTCTACTTCAAGGACAAGGAAGACATCTTCCGCGCGCTGGTGCAGCACATGCTGGAGCTGGTGCGCGCCCACTTGCGCAAGCACGTGGGGCCGGCGCAAACGCAGATCGAGGCCGAGCGGCTCGGGCTCAAGGCTTTCCTTTCCTTCGTGTCGCGCCACAAGAACCTGTACCGCATCGTGCTCGATTCCTACTCGGTCGACGAGACCATCTACAGCAGTTATTTCCAGGTCTTCGCCGACGTCTACAGCCGGCGCCTGGGCAAGGCCGAGGAGCAAGGCGAGATTTCGCCGGGCGATGCCGAAGTGCGGGCGTGGTGCCTGATCGGCATCAGCAATTTCCTCGGTATGCGCTACGCGCTGTGGAAGCGGCCGGCGTCGATGGACAAGGTGGTCGATACCGCCTTCGACATGATCTCTCACGGATTGGCCGCACGATGAGCGCGCTGGTACTGGTCGAGCGTAGCGGCAGCACGGCAGTGCTGCGGCTCAACCGCGCCGAGCGCCACAACAGCCTGGTGCCAGGGTTGCTGGAGGACTTGCTGGCGGCGCTTGAACGCGTGGAGGCCGATCCGGACGTCCGCGCCGTGGTGCTCGGCCATGCCGGCCGGTCGTTTTCCACGGGCGGCGACGTGGGTGCCTTTGCCGCTTTCCCGCCACAAAGCGCTGAACTGGAACAGTATGCGCACCGGCTGCTTGGCCTGCTGAACGCCGCCATCCTGCGCCTGGCGGCGCTGCGTTGCCCGGTGATCGCAGCGGTGGAGGGCTGGCTGACCGGCGGCGCGCTGGGCCTGGCGCTCGCCTGCGATATGACGGTGCTGGGCGAGGGCGCGCGCATTGCGCCGTACTACACGGTGGTGGGCTTCAGCCCGGACGGCGGCTGGACCGCCATGCTGCCCCAGATGATTGGTGCCGCAAGGGCGTGCGCGATCCAGCTTGAGAACACGACGTTGACCGCGGGACAAGCCGCCTCGCTGGGCATGGTCACGCATCTYGCGCCTTCCGGCGAAGCCGAGGCCATGGCGCTGTCACTGGCGGCCGGACTGAAGGACAAGGTAGCCGGCAGCGTGGCGAGTACGCGCGCGCTGCTGCGCTGGGACCCTGAGGTCCTGGCGCACGGCCTCGAGCGAGAGCGCGCGGCGTTTGTGGCGCAGGTGACGCGCGCCGAGGCCGCCGCCGGCATGCGCCGCTTCCTGGGCGGCGCGGATGCGGGCTGAAGGAGCGGAGCAATAGGGCGGCCACGGTCAATCGCCGCGATCAGCAGTTATCGAGCAGCATCTCTACTTGCAACAATAAGAGAAACAGAGAAACCCAAAGAGGAGACACAGCATGCAACTCAAGCACCAAGCCGCAGCCGCGTTCGCGCTGGCCGGCCTGCTGGCCGCCGGCGGTACCTTTGCCAAGGACATCCGCATTGCCCACGTCTACGACAAGACAGGGGCGCTGGAAGCCTACGCCAAGCAGACCCAGACCGGGCTGATGATGGGGCTGGACTATGCCACCAACGGCACCATGATGGTCAACGGCAACAAGCTGGTGGTGCTGGAGAAGGATACCCAGGGCAAGCCCGACGTCGCCAAGGCCCAGCTTGCCGCGGCCTATAGCGATGATCGCGCGGACATCGCGGTGGGACCCACGTCTTCCGGCACCGCGCTGGCGATGCTGCCGGTGGCCGAGGAATACAAGAAGATCCTGCTGGTCGAGCCCGCCGTGGCGGATTCGATCACCGGCGAGAAGTGGAACCGCTATATCTTCCGCACAGGCCGCAACTCGTCGCAGGACGCCATCTCCAACGCGGTAGCGCTGGACAAGCCCGGCGTGCAGATCGCCACGCTGGCGCAGGACTACGCCTTCGGCCGCGATGGCGTGAAGGCTTTCAAAGGCGCGCTCAAGAACGCCAAGATCGTTCACGAGGAATACCTGCCCACCAACACCACGGACTTCACGGCCGGCGCCCAGCGGCTCTTTGATTCGCTCAAGGACAAGCCGGGCCGCAAGATCATCTTCATCATCTGGGCCGGCGCCGGCAATCCGTTCAAGATCGCCGACCTCGACCCCAAGCGCTACGGCATCGAGATTGCCACGGGCGGCAATATCCTGCCCGCCATGAGCAACTACAAGAATTTCCCCGGCATGGAAGGCGCGACGTACTACTACTTCGGCATTCCCAAGAACAAGGCCAACGAGTGGCTGGTATCCAACCACTACACCAAGTTCAAGTCGCCGCCTGACTTCTTTACCGCGGGCGGTATGTCGGCCGGCATCGCGCTGGTCGAGGCGCTCAAGAAGACCAATGGCGACACCAATACCGAGAAGCTGATCGGCGCGATGGAGGGCATGTCGTTCGAGACGCCCAAGGGCAAGATGACGTTCCGCAAGGAAGACCACCAGGCCCTGCAGTCGATGTATCACTTCAAGATCAAGGTTGATCCGGCGTTCGCCTGGGGCGTGCCCGAGCTGATCCGCGAGATCAAGCCGGAGGAGATGAACGTGCCGATCCGCAACAAGCGGTGATGACGGTGGGCGCCTCTTCCATCGATACCACGGCGGCGCTCTCGCGGGCGGTGGCGGAGCCGCCCGCGCTAGAGACGCGCGGCCTCACCATCCGCTTTGGCGGGCATGTGGCGGTCAATGCGGTGTCATGCGCGTTCCGACCGGGCGAGCTGACCTGCATCGTCGGCCCCAACGGGGCCGGCAAGACCACCTATTTCAACCTGATCTCGGGCCAGTTGCCACCCACCGCCGGGCAGATCCTGCTTGGCGGCGAGGATGTGACGCGGCTGCCGGTACCACACAAGGCGGCGCGCGGCATTGGCCGGGCCTTCCAGCTGACCAGCCTGTTCCCGAACCTGTCGGTGTTCGAGAATGTGCGGCTGGCGGTGYAGGCGCGGCAACGCATCGGACTGGACCTGTGGTCCGTGTGGAGCGGCAACCGCGCGGTACGCGCCGAGGCGGAGCGCTGTCTTGAACGCGTGGCCATGGCCGACAAGCGCCATTTGCCTGTTGCCTCGCTGCCGCACGGCAACCAGCGCAAGCTGGAGGTGGGCATCCTGCTGGCGCTGCAACCGCGCATCTTCATGTTCGACGAGCCGACCGCCGGCATGAGCGTGGACGAAGTGCCCGTCATCCTGGACCTGATCCAGGAGATCAAGCGCGACAGGAGCAAGACGGTGCTGCTGGTGGAACACAAGATGGATGTGGTGCGCTCGCTGGCCGACCGGATCATCGTGCTGCATAACGGCAACCTGATGGCGGACGGTGACCCGGCCGAGGTGATCGCCTCGCCGATCGTGCAACAGGCTTATCTCGGGATCGGCGCCGCCGACGACGGCGTGCAGGGGGAGGGCAGACATGGCTGACGGACCGGCAACGCCCATCCTGCGCCTGGATGGCGTGCAGACGCATATCGGGCCATATCACATCCTGCACGGCGTGAGCTTTTCGGTGCCGCGCGGCGGCGTGACGATGCTGCTCGGGCGCAATGGCGCCGGCAAGACCACCACGCTGCGCACCATCATGAATCTCTGGCAGGCCAGCGAGGGGCGCATCGCGTTCGACGGCGCGGATATTACCCGCCGCGGCACGCCCGCCATCGCGCAGGCCGGCATCGCCTACGTGCCGGAGAACATGAGCGTGTTCTCCGAGCTGACCGTGGCCGAGAACATGCGCCTGGCCGCGCGCAGCGGCGCCATCGACGGGCAGCGGCTGGATTGGGTATTCCGCATGTTTCCCGCGCTGAAGATTTTCTGGCACCAGCGAGCCGGCGTGTTGTCCGGCGGGCAGAAGCAGATGCTGTCGGTGGCGCGGGCCATTATCGAGCCGCGCAAGCTGCTGATCGTCGACGAGCCGACCAAGGGCCTGGCGCCGGCCATCATCCAGAACATGATCACGGTCTTCCGCGAGCTCAAGCAGACAGACGTGTCGATCCTGCTGGTGGAGCAGAACTTCCACATGGCCAGGTCGGTGGGGGATACGGTCGCCGTGATGGACGACGGGCGCGTGGTGCATACGGGCAACATGGCTGAGCTGGCAGGGGACGAGGCCTTGCAGCAGCGGCTGCTGGGTTTGTCGCTGGCGGCGCATCAGTAGCGTCGGTCGCGGCATGAAGCGCGGTGGCAAGTGCCGCCGCCCGTGGCGGGCCGTCAAGGCCTTCACGCAATCAAACAAGAATCGTCAGGACCGAGACAATGACGAGTACAAGCTCCTTACCCACCACGCCGGCGGCGCCGGCCGACCTGCCCAAGGTCCGGCTCGACTGGACGCCGCTGGCGCTGGCCCCGCTGCTGATGCTGCTGGCCTATCCCCTGATCGGCAGTGGCTCGACCTGGCTCACCCTGACCATTGCCGGCCTTGCCATGGGCATGATCGTGTTCGTGGTGTCCTCGGGGCTGACGCTGGTGTTCGGCCTGATGGACGTCCTCAACTTCGGCCACGGCGCGTTTATCGCGCTGGGCGCCTACGTGGCGGCGTCGGTGCTGCTGCCGCTGGGCGCCTGGGTGGAGGCCGACAGCCTGGCGCTCAACCTGGCCGTGTTCGGCCTCGCCATCGGAGCGGCGATGGTGGCGGCGGGAGCGATCGGCTTCCTGTTCGAGCGCATCGTGGTGCGCCCGGTCTACGGCCAGCACCTGAAGCAGATCCTGATCACCATGGGCGGCATGATCGTGGCGGAGCAACTGATCAAGGCCATCTGGGGCGCCGAAACCATCGCGCTGCAGGTGCCCACCACCTTCCGCGGCGCGGTCTTGCTGGGCGATGCGGCGATCGAAAAATACCGGCTGATCGCCGTGGTGCTCGGGCTGGTGATCTTCGTCTCCATGGTGCTGGTGCTCAACCGTACCCGCATTGGCCTGTTGATCCGCGCCGGCGTGGAGAACCGCGAGATGGTCGAGTCACTCGGCTACCGTATCCGGCGCCTGTTTATCGGCGTGTTCGTGGTGGGTGCCGGCCTGGCCGGGATGGGCGGCGTGCTGTGGGGCCTGTACCAGCAGAACATCACCGCCGCCATCGGCGCCCAGGTCAATGTGCTGATCTTCATCGTCATCATCATCGGCGGGCTCGGCTCCACCACCGGCTGCTTCGTCGGCGCCTTGCTGGTCGGGCTGATGGCCAACTACACCGGCTTCCTGTTTCCCAAGGTAGCGCTGTTCTCGAACATCCTGCTGATGGTAATGATCCTGCTGTGGCGTCCGCAGGGCCTGTACCCGGTAGCCAAGCGCTGAGCGCCGAGGAAAACCATGATCCGATTGCTTTCCGGCGACCTGCCAAGAAGCCGCGTGCTCACCGTCATCCTGGTGGCGATGCTGCTGGCGCTGGCCTGCGCGCCGTTCCTGTTTCCCGGCGCGCGCGCGCTCAATATGGCGGCCAAGATCTGCATCTTCGTGGTGCTGGTGGCCAGCTACGACCTGCTGCTCGGCTATACCGGCATCGTCTCCTTTGCCCATACCATGTTCTTCGGCATCGGCGGCTATGGTGTGGCGATCGCCATGTCGCGGCTCGATCCGGGGTGGGGCGCGCTGGCGCTCGGCACGCTGGGCGCGCTGGCGGTGTCGATGGCGCTGGCCTTCCTGATCGGGCTGTTCTCGCTGCGGGTCAGGGCCATCTTCTTCGCCATGATCACGCTGGCGGTGGCGACCGCCTTCGCCACGCTGGTATCTCAGTTGTCTGAATGGACCGGCGGCGAGGATGGCATCACCTTCAAGGTGCCGGAAGTCTTCACGCCAGGCTTTACCCTGGGAGACGCCGAGTGGTTCGGCGTGCCGCTCAACGGCAAGCTGTTCTCCTACTACTTCGTGTTCGCCGGCGCGCTGGTGCTGTTCCTGCTGCTGTTGCGCGTGGTCAACTCGCCGTTCGGCCGGGTGCTGCAGGCGATCCGCGAGAACGATTTCCGCGCCGAGGCGATCGGCTACCGCACCGTGGTGTACCGGACCGTGTCCACCGTGCTGTCGGCCGGGTTCGCCACGCTGGCCGGCGTGCTGATGGCGCTCTGGCTGCGCTACAACGGGCCCGATACTTCGTTGTCGTTCGAGATCATGGTCGACATCCTGCTGATCGTGGTGATCGGCGGCATGGGCACGCTGTACGGCGCCATCATCGGCACTACGCTGTTCCTGGTGGCGCAAACCTACCTGCAGGATGTGATGAAGCTGGCCAGCGAGGCCACCACGGCCGTGCCGCTGCTCTCGGGGCTGCTGCATCCGGACCGCTGGCTCTTATGGCTCGGCCTGCTGTTCATCCTCAGCGTGTACTACTTCCCGCAAGGCATCGTTGGCCGCCTGCGCGGCGATCGCTCGGAGCACGAGGTGGCGTCGTAGGGCTTTTCGACATGCCGGACCATGCGGCAAGTGTTAACAAGCACGATAAGAAGCGCTATAACAAAGACACCTAACAGCGGAGATCCGGGACCATGTATGTAGTCGACTGGCTGCACAAGAACGCCCTGCACACGCCGGACAAGGTGGCGCTGGTCGACGTGGAGAGCGGCCGCAAGGTGACCTACCGGCAGTTCGACGAACGTGCCAGCCGCTTCGCCGAGTACCTGGGCGAGCGGTTGCAGCTGGCGCCTGGCGCCCGCGTGGCCGTGCTGGCCCACAACAGCTCCGATTATTTCGAGATGCTTTACGGCTGCGCCAAGGCCGGCATGGTGATGGTCTGCCTGAACTGGCGCCTGCCTGCGGCGGAATTGTTGCCCATCCTGCGCGACTGCGCGCCCGACGTGCTGGTGGCCGGCGATGGCTTCCTGGCTACCGCTGCGGACTTGAGCAGTGCGCTGCCCCTGCGCGCGGTCCTGCACCTGGCCGACGACGAGAGCGCCGATGTGCCGGGAGGCTGGATGGAGTATGAAGCGATGCTGGCCGGCAGTTCGGGCCGCATCATCGAGATGCCTTGCCGCGACGAGCACGAGGTCTGGCACCTGCTATATACCTCGGGCACCACCGGCCGTCCCAAGGGCGTGATACAGACCTATGGCATGGTCTTCTTCAATGCCGTCAACGCCATGCTGGCCAACAAGATCACGCGCGACGACGTGTTCCTCAATGTGCTGCCGTTCTTCCATACGGGCGGGCTGAACCTGTACGCCAACCCGGTGCTCCATGCCGGCGGCACCGTGCATATCATGCGGCAGTTCGACGCCGCGGTCACGCTGGGCAAGCTCGATGCCAGCGCCGGCGAAGGCATCACCATGTTCTTTGCCGTGCCCGCGGTCTATCTCTTCCTGAGCCAGCATGCCGGCTTCGCGGCGGCGGACTTTTCGCGGGTGCGCAATATGTCCGCGGGCGGCTCGGCGGTGCCTCGGCCTCTGCTGGAGGCCTACCTGGCCAAGGGCGTGACGATCTGCTTCGGCTTCGGCATGACCGAGACCGGTCCCACCGTGTTTGTCTGCGACGAAGCCACTGCGCGCCGCAAGATCGGCACCATCGGCAAGCCGGTGGGCTCGATGCTGACGCGGGTGGTGGATGCGCACGGCCGCGACGTGGCGCCCGGCGAGCGCGGCGAGTTGCTGATCAAGGGGCCGGGCGTCACGCCCGGCTACTGGAACCTGCCGCAGGCCACCGATGCCGCCATTCGCGGCGGCTGGCTGCATTCGGGCGACATCGCCTACATGGACGAGGAGGGCGATTACTACATCGTCGACCGCGCCAAGGACATGTTTATTTCCGGTGGCGAGAACGTCTATCCCGCCGAAGTGGAAAACGTGCTGTTCCAGCTTGCCGGGGTGTCCGAGGCGGCCGTCATCGGCGTGCCGGACGCGCGCTGGGGCGAAGTCGGCATGGCCCTGGTGGTGGCCAGGCCAGGCGTGGCGCTCGATGCTGAAGGGGTGCTCGCGTATTGCCGCGCGGCGCTGGCAGGCTACAAGGTGCCGCGCCATGTCCGGATCATCGAGGCGCTGCCGCGCACGCCGTCCGGCAAGGTGGAAAAACACAAGTTGCGCGCGCGTTTCCAGGCGCAATGAGGCGGCGGCCAGCGCCTGTCGCGGCCCAGTTCGATGTCATGCAGTTGCTGTCTTGTGAAATTCTCGTTTCTGTATTGCGTTCCGATAGATCAAGCATGCAAAAGGGGGTCAACATGTTGCGCGGACTTGCAGGACATGGCGGTAGGTGCGGACGCGGAGGGCGCCTGGCGCTGGCAGGCGCGGCAGGCCTGCTGCTGGTGGCATGCGGCTCGAGCGACAACAATGCGAACAACGGCAATCCCAATCCCAATCCCAAGCCCGCGAATATCGGTGCGGTAACGATTACGACCTACGACGGCAACACCGACGACCTGCTCACCGCCGGTCTTGGCAAGGACGGCCTGGGCTCGGCCACGGCGCCGGTGCCGCTGAACCCCGCGGCGCCCACGGCGGCCGAGTTGCGCCGCTATGCCATCTATACCAACTACCGCGCGCTGGTGGATATCACGGTGGGCGGTGGCTATGGCAGCCTGTATGGCCCCAACGTGGACGCGCAGGGCAATGTCACCAGCGGGCAGGGGAAGGTCGCCGGGCGCGAGTACCTGGCCTTCTCGGACGATGGCAGCGGCCAGCAGAACGTGACGATGCTGGTGCAGATTCCCGACAGTTTCAACGTGGCCAAGCCCTGCCTGATCACGGCCACCTCGTCCGGCTCGCGGGGCGTCTACGGCGCGATTTCCACTGGCGAGTGGGCGCTCAAGCGCGGCTGCGCCGTCGCCTATACGGACAAGGGCACCGGCGCCGCGCCGCACGACCTGGATACCGACACCGTGCCGCTGATCGACGGCACGCGAGCCAACCGTACCGCCGCCGGCACCAGCGCGCAGTTCGCCGCCCCGTTCCCGAATACCAGCCTGGCCGCCTTCAATGCGCTGGCGCCGCACCGGCTCGCGTTCAAGCACGCCCATTCGCAGCGCAATCCCGAGAAGGACTGGGGCACCTTCACGCTGCAGGCCGCCGAATTCGCGATCTGGGCCATCAATGACCGGTTTGGCACGGTGGCCTCCGATGGCACGCGCCAGCGCAGCTTCGGCCCCGACAAGATCGTTGTCATCGCGTCCAGCGTCTCCAATGGCGGTGGCGCGGCCGTCGCCGCGGCGGAGCAGGATACCCAGGGCCTGATCGACGGCGTGGCGGTGGCCGAGCCGAATCTCAACCTGCCCGCCAACACCGGGGTGATCGTCACGCGTGGTGGGGTGCCGGTCAGCAAGTCGGGGCTCGTGCTGTATGACTACACCACCACGGCCAACCTGATGCAACTTTGCACCTCGCAGGCGACCGCGCTGGTGAATGCGCCGGGCGTGGCCTTGTATGCGTTGCCCGCCGTCGGGCTCGTGCAACCGGCGCTCAACCGCTGCCAGTCGCTGGCCAATGCCGGGCTGGTCAGCGGGGCCGACGGGGCCAGCCGGGCTGCCGATGCGTTGCAGAAGCTGCATGATGCCGGCTGGGAGTCGGATTCCGACGCGCTCCATCCGTCGCTTGCCCTTTTTGAGGTGGCCAGTGCGGTATCCGTGACATTCGCCAACGCGCTGGCGCGTGCCGCCGTGGCCGACCGTCTGTGCGGCTACAGCTTTGCCGCCACCGGGACGGCGGTGCTGACGCCGGCGACAATCGCGCCGGCCACGCTCAATGTGTTGTATTCGACGGGCAATGGCGTGCCGCCGGCGGCCGGCGTGCAACTGATCAACGACAACAACCCCGGCGGGCCGCTGCGCGACCTCTATTCCAGATCGCCCGGCACAAGCCTGGCCGATGCCAACCTCGATGGCGCCCGCTGCCTGCGCGCACTGCTGACCGGCACCGGCACCCAGGCCCAGGCGCTGCAGGCCGGGCTGGCGCAGACGCTGCGCTCGGGCGACCTGCATGGCAAGCCGGCCATCATCGTGCATGGCCGCAGCGATGCGCTGCTGCCGGTCAACCATACCTCGCGGCCCTATCTCGGCTACAACCGGCTCAAGGAGGGCAGCGCCAGCAATCTCTCCTATATGGAAGTCACGAACGGCCAGCACTTCGACAGTTTCATCGGCGCGGTAGCGGGCTATGACAATCGCTATATCCCGCTCCACGTCTACCTGAACCGGGCGCTCGACGCGGTCTACGCCAACCTCACCACCGGCACCGCGCTGCCGCCCTCGCAGGTGGTGCGCACGATCGCGCGCGGTGGCATTTTGTCGCCGGCGCCCACCATCCTGCCCACCAACTTGCCGCCGTTTGCCGCCACCCCGGCCAATGCGGACCGGATTACGGTCATCGGCAGCACCGTAGAGGTACCCAACTGATGAAGGCATCCCGCACGCGCGTCCTGACGCAAGAAGATTTCGACCGCTTCGCTTCGCTCTCGCGCGACGACAATCCCATTCACTGCGACCCGCGGTTCGCCAGGACGACGCATTTCGGCGCGACCGTGGCGCACGGCATGTTCCTGTTTTCGCTGCTGTGCGCGCAGATGCGGCGCAGCAACCCCAGGCCGGTCCTGCCGATCGGGCAGACGCTGATGTTTCCTCGTCCCACCTTCGTCGGCGACGGCGTGGCGGCCGTGCTGGTGCTGAACGACACGCCCGGCCAGGACCGTATCGCCCTGGACACCGAGATCCGCTGCATGCAGCGTGGCCGCATGCGAACGGCAGCTACCGATGAGCAGATTACGGCACAGGGAGATGCGATCCTGCTGGTCGACGCAAGTGCCGAAACGCTGGCGCAGGCGCCGCTTGACGAGGCGGACGACGCCGGGCGCCTTGCCGCCGCGGTGGACGGCGACCGGAGGCTCTATCACCTTAGCGTCGGCCAGGAGGCTTCGGCGGTACGCAGTTTCAGCGCCGGCGATATCGATGAATACGTGTCGTTGACCGACGATGGCAACGCCTTCTATACCGACCCGGTATTTGCCCGCAGCCGCGGCTTCGGGGGTGCCATCGTGCCGCTGCCCCTGCTGGCCGGCATGTTCTCGGACCTGCTGGGCACGCGCTTGCCGGGCCGCGGCACCGGCTGGATGAAACAGTCGCTGCGGCTGCGGTCGCCGGCGCGGCTGGGCGAATTGCTGACCGCCTCGGTGCGGATCGTGCGCCTGCGCGGCGACAAGGATCTGGTCAACCTGGCCACCGTCGTCACCGGGGACGATGGCCGCGTGGTGCTGGCCGGCGAAGCCCTGGTGCTGGTGCGCAACCTGGAAGACAAGCGGGCGCTCGCGGCCGCGTGAAATGCGCGGGAGGGAACAGGTCGCAACGTATTTCCTGCGCCACATCAATGGCCGTGCAGTCAGGCCTTGAAATGTAGGCGCAAAGCCTTATCTTTCGATCAGACATCCAGTGTCCGGCCCGTGCGACGGGATCGGCAGGCCGGGGCGCAGACGCCCCGCCTTCCGCATCGGGCACTCATCCGAAAAAGAGGGCTCCTAAATGCGACTTGACAAACTGACTACCCGATTCCAGGAAGCGCTGGCTGATGCCCAGAGCCTGGCGATCGGCAACGACAACCAATATATCGACCCGCTGCACGTGCTGCGCGCTCTGCTTGCGCAGAACGACGGCGCCGCACGCGCGCTGCTGTCGCGCGCCGGCGTCAACGTCGGCGGCCTGACCACCGCGCTCGATGCCGCCATCAAGCGCTTGCCGCAGGTTCAGGGCACCAGTGAGGTCCAGGTCGGGCGCGAGCTTAACGCGCTCTTCAACGCCACCGAGAAGGAAGCCATCAAGCGTGGCGACCAGTTCATCGCCAGCGAACTGTTCCTGCTCGCCGTGGCTGACGATAAGGGCGAGGCCGGCCGCATCGCCCGCGAGAACGGCCTGGCGCGCAAGTCGCTCGAGACCGCCATCGAAGCCGTGCGCGGCGGCGATTCGGTCAACAGCGCCGACGCCGAGACCCAGCGCGAGGCACTCAAGAAGTACACCGTGGACCTCACCGAGCGCGCCCGTATCGGCAAGCTCGACCCCGTGATCGGCCGCGACGACGAAATCCGCCGCGCCATCCAGATCCTGCAGCGCCGCACCAAGAACAATCCTGTGCTGATCGGCGAGCCGGGCGTGGGCAAGACCGCCATTGTGGAAGGCCTGGCCCAGCGCATCGTCAATGGCGAGGTGCCGGAAAGCCTGAAGAACAAGCGCGTGCTGGTGCTTGACATGGCGGGCCTGCTGGCCGGCGCCAAGTACCGCGGCGAGTTCGAGGAACGGCTCAAGGCGGTGCTGTCGGACATCGCCAAGGACGAGGGCCAGACCATCGTTTTTATCGACGAACTGCACACCATGGTCGGCGCCGGCAAGGCCGAGGGCGCGATCGACGCGGGCAATATGCTCAAGCCCGCGCTGGCGCGCGGCGAGTTGCACTGCATCGGCGCCACCACGCTGGACGAATACCGCAAGTACATCGAGAAGGATGCCGCGCTGGAGCGCCGCTTCCAGAAGGTGCTGGTCGACGAGCCCAGCGTGGAGGCCACCATCGCCATCCTGCGCGGCTTGCAGGAGAAGTATGAACTGCACCACGGCGTGGAGATCACCGACCCGGCCATCGTCGCCGCGGCGGAGCTGTCGCACCGCTATATCACCGATCGCTTCCTGCCCGACAAGGCGATCGACCTGATCGACGAAGCCGGCGCGCGCATCAAGATGGAAATCGACTCCAAGCCGGAGGTGATGGACAAGCTCGAGCGCCGCACCATCCAGCTCAAGATCGAGCGCGAGGCGGTCAAGCGGGAAACCGACGAAGCCTCCAAGAAGCGTCTCGAACTGATCGAGCAGGAAATCGGCCGCCTGGAAAAGGAGTACGCCGACCTCGAAGAGATCTGGAAGGCCGAGAAGGGTGCCGCCCAGGGCGCGGCCGCGCTCAAGGAAGAGATCGACAAGATCCGCCTGGAGATCACGCGCCTGCAGCGCGAGGGCAAGCTCGACAAGGTAGCCGAGCTGCAGTATGGCAAGCTGCCCGAACTCGAAGGCAAGCTGAAGGCCGCCACCGCGGCCGAGGCCAGCGAGCAGAAGCAGCCCAACAAGCTGCTGCGCACGCAGGTTGGCGCCGAGGAAATCGCCGAAGTGGTGAGCCGCGCGACCGGCATCCCCGTGTCGAGGATGATGCAGGGCGAGCGCGAGAAGCTGATCAAGATGGAGGACTACCTGCACCGCCGCGTGGTTGGCCAGGACGAGGCCGTGCGCCTGGTGTCGGACGCCATCCGCCGCTCGCGTGCCGGCCTGTCGGACGAGAACAAGCCTTACGGCTCGTTCCTGTTCCTCGGTCCTACCGGCGTGGGCAAGACCGAGCTGTGCAAGGCGCTGGCCGAGTTCCTGTTCGATTCGCAGGACCACCTGATCCGCATCGACATGAGCGAGTTCATGGAGAAGCACAGCGTGAGCCGGCTGATCGGCGCGCCGCCGGGATACGTGGGCTATGAAGAAGGCGGCTACCTGACCGAGGCCGTGCGCCGCAAGCCGTACAGCGTGATCCTGCTTGACGAAGTCGAGAAGGCCCACCCGGACGTGTTCAACGTGCTGCTGCAGGTACTGGACGACGGCCGCCTGACCGACGGCCAGGGGCGCACGGTGGACTTCAAGAACACGGTGATCGTGATGACCTCCAACCTGGGTTCGCACATCATCCAGGCGATGACAGGCGAGCCGCACGAGGCGGTCAAGGGCGCGGTGTGGCAGGAAGTGAAAACGCATTTCCGGCCCGAGTTCCTCAACCGCATCGACGAGGTGGTGGTGTTCCATTCGCTCGACCAGCAACATATCGAGTCGATCGCCCGCATCCAGCTGGAGCGGCTGACGGCACGGCTGGCGCGCATGGACATGACGCTCGAGGTGAGCGAGGCTGCCATCGCCAAGATCGCCAGCGCTGGCTACGATCCGGTGTTCGGGGCGCGTCCGCTCAAGCGCGCGATCCAGCAGCAGATCGAGAACCCGGTGGCGCGCGCCATCCTTGAGGGAAAGTTTGCCGCCAAGGATGTGGTGCCGGTGGATTACCAGGACGGAGAGTTCGTCATCGGTACGAAGGCCCACTAACGCTCACCAAGGCCCACCAAGGCTCATGCCAGACAAACAAGCCGCCCCTTGCCGGGGCGGCTTTTTGTTTTCCTGCGTGTAATAAGAATTAACAGAATTCCATCCGGTCCGTTGCGCCTGTGCTACAAGCAGCGCCGGCTGCCGCGGGCGGCTAGCGGTGATAGGGGTAGGGGTGGTGATAGGCGTACCAGTCGCGGCGTCCCCACCAGCGGCGCCCGTCCCAGTAACGGTCCCCATGCCACCCGATGACCACCGCGGGTGCGACCACCACCGGGGGGCCGTAGGCGGGGGGCGGTCCGTAGACGGCCGGGGGAGGCCCATAGCCAGGCGGCGGGGCCGGATAAACCACCGGGGGCGGCGGAGCCGGATAGGCCGGGGCGGCATAGACGGGTGCCGGCGCCACGATCACCGGCGCGGGCACACCGATATTCAGGTCAACATCGACGCGTGCCAGAGCGGGCTGGGAGGCCGCCCAGGCCAGCGCTCCGATACCCAGCGCGTAGAAGAAACCATGTCTCATTTCGATCCTCGTCGTGCAGTAGGCAGGATCTGACTTTAGTCCTGCCGCTGCCTTGCCGCAGGATACAACTGTAACGATATTTCACGCGGGGATTCGGATGCGGCGGGTGCCAGGCGAGGTCACGCCGAACGCTCGTTCTTCAGGCGGTACAGCGGCATCAGTTGCCTGACGCAGGCGTTCGCCGCCGCCTTGCTTTCCACGTCGATCACGCGGGAGACGGCATCCTTTATGCGGCGCAGGCCTCCGTTTTCAAGAAAGGCTTTCAAGTCCCGGTTCTCCATATACCGGTTGAACTCGAGCAGGTCGGCCCCGGTAATCCCCGCATCCGCCAGCGCCTTGCCCGACAACGCCGCTTCCTTGGTCTTGCGCCCGATCGGAGAGCCGAGCAAGCGCGCCAGCCGCATCGTCAGGCCGGGATCCTGTATCTCCGCCGCCAGCGCAGGCCTGACAGCCTTCTCCACCAGATCGGGCGAGAGCTTCGTACGGGTGCATTCCACGTAGCGGTCTTTCGGGATCGGTCCGATCTTCGCAGGCAGCCTTGCGAACGCCTGGTCCAGGCCGACGGCAAGGATGGCGCCGACATCGAACGCGCGGATCAGCGCGGTGACGGCTTCATCGTAGGTAGGCGGGAACAACTGCGGCGGCTCCGCAACCCTATCTTCGGTGGCTACCGCAAGCTGCTCTGGCTGGGGACGTCTCGGGACGTCGGCGTTGTCGGGCGGGAAACTGACCTGCACCACGGCGGTGCCGGGGATGGCTTGCCCGGTTTCGGCGCTCCAGAACGGCTGGCAATCGGCCTTGCGCAGGTTTGCCAGGGCCAGGCCGTCGAGCATGGCGTTGCCGGAACTGACCTTGATGGACACCGACGCCACCTTGCCTGTTGCCGCGATGGACATCGATACCGACGCGCGGCCGCGGATCCCGGCCCGGCCGAGTTCCGCCGGATAGGCTGGCCATTCGGTGTAGCACTGGGACTTCGCTTCGGACGCGACGTCCTCGATGGTGAACGCGCGCAGCGGCGCCGCCCGGCCGTCGTGGCTGTAAGCGAGTGCCAATGCCATCAAGACCGCCGGCAAGATCGCAGGCCTCCCGATCAGCCCAGGGGCCGGAACGCGGTGGGGAAGCGCTTCCGGTTCGCCAGCGCCCCGGTGAACGGCCGGGCCTGGGTGACTGCATCGGCGACAGTCGTTCATGGATTGAATTGGCTCGTTTTGTATTTCCTGCAGATTATGCCGGGATCGGCGCGCAGTCACAGCCCCCTTCGCACCGTGGCGTAATCGATGCGACGCATTCGATCCGTTACCGGGACCTGGCTTCCTTCTTCATGGGATTCTCGGTCTGGAACGCGCGGAACGTATGCCTCGGTTCGGAAGAGACGGTGGAGTGGTTTGCCTTGCTCGGCGTCGAGCCGGTCCCCGTGCTTCAAGACGGCAAGTTCGACACCACGGCGATCCAGGCGCTCTCGCGCGGGACACCACGCTCATAAATGCAGCCATCGAAAGAGTGTTGCATCGATGGGAGGTGGTGTCCCCGGTGGAGGCGCACTCGGTGACCTACGATACCGGCAGCCAGAAGGACAACACTACGTGGGCTTTGATCAAGCGACTGGAAAGGGATTGGCTTCCACCTGCCCGAGTCCTTCATTCTTGGCCTGTTGTGCGGTTCACCGCCAAACACCCGAGGCAGGAGCCCGGTGCGCGAATCGCGCACGCCGGGATCTGTGCGGGGGGTGCCTAGTAATGGGCATTCCTACCGCGACATAACGCCCAGTGGAACGTCGTGGAAGAGGTTGGCCCTCCTGTCGTTGCGGGCCGGGTGGGTGGCAGGCAGCGGCCAAAACCCAGGCAGGAACCTGCCGTGCCATCCCTACTTCCGCGCGGCCGCCTTCATCCACGCCGTCGTCTCCCACGCTGTGCCCAGCACGTCTCCCTGCCCGTGGTCGCAGCCTTCCCACTTGAAGAACTGCAGCTCGTCCGTGCTGGCCAGCCCGTTGGCCAGCACCTGCATCCCGAGCGTATGCGCCAGCGCGATCACGGCTCGCGCGATGGCGGCGCGCCTGGCGTCGGTGGCCACGTTGCGCACGTAGCCAAGCGGAATCTGCAGCCGGTCGGGCAACAGGCGCTGCAGGTTCTCGAGGGAGATCGGCGTGTTGCCCACGTCGGCCAGCGTGACCGCCGCGCCTTGCTCCTGGATCCGGGCGCAGGCGAGGCGGGCGGCTTCCGTGGCCGTGCCCAGCAGGATGCCGGGTAGCTGCAGGTCGAGCTGGTTGCCGGGCTGGCCGGTCTCGCGCAGGGACTGCCTGAGCAGCTCCGGCAAGGCCAGCAGCGCGGATTCCTCCGCGCCGGCCACCTGCGGCAGCAGGATGGGAACGCTGACGCGGGTCGGGCTGGATACGGCGGCTTGCGGGTCGGTGTGCCAGGCTTGCGCAAGCTCGCAGGCGCGGCGCAGCAGCGCGGCGTTGATTTCGGTAATCAGGCCGGGCCGGCGGATTCGGCAGGCGATCTCGGTATGCGGCATCCAGCCGCGCGCTACCGGCCACTCCGGCAGTAGTGCGATGGCAGCAATGGCGGCGGAACTCAAGTCGAACTGGGACACCGCTTGCAGCCGGTACTGCCCGCCGCGCAAGCTCTCTTCTATGGCGTCTTCCACGCCCGGGCCGCCGGATGGCGCAGCGCTTGCGAGGTCCGGCAATGGACGGGCGGCGGACACGCCACCCTCCGGTTGCAGCGCATTGGCCTGCTGCAATGCCTTGACATACTGGTACGTGCGCAGGCCGCCGATCACGACGGACGTCAGCTTCTGCGCTGTCAGTTCTGTCTTGAGAAAGTAGCCATTGATCTCGTATCCGGTGATGACCTCGCGCTCCGGCGCCATGCCCGGATGTCCGGTGCGCAGCACGATCTGCAGGTCGGCGTTGCGCAGTTGCTCGCGGATGTAGCGCACCGTCTCCAGGCCGGCGTCATCGGTTTCCATCACCACGTCGAGCAGCACCAGCGCCGTGTCCGGATGCGCGGCCAGGTACGCCTTGCATTCTTCGCCGGAGTAGGCGCTGTGGAACTGGATCCCGCGGCCGGAAAACGTCAGGTCCGCCAGCACCAGCTGCGTGATCTCGTGCACGTCGGGATCGTCGTCGACCAGCAGGACCTGCCACGGGGGCACAGACAAGGAGGTGTTCATGACGGACTCTTTACGGACGCGATCGGAATGGTGGCCTTCGTGGCGGGCGTGACTCTCGGCATCCGGATGGTGAAGACAATGCCTCCGCCATCCTGGCTGACGCCGTTGCCCACCGCGATGGTGCCGCCCAGGCGCTGCGTAACCAGGTTGTAGACCAGGTGCAGGCCCAGCCCGCTGCCGCCCTTGCCGCGGCGCGAAGTGAAAAAGGGTTCGAAGATCTTCTCGTGCAGCGCGTCCGGTATGCCGCAACCGTTGTCGGCGTAGCGGATCACCACCTCGTCGCCGGGCGCGTGGCGCGCGGCGATGCGGATGGCGCCGCGGACTGGGCCTGTGTCGCCGCCGCCGAAGGCGTGCACCAGCGAGTTCATGATCAGGTTGGTGAGGATCTGGGCGATCGCGCCAGGGTAGCCGGTCATGGCGATGCCCGCCGGACAGTCGATCTGCAACGCCACGCGCGTGTCGCGCAGCCTGGGGTCGAGGCTGACCACGGTTTCGCGGATGTAGTCGCCGAGATCGAAGCTGCGCCGCTTTTCGCTGGTCTGGTCGACCGCCATCTGCTTGAAACTCTGCACCAGCTCCGCCGCGCGGTTGGCGTTGGACAACAGCAGCCGGGCGGATTGCGCGGCGTCCGACAGGTAGCGCTCCAGCTCCGCCGGCGTCAGCCCGCCGCCTGCCACCAGCGCCTGCGTGGCGCTGGTGCGGTCCTGCAGGTAGGACGCGGCGCTGACGGTAATCCCCACCGGCGTATTGATCTCGTGCGCGACCCCCGCCACCAGTCCGCCCAGCGATGCCATCTTCCCGGCTTCCACCAGGTCCTTGCGCGCGGATTCGAGATGCCGCAGCGATTCCATCAGTTCGGCTTGCGCCAGCTCGCGGCTCTCGTGCGACAGCACGATCCACCACGCGCCGAATGCGAGCAGGGGCAGGGTGGCCGAGTACACGCGCAGCAGCAGGTCCCCGAGCCCGCCGGCGGACGGCGGGGCGCCCTCGCCGAGGAGCCGGTAGGCCAGCAGGAACACCGCGCCCATGGCCGCCGACGCGATCACGAACAGGCCGAGGAAACGCACCAGGCGGCGCAGGAAATGCGGAGGCAGTATCCGCAGGAAGCTGCTCTCGCGCGGCGATGCCTGCGTCTGCGCGGCGGCGCCGGGCGCCTTGCAGGCATCGTGGCAATGGTTGTCCAGGCCGCAGCACAGCGAGCAGATCGGCCCCTCGTAGAAGGGGCAGTGGGCCATGTCCGGCGCTTCATAGTCGCGCTCGCAGATGCAGCAGCGCAGCGGCTCGTCGGTGCTGGCGGCGCGGATCTGCGGTTCCTGGCGCGCGATATAGTAGCGGCCGCCGGTCGCATAGGCGATCAGGATGGCGCTGGCGAACGAGGCGCCCATCGCGATAAAGGCCGAATAGGCTTGCGCCAGGGGGCCGAGCAGGCCGGAGTAAGCGCCGATGCCTGCCATTGAGGCGATCAGCATGGCGCCGCAGCCCACCGGGTTGAATGCGTACAGGTAGGCTCGCCGGAATTCGATGTGGCGCGGGCTGATGCCCAGGGGCTTGAGCACGACGAGGTCGGCCGCCAGCGCGCCGAGCCAGGCGATCACCAGGTTGGAATAAACGCTGAGCACGGCCTCCAGCGTGCTGAAGATGCCCAGCAGCGTCAGCAGCAGCGCGATCAGTACGTTGAACACCAGCCATACCACGCGGCCCGGATGGTAGTGCGCCAGCCGCACGAACACATTGGACCAGGCCAGCGAGCCCGCGTAGGCATTGGTCACGTTGATCTTGATCTGCGAGACCACCACGAACAGCAGCGCCACCGCCATCACCAACTCGGGCTGGTCGAAGACCTGCCCGTACGCCCACACGTACATGTGCATGGGTTCCATGGCCTTGCCGGTGGCCAGGCCGGCCTGCACCGCCAGTACCGCCAGCAGGCTGCCCGCCAGCACCTTGAGCCCGCCGATCAGGATCCAGCCGGGTCCCGCCAGCAGCAGCGCGCTCCACCAGCTCCACCGGTTCTGCGCGGTGCGCTCAGGCAGGAAACGCAGGTAGTCCACCTGCTCGCCGATCTGTCCCATCAGCGAGAACAGCACGCCGGTGGCGGCGCCGAAGGCCAGCACGTTGAAGGCGGGCGAGGCGCCGTCGCGCCCGGTGAAGGCGGCCCATTGCGCCAGCACGCCAGGATCGTGGCGCAGGATATAGACGAACGGCAGCACCAGCAGCAGCACCCACAGCGGCTGCGTCCACATCTGCAGCTTGTTGATCAGCGTGACGCCGAAGAACACCATCGGCACGATCACCAGCGAGCAGACCAGGTAGCCCAGGGTCAGGTTCAGCCCGGTGGCGATGGTCAGCGCCTGGGCCAGGATGGCCGATTCCAGCGCGAAGAAGATAAAGGTGAAGGACGCGTAGATCAGCGAGGTGATGGTGGACCCGGCGTAGCCGAAGCCCGCGCCGCGCGTGAGCAGGTCGATGTCCACATTGGCCACGCTGGCGTGGTAGGCCACGGGCAGGCCGATCAGGAAAATCAGCAGGCAGACCAGCAGGATGGCCGGAAACGCATTCTGGAAGCCGAAGCTAAGCGTGATGCTGGCGCCTATCGCCTCGAGCGCCAGGAAGGACACGCCGCCGATGGCTGTGTTGGCCAGCGTGAACGGGGACCACCGCCGGTACGAGCGCGCCGCGTAACGCAGCGCGTAATCCTCCAGCGTTTCATTCGCGACCCAGGATTGATATTCTCGTTTGATGCGCATGGCGTGGGGGCGTCGGGTGCGATGCGGGTCCGGGGAAGCGTATGCGATCGGGGTCGAATGGATGCGAGTCGAGGCGGAGGGTTGGCAGCGAGCGCTTCGATTATTGACTGAATCCTGTCCCTGCGCAATGACATGCATCCCACGCGCGGGAGGGGACGGACGCAGCGATAGCGCACGGCCGGAATGCTGCGCGGCAGCAGACGCACGCGTCTTGACTTTTGAGGTTCCAGCGGAAACACTGGCCGGCAATCCTCATTTTGAAGAGAGCGGGGCAGACGGCATTTACCCGAGCGCTGCCCGAATCCACTGTGCCTGAAGTCATGGAGGACGCGCGGTTGACCGCCAAGAATGCCGATAGCGCCGATCCCCTGAACGGTGAGCTGGTCTACCGCATCCACGCCGCGCGCGACGACGAAGGGTTGCGCGGTGTCATCGCGCTGCTGCGCGACCAGTTCTCCGCGGGCACGGCGGTGCTGGCACGGCGGCACCTGGCTGGGGGACAGGGAGCGGTACTGTGCGGCGCGCCGGATGATGCGGCGTTCTTCCGCACCTTCGCGGAATACTCGCCACGCAATCCCTGGTTTCTCTCCAGCAATGCCTACCAGCCGCTGCAGGTGATCGGCGGCGACGACATGCTCAGCAGCAGCGACCTGGTCAGGACGGACTTCTATCATGCGCTGCTGCGGCCCCATCAATACCTGCACCGCCTGTGCGGGGTCGTCGCCCGCGAGGCAGACGTGGTCTATTTCCTTGAGCTGTACCGGCGCGAAGACCAGCGGCGATTCAGCGCAAAGGAAAAGACCGAGTTCCGCGGGCTGCTGGCGCATATGGCGCTGTCGCTGGAGAACCGCTGGCAACGGCACAGCGCCACCGACCTGAGCCAGGCGCTGATGCGCATCATCGACGGCCATCCCAGCGCTACCTTCCTGGTGGAGCAGGACGGACGCATCGTCTATTGCAACCGCAGTGCCCAGGCGCTGTGCGGGCAGGGCAGCGGGCTGTACCGGGACGGGGACTATCTCGCCGCCGTCATGCCCACCGATCACCGTGCCTTGCGCGAGATGCTGGCCGGGCTGGCGCGCGGTGCCGGCGACATGCGCGATGCCCACGCGGGTCATGCCGCGCTGGTGCCGACCCAGGTGCTGTCGGTCTGCGCGCCGGGATTTGCGTTGCCCACCACACTGACGCTGCAGGCCGCCGACGCGTCCTTGCGTACCGGCCTGGGCGAGGAGCGCGCGGTGGTGGTGGTCAGCGCGCGCCGGCAGGGCACGGAGCACGCGCACCACGATTGCCTGTTCGCGCGCCAGTTCAAGCTGAGCGAGGCCCAGGCGCGGGTCAACGCGCTGGTCTTTGCCGGCCACTCGATCGCCAGCCTGGCCGAGGTGCTGCACGTCTCCGATAACACGGTGCGCAGCCACCTCAAGCAAATCTTCCAGAAGACCAACACGCACGGCCAGATGGAACTGGTGCGTTTGCACGCCCAGCACTGCCCGCCGGCCTGAGCGCCCGGACGCGGCAAAACCCTTGCGGGCCGGGGTCCGCGCAGGCCCGCATTGGCGCGGCGCACCATCCTTCCCCGGCGCGAACCGACACGCGTGTTTCGTATCCCGCTTGCGCCGTTGCCTCATGCGCCTGGGTGAACTCGCCTCACCCAGCCGGATGAGACGGAAATCCTCGCCGTGAGGGATTCGCATGAGCACGGCCCAGCATATAGTTGATCCGTCGCCACACGGCAGCGCGCGGCGCCAGGGCCACGAACACGAACACCCAATAAAACAAGACCACCTTACGGGGGAGACACGCCATGCTAGGCCTGACCTTGCTGTACGTCGGAGCAGTGCTATGCCTGAACGGCCTTTGGCTGCTCGGAAAAATTGGCGACCGCGAGATCTGGGTCGTGAATATCTTCGCCGGCGGGGTAACGATGCTGGTGTCGCTGCGGCTCATTTTTGGCGGCGAGGCGGATAGCGCATCGATCAAGGCCGGCGCGCTGACGCTGCTGTTCACCTTCACCTACCTGTGGGTTGCGCTCAACCGCTTCAATGGTGCCGACGGGCGCGGCCTTGGCTGGTTCAGCCTGTTCGTCTCGGTCACGGTGATTCCCGTCGCCATCGACGCGCTGCGCAACGCGAACTCCGTCTGGGACACCTGGTTCGCCTGGTGCTGGGTCGGTTGGGGCGTGCTGTGGTTCCTGTATTTCCTGTTGCTCGCGATGCAGCGCCCCATCCTGAAGTTCACCGGTTTCGCCACGGTCCTGGCAGGCATCGCGACCGGCTGGCTGCCGGGCTATCTGCTGCTGAGCGAGTCATTCAAATAGACAGCAACGGGGCGCGTAATCGCGCACGACGAAGCGGGTTCAGGCAGCCACCACGGCTGCATGGTTTCACGGCCGCAATCCGGCGATTGACCGGATCCACACCAAGGAGACAGGCAAATGGCAGATACCCTTATCAAGGTCGATCTCGCGCAGTCGGCGTACGAGAACGAGAAGGTGCACAACCGCTGGCACCCGGATATCCCGATGGCCTGCTGGGTCAATCCCGGCGACGAGTTCATCCTGGAAACCTACGACTGGACCGGCGGTTTCATCAAGAACAACGAGTCCGCGGACGACGTGCGGGACATCGACCTGTCGATCGTCCACTTCCTGTCCGGGCCGGTGGGCGTGCATGGCGTCGGGCCGGGGGACCTGCTGGTGGTCGACCTGCTCGACGTGGGCGCCAAGCAGGAGAGCCAGTGGGGCTTCAACGGCTTCTTCTCGAAGAAGAACGGCGGTGGCTTCCTGACGGACCATTTCCCGCAGGCGCAGAAGTCCATCTGGGATTTCCACGGCGTCTACACCACGTCGCGCCACGTGCCCGGCGTGCAGTTCGCGGGGCTGATCCACCCGGGGCTGATCGGTTGCCTGCCCGATCCCAAGCTGCTGCAGACCTGGAACGAACGCGAGGTAGGCCTGATCAAGACCGACCCGGACCGCGTGCCGCCGCTGGCCAACCCGCCGTTCGCCGCGACCGCGCACATGGGCAAGCTCCAGGGCGACGGCGCGAAACGGGCGGCGGCAGAGGGCGCGCGCACGGTGCCACCGCGTGAGCACGGTGGCAACTGCGATATCAAGGACCTGTCGCGCGGCTCGCGGGTGTATTTCCCGGTGTATGTGGATGGCGCGGGGCTGTCGGTGGGCGATCTTCACTTCAGCCAGGGCGACGGCGAGATTACCTTCTGCGGCGCCATCGAGATGGCGGGGTGGGTGCACATGCGGGTGAACGTGATCAAGGGGGGGATGGCGAAGTACGGCATCAAGAATCCCATCTTCAAGCCCAGCCCGATCACGCCGACCTACAACGACTACCTGATCTTCGAGGGGATCTCGGTCGATGAAAGCGGCAAGCAGCACTACCTGGATGTCAACGTCGCCTACCGGCAGGCCTGCCTGAACGCGATCGAATACCTGACCAAGTTCGGCTACTCGCGCGCGCAGGCCTACGCCATCCTGGGCACGGCGCCTGTGCAGGGGCATATCAGTGGCGTCGTGGACATACCCAACTCCTGCGCCACGCTATGGATACCGACGCAGATCTTCGACTTCGATATCCGGCCGGAGGCCAATGGACCCACTGTGCATATCAAGGGAGGTGCCGATGTGCTCCTCTCACCCGACCTGGCCTGACGTAGCCTGACGAGCGCCGGGTCGATGTGAAGCGATCTGAAGCAACCGGCGGCCGGCGCGGATTCCCGTATTCGCACGGACCGCGCCGGCCGGTTCCAACCGAGCGGAGACCTGAATGCCCATTTATGAATACGCGTGCGTGGATTGCGGCACCTTCAGCGCGGTGCGGCGCATCGACGATCGCGATGCGCCTCAGGCGTGTCCCGGCTGCGGCCAGGAAGCGCCGCGCATGGTCACGGCGACGATGCTGGCGCTGATGCCGTCGGCCCGGCGTGCCGCGCATGCCGGTAACGAGCGCAGCGCCCATGCGCCGGTCAGTTCGCAGGGGCACCGCCACGGGCCCGGCTGCGGCTGCTCGGGGGGGAGTGCCCGGCTGGCCGGCAAGCCGGACGGCGCCAAGTCCTTTCCCGGCACGCGGCCCTGGATGATCAGCCATTAGCGACGCCATCTGGCGACGGGCTACGCAAGGCACGGATCGAAGGAAGGCAGCAAGCGCGCGGCCTGGCACCCCCGCGGCCGGATTCAGAAGCGGTAGGTCACGCTGCCCACAACGGTCCGCCGCGCGCCGAAGTAGCAGTCGCCACGTGCCAGGCAAGTGGTGACGTATTGCTTGTCGAACAGGTTGGTCAGGTTGAGCGCGACGCGTAGCGGGCCATGGTCATAGGCGAGCATGGCATCGAACAGCGTCACGCCGCTGACCTTGTTCTGGTCCGTGCCGTCGTAGCTCGGGCCGACATAGCGCACGCCGCCGCCGGCGGCGAAGCCCGGCAGTTCGAACAGGTTGAACTTGTAGGTTGCCCACAGCGAGGCCATGTTCGACGGCGTGCTGGCCAGGCGCTTGTCGATTTCGGCGGCGCTGCCTTCGGTCACGCGGGCGTCCAGGTAGGTGTAGCTGGCAATCACGTCGAGCCGGTTCGACAGCGAGGCCGTGGCTTCCACTTCAATGCCGCGCGTACGCGCCTCGCCCACCTGCACGGTGTCCGGCATGCCGTTGACCACGCCGGCGGTCTTGCGGTTCTTTTCCCGCATGTCGAAGGCGGCCACGGTCAGCATGGCGTTCTTGCCCGGCGGCTGGTACTTGATCCCGGCCTCCCACTGGGAGCCGCGCAGCGGCTTGAAGGCCTGGTTGGCCTTGTTGAAACCGGCGAGGCCCTGGAAGGATTCCGAGTAGCTCACGTATGGATTCAGGCCCATGTCGGACTGGTACATCAGGCCGAATCGCTTAGTCAGTTCGTTGTCGTCGCGCGAGGCCGACGGCGTGTTGTCCTGCGATGCGCGCGACCAGTCGTAGCGCAGGCCAAGCATCAGCAGCCACTTGTTCCAGGAGAGCTGGTCCTGGAGGTAGATGCCGGTCTGCGCCTGTGTGCTGGGGTTGAGATCGCGTGTCGATGCCGGCGCGACGAAGTT
Source organism: Cupriavidus sp. 01L45 (assembly GCF_056399885.1). Classification (NCBI taxonomy): domain Bacteria; kingdom Pseudomonadati; phylum Pseudomonadota; class Betaproteobacteria; order Burkholderiales; family Burkholderiaceae; genus Cupriavidus; species Cupriavidus sp. 01L45. The sequence continues at coordinate 7,076 of NZ_JBFTSG010000063.1, read as the reverse complement.
GCCGTAGACGGGATTGAATACGTTGAGCGGCGCGGCGGTGCCGCCCACGCCGGTGCGGCCGGTAATCTCGGCGTGCTGGTAGTCCAGGCCGGTGAGCAGCCGATGGCCGATGCTGCCCGTCCGGAATGTCGCCTGTGCCTGGTTATCGATGGCAAATGCGTTCAGCGTGGGCTGGTTCAGGTAGACCGTGCGGCGCATCAGCGTATCGCTGCCCGGCACCCAGCCATGCGTCGCGCCGGTAAAGCCCGCCGCATAGATGCTGCGGTAGTCGACCGTGCTGTGCGAATAGCGCAGGTTCTGGCGCACCGTCCAGGTGTCGCTCGCCTTGTGCTCGAACTGGTAGCCGACGGAGGCCTGTTCGGCGGTGTACCGGTCGAAGCCCGGTTCGCTGCTGAACAGGTGATCGGGAATCTGGCCCGCCGGGTTGGAGTACAGCGTCCCGCGCCAGGGATAGAAGCCCACCGACGTGCCGCTTTCATCTCGCTGGAAGTTGGCAAGCAAAGTGAACGACGTGTCGGCACTGGGCCGGAATGTGAGGGAGGGCGCGATCAGGTAGCGGTTGTCCTTGACGTAGTCGACCTGGGTATCGCTGTCGCGCGCAAGGGCCACCAGCCGGTACAGCCACTTGCCGTCGGCATCCAGCGGCCCGGTCAGGTCGGCCTGGACCTGCTTGCGGTTGTAGTTGCCGAACTGCACGCCGATCTCGCGGGCGGCTTCGGCCTGCGGGCGCTTGCTGACAAGGTTCAGGATCCCTCCGACCGCGCCCTGGCCAAACAGCATCGACGACGGGCCGCGCAGCACGTCGATGCGTTCCAGCCCGTAGACGTCGGTGCGCACGTTGTTATAGAAGCCGACCTGGTTGAGCAAACCGTCCTGGTATTGCGTGAAGTCCGTACCGCGGAACTTGCCCCAGTCGCCCCGGTTGTCATTGCCATACGGGCCGGCATAGACGCCGGCGCTGTAACCCAGCGCCTGCTGCACCGACTGGGCGCCTTGCGCTTCGATGCGGTCGCGGGTGATCACGGAGATGGACTGCGGCGTTTCCATCAAGGGAGTGTCGGTCTTGGTCGCTGTCGCGCTGCGTTTGGCCACGAACCCGTGCACCGGGCCGGTCGGCGTTTCGTCGGCGTTGCTGGCCCGCACCGTCACCGCTGGCAGCTCCGCTGCATCCGCCTTGCCAACTGACGGCTGGGCCGCCGGCGCCTGGGCGAAGGCCGTACCGATGGCCTGGAGGCTCAATGCCACGGTGGTCAGGGAAACGGTGTGGCGCCTCCGGCGGGGTTGGCGGAGTGCGGCGCGCTTCGGCATGTTCAGGTTCATCGGTATTTTCAGGATGTTTCGAGACGGCCGGGGAGATGGCGGGAAACCGTTGGCCTGTTGCTTTATAAATAGAAATACAAATCATTATCAATATCGTTTGCATTGTAACTGAATGTGTCGAAAAGAATACAAAGGTGATAGCGCGACAGGGTTATTGGCCTGCCGGCCGCATTGGCTTACCGGCGCGGGCCTGCGCGCGCCCCGGGCTCCCTTGAAGTGGAAGCGGAAAACGCGCGCGAGACGCAGCGCGGCGGCAGACCGCCACTTGCCGCGTCAGCGGGATAGGCAGGCGATCGCGCTGCGCAGGGGGAGGTGGAGCAAGGATGGCCGCGTCGCCCCCGGTTGCCGAAGCCTGACCTCGGTACGAGGCATCGACGAGGCGGAAGGGGGCGTGTCTGGCGAGGCGGTGGCCGTCGCCAGCGCGATTAACGGTGCATGAGCGCGAGCCTTACGAGTTCCACGCTCCGGCTGCCGTTCATCTTGAACTTCAGGGAGGCGACCTGCTTGCGGACCGTGTTCTCGGATACGCCGTTCTGCACGGCGAATTCAGCGGGCGACTGTCCGGCGACGAGGCCGGAAAGCACCTTGGCGTCCGGGGACGCCCGGTGTTCCCTGAAACCGCGGAACCGGCCGTCGCTGGCATGGCCTAGAATTGCCTTGCGAGACCAACGCGTCGCGAGCGGAGGGGGCCGAATGGCACGGTTTTGCAGCAGGCTCATCCAGGCAGGCATGCTTGCCTGCGTGCTCGCGTATTCCGCGTCCGGGCTGGGCGGCGAGGACGTAGCGCTATTGCCCGTCAAGCTCCCGCGGCACGTTGAGATTCAGTTGCCGAAGGGATGGACGCTGTTGTCGGAGGCGCAAAGCCGGGGCCGCGAGGTGACGCTCGATGCCGCGACCGACATCACGCGCCATGCATCGGGGGGGGACCGGCTGAACCTCCTTCACGCCGTGTCGAACCCCAGTGGCCCGTATGCAGCCGTCGTGATCAACTCGATTCAGCCGCCGGGCGTTTCGTTCAGGCAGGTGCGCAAATTCGATGAGGACATGCTCAAGGCGTTCGGCGCAGGCTTCGAACGCTTGATCCGGGATTCGCTCAGGAAGTCCGGCAGGCAATTGCTGTCGATCACCAGTCCGCGACTTGAGACGGTTGGCGGCTGGCCTGCCATTGCCATCAGTTACACTCGAAGCGGCGACCAGGGCACGATTTACGTGCAGCACTTCGACATCTATACGCCAGACCAGGAGCTTCTGCTGATCCTGGCCTGCCGCGACGCGGGGCGCGGCACATGGCTGCCAGTGCTCGAACGGATCACGAAGTCGCTTGTGGCCGGCGAGAACTAGGTCGCCGGACTGATCCGGACGCGCATTCAGGTACCCGCGCACCTTGCGCGGCTGGCTTGCCGCGAACGCCAGGCGGTCGCGCAGCGCATGGGAACTGGCCAGGCACTGACGCGGGCGAGCGTGCATCGGCTTCAGAAGGACGACCAGTCCGAAGCCGATGAGGATGCCGCCGGCGCAGCCGCAGCGCTTGCACGCGGCGCAACCCCCCGCGGCGAGACAGTGACGGCCTTCGGCGCGGGCGCGCGGCTGGCGGCGCTGGCCACGGCCTGGTTGCCCAGCCTGAAGACGGCCACCGTGTCCTTCAACCTGCTGGCTTGCTCCTCCAGCGATTGCGCGGCGGCTGCCGCCTCCTCGACCAGCGAGGCGTTCTGTTGCGTCACTTCGTCCATCTGGCTCACCGCGTGCGCGACGTGGTCGATGCCGCTGTTCTGTTCGACCGATGCGGCGGAGATCTCGCCCATGAGTGCGCACCTCGCCGGCGACGACGGCAAAGCCGCGCCCCTGTTCGCCCGCGCGAGCCGCTTCCACAGCCGCATTCAGCGCCAGGATATTGGTCTCGAAGGCGATGCCCTCGATGATGCTGATGATGTCGGCAATGCGGGTGGAGCTTTCGTTGATCTCGCCCATGGTCGCGACCGCGTTGCGGATCACTTCGCCGCCGTGGTTGGCGGTTTGCGTTGCTGTTGCCGACAGCACCGTGGCCTGGCGCGCGTTATCGGCGTTCTGCTTCACGGTGGTGGTCAGCTCTTCCATGCTGGCCGCGGTTGCTTCGAGCGAGGCGGCCTGCTGCTCGGTGCGCGATGACAGGTTGACGTTGCCCGCGGCGATTTGCCTGGTTGCCGCCGCGATCGTTTCGCTGCCGGTGCGTACCGACAGCACGGTTTGCGCCAGGCCGTCCTGCATCTGGGAGATGCCCGACAGAAGCTGGCCCATCTCATCTTGCGAGCGGATTTCGACCGGCCGGCTCAGATCGCCCGCGGTAGCCGTCCGCGATGGCGGAAAGGCGCTTACGGAGGGCTGGTGTACCAGCGCCGGAGCACCGGAAATCCGCTCTTCAGGGCCTGTTGTCTGCCGGGCAGATCAGGGATGCCCGCGAATCAGGCCATGATGCCGGTCTTCACGCGGCCGGCCCTTCCGGCGGCAGCATCTCGTACACCAGCGCGCGCAAGCGCATGACGGCTGCCGGCAGGTTGGCCTGGCGCATCGCCAGGTGCAGCGGGGCAGTCAGCGACGGGCTGCCGGCAAGCGCGCGGTAGGCGATGTCGTCGCCGCCCAGGCGGCGCATGGAGGCGGGTACCACAGAAACACCAAGGCCTGCCGCCACCAGGCTCAGCGTGGCGGGCAGGCGCGGCGCTTCCTGCGCCACCAGCGGGCTGAAGCCCGCCGCGCGGCATGCGGTCAGGATGGCGTCGTACAGCCCCGGCCCGGCCGGGCGGCGGTAGAGGATGAACGGCTCGCGCGCCAGCGCCGATAGCGGCAAGGCGCCGGCATCCGCTGCCAGCGGGTGCCCGGCCGGCAGCGCGGCCAGCATCGGCTCCTCCAGCACGGCATCGAGCAACAGCCCGGTGGTGCTGCCCACCGGCGAGCGCACGAAGGCCGCGTCGAGCCGCTCATGCAGGATCGCGTCCACCAGTTCGCTGGTGCCGGCTTCCTCCAGCGTGACGGCAACGCCCGGCACGCTCTCGCGAAACCTGCGCAGCACGGCGGGGACGAAAGGGTGCGAGGCGGCGGAACTGGTGAAGCCGACGGCGAGCCGCCCTTGCTCCCCGGCCGCGGCACGGCGCACCACCTCGGCCACGCCTTCGGCTCGCGCCAGCACCGCGCGGGCTTCCTCCAGCAACGCCAGCCCGGCCTCGGTAGGCCGCACACCACGCGGCAGGCGCCGCATCAGCAATACGCCGAGTTCGGCCTCCAGGCCGCGCAACAAGCGCGTGAGCGGCGGTTGCTGCATGCCCAGGCGCTCGGCGGCGCGGGTGACGTGTCCTTCTTCGGCCAACGCGACGAAGGCGCGCAGCCGGCGTAGCTCGATCATTGCGATACTCTCAGGGTATGGATTTTGTACTCAGGATGCATTGGAAATCATAGCAGTTCGGGCCTATGCTGACGGCGTGAATCGCATCGCGCTGGAGCACGGCCATGCAGCAAGACAGGGTTGGAGGGCAGGATCAGGCCGGGGATGCCGGTTTGCCTGCCGCGTCGCATGCAGGCAATCTGCTGGAATTCCTGGCCTGGCTGGCAGCCGGGCCGCGCACCTATGCCGACACCATGGAGGCATGGCGCACTTCCTGCCCGCGGCTTTCCGCGTGGGAGGACGCGAACGCGGCCGGCCTGGTCGACATGGAGTGCGCGGCGGGCGTGCCGCGCGCGCAGGCTGTGGTCCTGCTCACCGCGAAGGGCAAGGCCGTGCTGCGCCGGGCGAGGCCGCCATCGGCGTGAAGAACGCCAGCGTATCGACGCATTCACCAAGCACCGGAACCGAACCCGCAAAGGAGCAGCAATGACTTGGTCAGCCAGGCAGTACGTGAAATTCGAGAACGAACGGACCCGTCCGGTCCGGGACCTGCTGGCCGCCGTGCCAGGGCGCGAGCCGCGCGTGGCGGTGGATATCGGCTGCGGCCCGGGCAACTCGACCGAGGTGCTGGCCGCGTGCTTTCCCGGCGCCCGCGTGACCGGGCTGGACAGCTCGGCCGACATGGTCGAGGCCGCGCGCAAGCGGCTGCCGGAGCTGAAGTTCGAAGTCAGCAGCATCGAAACCTGGGACGACCCGGGACCCTACGATGTGATCCTCGCCAACGCCGTGCTGCAATGGCTGCCCGACCACGCGCGCCTGCTGCCCGCGCTCGCCGCCAAGCTGGCGCCGGGCGGCAGCCTGGCGATCCAGGTGCCGGACACGCTGGACACGCCGGCGCACCGCCTGATGCGCGACGTCGCCGCCGACGGCCCGTGGGCCGGCAAGCTGGCCGCCGCCGCGCAGGCGCGCACCGCACTGCCGGGCGCGGCCTGGTACTACGCGCTGTTGCGCGCGCACTGTGCCACGGTCGATGTGTGGCACACCACTTACCATCACGCGCTGGCGGATGGCCCGGCCGCGATCGTGGAGTGGTTCAAGGGTACCGGCCTGCGCCCGTTCCTGGATCCGCTGGACGAAGCGGAGCGGGCGGCCTACCTGGAGCGCTATACGGCGGAAGTGGCGCGAGCCTATCCGCCGATGGCGGACGGCTCCGTGCTGCTGCCGTTCCCGAGGTTCTTTATCGTGGCGACACGTTAGCGGTGAAACAGGCGGGCTTCAGCGGCCCGCTGTCAGCTTGCATTTGGTAGCTGGAGCGAGGACTACGATCGGTTTTTCATCAACCAAAGCGGACGAAGGCACATCGACGATATCCTCATGCACCGTGACAGGCATGACGACCGTGTAAGTCCGCCAATCCAGCCACGCGTAGCCGGTCGCCGACATCGCAGCGAGGAACGCGAACACGAGAACCGGGACGGCAACCAACAGCGTCTGCGCTCCGGTTGCGGTTGGCGCATGTTGCCCAAGGAATATAGACCCTGGCAGACCGCATATCGGCGGCGGCAGCTGAAGGCATGCCGTTAGGTTACTGGCGCTGGCGTGACTTCGCCGGTTTGCTGGCGTTGGCTTTGACTAGTCCGCCGATCATTTTCCTGATCGAATAGATGGACACGATCGGCTCGTGCCCAATACCTCGATCCTCGGCGATGACGCCCGCATTTAACAGACCGTGCTCCGGTCACGGCAACCCGGTCGGCACATTGTTCGCCAATCGGTGCCGAACACCATTCAAAAAATGGGTGCCTGCCGCGCCGGCCGGGACTGGTCCCCGTTACAGCTCGCTAAAGATGGCTCGGTCCCGCAGGTAGCCACCGCCCTCCCGCCGCGTGTTGGTCTGGCTCACGATCACCCAGTCGCGCAGGTCTCCGACATCCGCATCGGTCTGCACCGGGAAGACGGCGCCAATCTCGGCCTTGCAATTCGGCCCCTGGTCAACCTCCGGCGGCGTCATCCGGCGGTCGATCCAGGCCCGGTTTTCCTTGTAGATCTTCAGCTCGAACCCGCTGAGCGGCCGGTTGGCCGCATGCTTGCGGCACACATTCTCGATGGCCGTGTTGCGATCGAGCTCGGTCACGGCCCCTGCCATGTAGAAGCCCGCCAGCGAGTCATGCATGTGGTCCTCGAACAGCGCATGGCAGCCATCCGGCGGCGGCACAGGATCTTCAAAGTGCGACATCGCAGCGGTCTCAAACGGCGTCAACGCTTTGGCCATATTGGCGGCGAGTACCTGCATCAGGTTGGCCCCGGCACGCTCCTGGGGCGACAGCATGAGCGGGTTGCGATCCCCATAAGGGGAACGATGATGGGGCGCGGCCCGGTATCGCACCAGCACCAGGTCGCCCTT
>NZ_JBFTSG010000062.1:0-55780 GCF_056399885.1 Cupriavidus sp. 01L45 | reverse complement strand
GAATGAGACCTTGGCCGTGATCGCAACACGTATCCATCGCGTGCGGCCGGATCGCGCCAAGCCTCGTCCGCCTCGCCACAAACCTCATCGACATGCTGCTTATAAGGCCTGTTGATGCCTAATTGTTGATGCTTAACTTGGGTGGATTGCTCCGCGACCCCCCTCGGTGAGCCAACGTTTCATATTGCCGCTGGAGTTCACACCATAAAACTGATCGACTACATAAAATGGATTTCAGAAAACTCCTTAATGGATAGAGAGGAAATGCGCTCRTCTGTGCGGAGTAATGCACTTTCTTCGCCGGTAACAGGAGAATTGCTCTCTGTTCTGGCGAGCGAAATGAGGAGCGAGGAAAACTGGACGCGCTTCATGAGGTCCGTCTCCGGCGAGAAACTCAGTGCATCGGGGATAGACATCTCAGGGTTCGTGGGACGATGGCATTCCAGGCGAACATAGAAAGCGACTTCACAGCGCTAGATGCGGGTTTTGCGCCGAGGCCGATCAGACTACTTTTTCCTCATGTCTACATATCTCCAAACCACCGCAACTGAATGCGGGCTAGCGTGCCTAGGCTACGTTGCTGCCCACCATGGGCGAGTTCTCTCGATGAACGAGCTGCGCGCTAGGTTTGTCGTCTCGATGCGAGGCATGAGTTTGGCAGACCTCGCACGGCTCGGCAGCGCAATCGGGCTAATAGCCAGACCGTTGCGGCTAGAAATGCATGAGCTGACGGAGCTCACTTTGCCGTGTGTGCTTCACTGGGACATGAGTCACTTTGTTGTCCTAAAGCGTCTTTCGCGCGGGAAACTGACTATCTTCGATCCCGCTTGCGGCGAGCAGCAGCTACCAATGAGTGTGGTGAGTAAACATTTCACCGGCATTGCATTAGAACTGTCTCCGGCTCCGGACTTCGAGCCAAGACTGCCCCATCCCGCGATTGGATGGCGTCAACTAGTTGGACGTCTCAATGGGCTGTGACGTAGTTTGGGGCAGATTTTCCTGCTTGCGGCTAGTCTTCAGCTTGCATTACTTATTTCCCCCTTATTTACCCAATGGATCGTCGATGGTTCCATTGTTTCTGGGGACATGGGGTTGTTATGGGTGCTCGTTATCGGGGCCGTACTCACTACCCTTATAAAGGTGGGGCTAGAACTGGCTCGCGGCTGGTTGGGTATCGTGATTTCCGTGCAATTCGGCACACAGTGGGCTGCTCGTGTCATGAAGCATTTGCTCCACCTGCCAACCCAGTGGTTCGAGGTGCGTCATTCAGGTGATATCATTTCGCGCTTCCAATCGACGCAGAGCATCCAGCAGACAGTGACAGGCAAGCTGGTTGAGATCATTTTAGACGGCCTGTTCGCGCTAGTGACACTCGTTGTTATTCTCGTTTACAGCCCAGAACTAGGTGTCATAGCTATTGGCGCTGTCATTGCATACGCCGCAATACGAATTCTTCCGCATGGAGCATATCATCGGTCAAGCGATGAAGTGATGACCCATGAGGCAAAGGCACAGACTCATTTCCTCGAGAGCATCCGGGGGATTCAGGTGATAAATCTGATGAGCCTTGAGGATGTACGTATTTCTAAATGGTTTAATGCTATCACTTTGGCAGCCAATCGGCGCGCAAAAAATCAAGAACTCGCCCTGTCGTTTAACGCCGGGTATAACTTGGTTTTCGGGATCGAGAGCATTGCGGTATTGGGTTGGGGGGCGGGTATGGTTATAAACGGTGTACTTACAGTTGGTATGCTAATGGCATTCATTTCCTATAAGGACGCATTTTCTTCCAGAATGCAGCGTTTCATCGATAACATCATGTCGGTTCGGATGCTTCGCCTTCACGTCGAGCGGCTTTCGGATATCGTGCTAACTGAGCAGGAAGAGACGACTGGCGTCATGCCCGAGCAGCTTGGAGAGTTCAACGATCACACGCCTCTCTCTCTGAAGCTGGAAAACATAGGCTTTCGCTATGGCAGCGGGAGTAATTGGGTGCTTCGGGATTTGAGCATCGAGTTCGTTCCGGGAGAACACGTTGCAATTGTTGGAGCCACCGGCTGCGGAAAGACAACGCTTGCAAAGATCATTTTGGGTCTACTGGAACCAACGGAAGGATCTTTGCGAATAAATGGAATTCCAGTACATCAATTCGGCCTTAGGAATTGGCGAAAAAAGGTTGCTGCTGTAATGCAGGATGATCAACTTTTTTCCGGTAGCCTGCAGGATAACATCTCCGGATTTGACGAGCACATTGACCGCGAACGCGTTTATGCCGCGGCGAAAGCGGCAAAGATCCATGACGAGGTGTTGGCCATGCCGATGGCATATCACTCCCTAACAGGCGATATGGGCAGTAGTCTTTCTGGCGGACAGAAACAGCGGGTGCTTCTGGCTCGTGCACTATATCGGCAAGCCAGGATTCTGGTGCTCGACGAGGCTACAAGCCATCTGGATGTGGAAACAGAGAGAGCAGTCAATGAAGCTATCCGCACCCTGACTGTAACACGCATCACGATTGCACACCGTCGGGAGACCATTGCGATGGCCGATCGCGTGATTGATATCACTGACTTCAGCGAACACGACCGATAGCTACCAATGATCGCGGATCAGAGCACTCTCGGAGAGATCTGGTTTTAGCTTCCATGGCCCGAGCATTGGTCGGATCGAGTTGGTAGATGCTCGCTACCTACGTCAATGCCCATCCTCGCTTGTCCGACCTCGGTAAACTCCCCATTTTCGCCTCCTGTCAGAAAGCGTGGTGCCGATATGCCGAGCAGACTTTCAAGGGAACAAACTTACCCAGCGGGAAGCAAAGCTCACCCATCAAGCCCAATGTTGTCTGCCGAAGCCAGTCTCTCGCAGAGGTAGCCCGTAGGCACACCGGAGGGGACACGGCCAAGCTGCGCACCAACGCCGAGAGCCTACTACCCTGCGACTGGTTCCTAGGCGCAAGTCGGCACGGCGCGGCGTGCCGGTTGCTCTCCCGCAGGCGAGAGAGCAACCGGCGGAGCGGCAGGCGCTCGCGATGCCGCCGCCTTCAACCAGCGGCGACCACTTTGCGCGCAAACGCCGCCAGCGCGTCCAGTACCTCATCCGGCCTTTCCCCCATCAGCGCGTGCCCGCAGGGCACCGTGACCGTGCTGGCCGATGCCATCCTGGCGGCGAGCGCCTGGGCGGCCTTGGGCGAGGTCATCATGTCCTTGCTGCCGTTGATGAACAGGGTGGGGCAGCGCACGGCGGCCACCGCGGCGTCGCCGTTGGCGTAGGCGTTGCAGGCGGAGAAGTCGTTGTGGAAGACGTGGCCTTCGGGGTTGCGTTGTGCCACGCGTTCCATCAGGCGCTGGCTGCCGCCTTGCATCCACGAGCCCGGTCCCGGCGAGGAGGGCTTGTTGGCGAGGCTGGAGTGCGACCACGCATTGACCATGGCGATGGCCTGGTCCACGCGGTTGAGCGAGGCGTCGAGCAGGGCGTCGGCAACCTTCATCGGGTAGGCCGTGGCGAGCAGGGCGATGCCGCGCACCGCGTCAGGGTGGCGGGCGGCCGTTTCCAGCGCGATCAGCGAACCCATGCTGTGCCCGAACACCAGGGCGGGGGCGCTCACGCCGGCCGCGCGCACCAGTTCGATCACCCAGTCGGCCATGGCTTCGACTGTCTTGAGCGGCTCGCCTTCGCTGCGGTTGTGGCCGGGCAGGTCGACCGCCAGCACGCTGAAGCCGTGGTGCGCGAACCAGCGCGTCTGCAGGGCCCAGACGCTATGGTCGTTCTGTGCGCCGTGCACGAATACGGCGCAGGGCAGGGCGGGGTCGAAGGGTTTGCCGCCGGTGTAGGCATAGGCCTTGCGGCCTGCGATTGTCAGTTCCATCAGGCTTGGCCTCCCTTGCCGCTCATGGCTTTCTCCGCGGCCTTGAGGCCGCGCTTGAGGTCGTCGATCAGGTCGTCCGGGTCTTCCAGGCCGACCGACAGGCGGATGGTGCCTTCGCCGATGCCGGCCGCCTGCAGCGCCGCGGCGTCCATGCGGAAGTGGGTGGTGGAGGCGGGGTGGATCACCAGCGAGCGGGCGTCGCCCACATTGGCAAGGTGGGAGAACAGCGCCAGGCTCTCGATGAAGCGCTGGCCCGCGGCGCGGTTGCCCTTGAGGTTGAAGCTGAACACGGCGCCCGCGCCGCGCGGCAGCAGGCGCTTGGCGAGTTCGTAGTCCGGGTGGGATTCCAGTTCCGGATAGGCCACCGACTCGACCATCGGATGCGACACCAGGAACTGCACCACGCGGCGCGCGTTTTCCACGTGGCGGGCCATGCGCAGCGGCAGCGTCTCGATGCCCTGCAGCAGTTGCCAGGCGGCCATCGGGCTCAGGCAGGCGCCGAAGTCGCGCAGGCCCTCGCGCCGCGCGCGCAGCAGGAAGGGCGCCACCGTGCTTTCCTCGGTGAACACCATATTGTGGAAACCGGCATAGGGCTCGGACAGTTCCGGGAAGCGCCCGGAGGCCTCGAAGTCGAACGTGCCGCCTTCCACCAGCACGCCGCCGATGGTGGTGCCGTGGCCGCCCAGGAACTTGGTGGCCGAGTGGTAGAGCAGGCCGGCGCCGTGGTCGAAGGGCTTGAGCAGGTAGGGCGTGGTGAACGTGGAGTCGACCAGCAGCGGGATGCCATTGTCCTGGCCGAGCTGGGCCAGGGTCGGGATGTCCAGCACGTCCAGCCCGGGATTGCCCAGGGTCTCGCCGAACAGCAGTTTCGTCTCSGGSCGGATSGCSGCGCGCCAGGCGTCGATATCGCGCGCCTGCACGAAGGTGGTCTCGATGCCGAAGCGGCGCAGCGTGTAGTGCAGCAGGTTGTGCGAGCCGCCGTACAGGGCGCTGGACGCCACTACGTGCGAGCCCGCGCCCATCAGGGTGGCCACCGCCAGGTGCAGCGCAGCCTGGCCCGAGGCCACGCCGATCGCGCCGGCGCCGTTCTCGAGGGCGGCGACGCGCTCTTCGAAGACGGCTACGGTCGGGTTGGAGATGCGGGAGTAGACATGGCCCGCGCGCTCCATATTGAACAGCGAGGCGGCATGCTCGCTGTCGCGGAAGACGAAGGATGTCGTCAGGTGGATGGGCGTGGCCCGTGCCCCCGTGGCGGGGTCGGGGGCGGCGCCTGCATGCAGCGCGAGGGTGTCGAAACGGGTACCGGACATGGCGTTAAAGGCTAGAGTTGTCTCCGGTGCGCATCGTAGCATCCGCTGCCGCCGGCGAGCACGGCAAATAGCCCTGGCGGCGCTGGCGGCACCCCGTGCTTTACTTGGGCGGCCGGTTTCGGCTAGGATCGGCGCATCAGGCCGTGCCGGGCGCGGCAGGCAATACACAGCAAAACAGTAGTTTCAGCAAGCGGAGACCATCATGAAAGTCAGCGACATCCTGCAAATCAAGGGCAACACGCTCTATACGGTGAAGCCGGAGACGTCACTGCTGCTGGCGGTCAATATCATGGCCGAGCACGATATCGGCTCGCTGGTGGTGATGGAGTACGGCGACCTGGTGGGCATGCTGACCTTCCGCGAGATCATCAAGACCCTTTCCGCCAATGGCGGCAGCGTCGGCACCACCAGCCTGCGCAAGGTCATGGACGATGCGCCGCTCACCTGCACCATGGAGACCGACGTCAACGAAGTCCGCCGCATGATGCTGGAGCGCCACACGCGCTACCTGCCGGTGCTGGACAACCGCACCCTGATGGGTGTGATTTCCTTCTATGACGTCGCCAAGGCCGTGGTGGAGGAGCAAAGCTTCGAAAACCGCATGCTCAAGGCTTATATCCGCGACTGGCCGGAAGAAAAGACCGATTGAGCCTCCGCGCCGGCGCGAGGATCGGAGTGCTTCCGGGGGGGCGATGCCGTACGGCGGTTGAGGCTTGGTGGGCCCCGGCAGGGCGGGGCGCGGTCGAGATGCGTATTGCACGGTACCGCAAGCATCCCTTGCAATGGCATGCCCGCCGCCGTGCGAGCATTGTCAGCGACGTCGCCGGGCGCCCACCGGGCCGCCCGGTTCGCCGGGGTCACCTCTTTCCTGCCTACATGAGCCAACAAAACCAATTTCGCCTGCTCAGTGCACGCCGCTTCGGCCCGTTCTTCTGGACCCAGTTCCTGGGCGCGATGAACGACAACCTCTTCAAGGTCGCCTTCACTTCGCTGGTTACTTACCACACCGCGCTGTTCGAGGGCGTTGACGCCAAGAGCGCGGCGTTCCTGATCTCCGCCATCTTCATCGCGCCATTCGTGCTGTTCTCCGCCACCAGCGGCCAGATTGCCGACAAGATCGAGAAGTCGCGGCTGATCCGGCTGGTGAAGACCCTGGAAATCGGCATCATGCTGCTGGGTATGGCCGGCTTTGCCATGCACAGCGCGCCATTGCTCTACCTTGGCACTTTCCTGATGGGGCTGCACTCGACGGTGTTCGGCCCGGTCAAGTTCGCCTACCTCCCGCAGCACCTGGACGAGACCGAGCTGGTAGGCGGCAACGGGCTGGTGGAAATGGGCACTTTCGTCGCCATCCTGCTTGGCACCCTGCTGGGCGGCGAGCTGGCCGGCCTTACGCACGGCGAAAAGATCGTCGGGCCGTTCTACGTCGGGGCCGCGTGCGTGGTGCTGGCGCTGGCCGGGCGGCTGGTGTCGGCGCGGGTGCCGCATTCGCCGGCGCCGCAGCCGGACCTGCGCATCAACTGGAATCCGTTCACGGAGACCTGGCGCAACCTCAAGCTGGCCCATGGCAACCGTACAGTATTCCTGAGCCTGCTGGGCATTTCGTGGCTCTGGTTCCTTGGCGCCACGTTCCTGACCTCCTTTTTCGGCTTTGCCAAGGACGTGCTGGGCGGCGACCAGAATGTGGTGACGCTGCTGCTGGCGGTGTTCTCGCTCGGCATCGGCACCGGCTCGCTGCTGTGCGAGCGGCTGTCCGGGCGCCACGTCGAGATCGGCCTGGTGCCGTTCGGCTCCATCGGCATGACAGTGTTCGCGGTCGATCTCTTCCTGGCCAGCAACGGCGAGCAGCACGCCGAACTGTCCGGGCTCGCCGGCTTTGCCGCCGACCCGCGCCATTGGCGCGTGCTGGCCGACCTGTTCCTGCTGGCGATGTTCGGCGGCTTCTACAGTGTGCCGCTGTACGCGCTGATCCAGAGCCGCTGCGCGCCCACCCACCGGGCCCGCATCATTGCCGCCAACAACATCCTCAACAGCTTTTTCATGATCGGCTCCTCGCTGCTGGCGGTGGTGCTGACCCAGGCCGGCTTCAGCATTCCGCAATTGTTCCTGGTGGTCGGGCTGCTGAACGCGCTGGTGGCCATCTACATCTACAGCCTGGTGCCGGAATTCCTGCTGCGCTTCATCGCCTGGATCCTGGTGCACACGGTGTACCGCCTGCAGCGCGTGAATTCCGACCGCATCCCGGCCGAAGGCCCCGCGGTGCTGGTGTGCAATCACGTGAGCTTTGCCGATGCGGTAGTGCTGATGGCCGCGAGCCCGCGGCCGGTGCGTTTCCTGATGGACCACAACATCTTCAAGGTGCCGCTGATGTCGTGGTTCTTCCGCCAGGCCAAGGCGATCCCGATCGCGCCCGCGTACGAAGACCCGCAGATGCTGGAGCGTGCCTACGACGAAGTCGCGCGCGCGCTTTCGGAGGGCGACCTAGTCTGTATCTTCCCTGAAGGCAAGATCACCGCCACCGGCGACATCAACCCCTTCAAGCAGGGCGTTCAGCAGATCATCCGGCGTACGCCGGTGCCGGTCGTGCCGATGGCGCTGCGCGGGCTGTGGGGCAGCTTCTTCTCCCGCAAGGGTGGCTCGGCCATGTCCCGCCCGTTCCGGCGCGGCATTCTCAACCGGCTCGAGCTGGTGGTGGGTGAGCCGATCGCGCCGGAGCTGGCTACGCCGGAGAGCCTGCAGCAGGTGGTGCAGGGCTTGCGTGGCGAGTGGCGCTAGGGCGCTAGCGTAGTGCCCGCAGCGGCGGGTATCCCCGATGTCGCCGAGCCAAAGGAGTCGGCAACCATGATCACGCTCTACACCTTTGGGCCGGCATTCGGCCTGCCCGATGCCAGCCCCTTTGTCACCAAGGCCGACCTGCTGCTCAGGCTCGCGGGCCTGCCGTACCGTGCCGAGCGTGGCGGCCTGCGGCGCGCGCCCAAGGGCAAGCTGCCCTATCTCGACGACGCGGGCCGCGTGGTGGCCGATTCCACGCTGATCCGGTGGCACCTGGAGAAGACCTACCACATCGACTTCAATGAAGGGCTGACGCCCGCCCAGCGTGGCACCGCCTGGGCGGTGGAAAAGATGCTGGAAGACAACTTCTACTGGGCAGTGGCCGACGCGCGCTGGAACCATGACGCCAATTTCGCGCGGGGTCCGGCAACTTTCTTCCGGTCCGTGCCCTGGCCGCTGCGCGGGCTGGCGATCCGTTTTGTGCGCTCCAAGATCCGTCGCATCCTGTGGACGCAGGGGCTTGGCCGCCACAGCCCGGCCGACCTGGCCGCCATCGCCAGCCGGGACGTGGCGGCGGTGGCCGACGTGCTGGGCGAGCAACCCTTCCTGATGGGCGACAAGCCATGCGGCGCCGATGCCACCGTCTTTGCGTTCATGGCGGGTGCGCTGTGCCCCTTGTTCGAGACACCGATCCGCACGGCCGCCGAGTCCCATCCCAACCTGGTGGCCTACGTGGCACGCATGCGGGAGCGGTACTACCCGGACCTGGCTCCTGTACGGACGGCCTGATGCGGGCCTGAGGGCACCACCTGAAGACCGGGCGACGCATCCCGGTGCGGCCTGGCGGGGCCGGACGGGCCGCAAAAGCCTTACAATGTAGCCCGTTCCCCAATTCTCACGCCCTCCGCGGTCTCCATCATGTCCGGCAACACTCTCGGCCTGCTCTTCACTGTCACCACTTTCGGCGAATCGCACGGGCCGGCCATCGGCGCGGTGGTGGACGGCTGCCCGCCGGGCATGGAACTCACCGAAGCCGATATCCAGATCGACCTGGACCGCCGCAAGCCCGGCACCTCGCGCCATGTCACGCAGCGCCAGGAAGCCGACCAGGTCGAGATCCTGTCCGGCGTGTTCGAGGGCAAGACCACCGGCACGCCAATCTGCCTGCTGATCCGCAATACCGACCAGCGCAGCAAGGACTACGGCAATATCGTCGAGACCTTCCGGCCCGGCCACGCCGATTACACCTACTGGCAGAAGTACGGCATCCGCGACTATCGTGGCGGCGGCCGTTCGTCGGCGCGCCTGACGGCGCCGGTGGTGGCGGCGGCGGCGGTCGCCAAGAAATGGCTGCGCGAGCAATACGGCACCGAAATCCGGGGCTATATGTCGCAACTGGGCGAGATTCGCGTGCCGTTCGTGGACTGGGCGGAAGTACCGCGGAATCCCTTCTTCGCCCCCAACGCGGAGATCGTGCCGGAACTGGAAACCTATATGGACACGCTGCGGCGCGACGGCGATTCCGTCGGCGCGCGGATCGAGGTAGTGGCCAGCAACGTGCCGGTGGGCCTGGGCGAGCCGCTGTTCGACAAGCTCGATGCCGACATCGCGCACGCGATGATGGGCATCAATGCCGTCAAGGGCGTGGAGATCGGCGCGGGATTTGAAAGCGTCAGCCAGCGCGGCAGCGTGCATGGCGATTCACTCAGCGCGGAAGGATTCCGCGGCAACAACGCCGGCGGCGTGCTGGGCGGCATTTCGACCGGGCAGGACGTGACAGTCTCGCTGGCGATCAAGCCGACCTCCAGTATCCGCACGCCGCGCGAATCCATCGACAAGGCCGGCCAGCCCGCCACGGTGGAGACCTTCGGCCGCCACGATCCCTGCGTGGGCATCCGCGCCACCCCGATCGCCGAAGCCATGCTGGCGCTGGTGCTGATCGATCACGCGCTGCGCCATCGCGCCCAGTGCGGCGATGTCAAGGTCGATACTCCGCGCATCCCCGCCCAGTCACCGCAGTCCGGCCAGTCGCGCTGAGTTGGCGCAGGCGGAACCACACGCCCACGCCCTCGGCGGCGGGCGCGTCGCCGAGACGCGTTTTGGCCTCTTTTACCTCGGCTACTACGGCTATGTCGGCGTTATCTCGCCCTATGTAAGCCTGTTTTTCGCCGGGCGCGGTTTTTYCCCGGTACAGATCGGCGTACTGATGGCCTGCTTCCAGGTCAGCCGCATCGTCGGCCCGTATTTCTGGGGCTGGCTGTCGGACGTGATGCATACGCGGGTGCGCCTGCTGCGCCTGGCCGCCGTCACGGCCTTGCTCGCTTTCCTGATGGTGCCTGGCGTGACCAGCTACGGCGGGATGATGGCGATGATGATCGGGCTGAACCTGATCACCAGCGCCATGTCGCCGCTGGGCGACGCGCTCACGATTTCCACGCTGCGCCGCCATGGCGCCTTCGATCACCGCTACGGGCGCATCCGCATGTTCGGCTCGGCCGGCTTCATTGCGGCCGTGCTGCTGGGCGGGGCGCTGTTCGAGCGTTTCGGCATGGAGGCGTTCCCGTGGCTGGCGAGCACCATGCTGGCGCTGTTCCTGGTGGTGGTGTTCGGCATGCGCGATGCGCCGGACGATGGGCCGCGCGTCAAGCCGCCGCCGGCGCTGCCCTTGCTGCGCCGTCCCGACGTGGTCTGGTTCTTCGGCTCGGCCTTCCTGATGATGTTCGCCCACGCCGCGCTGTATGTGTTCTATTCGCTGTACCTGGAGCAGCTTGGCTACAGCAAGTTCGCCATCGGCGTGATGTGGACCATCGGCGTGGTCGCCGAGATTGTCTTCTTTTTCTACCAGGGCCGGATGTTCGGCAGCGTCCCGCTGCGGACCATCCTGACCGGTACCTTCGTGCTGGCCGCGGTGCGCTTCGGCCTGACCGGCTACCTGGCGGAGCTGTCGTGGCTGATGGCGCTGGTGCAGGTACTGCACGCGGCCACCTTCGGCGCGCATCACAGCGCCAGCCTCAAGCGCCTGCAACGCTGGTTCGCCGGCCCGCTGCAGGGCCGCGGACAGGCGCTTTACACCGGCCTTTCCTATGGTCTTGGCGGCACCTGCGGCGGGTTGGCGATGGGCTGGACCTGGAAGGCGCTGGGTCCGGCCCACACCTTCGGGCTGGCCGCGCTGGCGGCGGCCGGCGGTGCGCTGTGCGCGTTCATGACGTTCCGCACGGAAGCTGCCTCCGACGCTGCCGCGCGGTGACGCAGGCCGGATTGCGCACGCGCTCGCCTCAGAGCAGGCTTGCGACGCGCTCGGCCAGCGCCAGCGACGAGGTCAGCCCTGGCGACTCGATGCCGAACAGGTTGACCAGCCCGGGTACGCCATGCGTAGCCGGACCATCGATGCGGAAATCCGCCGCCGGCTCGCCGGGTCCGCTGATCTTGGGGCGGATGCCCGCATAGCCCGGCTGCAGTGCGCCGTCGGCCAGTCCCGGCCAGTAATTCCGGACTTCGCCGTAGAAGCTGTCGGCATCCGCGGGATCCACGCCGTACTCGATCTCGTCGATCCATCGCACGTTGGGGCCGAAGCGCGCCTGGCCGCCCAGGTCGATGGTCAGGTGCACGCCCAGTCCGGCGGCCTCCGGCACCGGGTAGATCAGCCGGGAGAAGGGCGCGCGCCCGGCCAGCGTGAAATAGCAGCCCTTGGCGTAATACTGCGGCGGGATGTGCGCGGCGGGCATGCCCGCGATGCTGCGCGCCAGCGCCGGTGCCGTGAGCCCGGCCGAGTTGATCACGGTACGGGCCAGCAGCGTGGTGCCGGCCGCTTCGCCCTGGCCGCCTACGTCAAGCCGGATGCCATTCGCCGTGACGGCGCCGCGCGCCACCGGCGATTGCACCGCCAGCATGGCGCCGGCATTCTCCGCATCACCCAGCAGGGCCAGCATCAGGCCGTGGCTGTCGACAATGCCGGTCGAGGGCGAAAGCAGGGCGGCACGGAATTGCAGGTTCGGCTCCAGCGCCTGTGCCTCGGCCTGGCTGAGCAGCTGCAGGTCGTGCACGCCATTGGCCGCGGCCTTGGCCCGGATGCCTTCCAGCGTGGCCACCTGGGCCTCGGTGGTGGCGACGATCAGCTTGCCGCAGCGCTGGTGGTTGATATGGTGCGAGGCGCAGTACTCGTACAGCATGGATTTGCCGCGGACGCACATCTCTGCCTTGAGCGATCCGGCCGGATAGTAGATACCGGCATGGATCACTTCGCTGTTGCGCGCGCTGGTAATGGTGCCGAAGGCATTTTCCGCTTCCAGGATGATGACCTCGCGGCCCTGCAAGGCCAACTGCCGCGCCACTGCCAAGCCGACCACGCCGGCGCCGATTACCACGCAATCTACTTGTTCCATTGTGTTCCTCTGCTGCTGCGGCTGACGCCTGCCATGTCATGCGAGCCGCGGTTCCCGGATAGTGTCGTGCCGCTTGGCGGCGTGCGCTTGCCGCGCAAGCTTCAGTTCAAGGCCAGCCCCATGCGCCTCGCTGCCGCGCTGAGATGCCGGCGTGCCGCCTGGCGTGCGGCGCCGGGGTTGCCGGCGGCAATGGCTTCGACCAGCGCGGCGTGTTCGCCGTCCGCGCCTTGCGAGCCGCCGCGAAAGCGCGCGGCGTTTTCCCAGGCCGTTTGACGCGCCGCCAGCATGTGCTGGCCGACGAAATCGGTCAGGCCGGTAAAGCACGGGTTGTGCGCGGCCTGCGCAATCGCATGGTGGAACGCCACATCGGCCGCCGCGGCGCTGGCGAAATCGTCCGCATGTCGGCCCATGGCGGCCAGTGCGGCCTGAATGGCTTGCAAGTCTTCCCCCGTGCGGCGCCGGGCGGCCATTTCGGCGCAGGCGCATTCCACCACCATGCGCAGTTCGAATAGCTGGGCCGGGGTCGGGCCGCCCTGCGGCGCCGTGGCCAAGCGCCACACCTGGCCGCCTGGCGTTTCCGATACGTACGCACCCGAGCCCTTGCGCGTGATCAGCAGGCCTTCCGCCTTCAGTTGCGCGATGGCCTCGCGGACGATCGGGCGGCTCACGCCAAAGGTCTCGCCCAAGGCCGCTTCGGCCGGGAGGCGGGCGCCGGCGGCGAAGCGGCCAGCCGCAATGTCGGCGCGCAGGGCGTCGGCGATGCGGGCGGCAAGCGAGGCGGGGCGGGTCAGAATGGTCATCAGTAAATCTGTAAGGCTGTCAGACAGATTGTGGGGAGAGTTTGCGAGGAAAGCGGGATGGCGTCAAGGATCGCCGGATCGCGATGTCAGGAATCGACCTTAAGGTTTTACGGAACTGGCCGATAAAAAGCCAGGTGAGAAGCGCTATTCACCTTGGACATCGCGGTGAACGTCGGCCTGGACATGGGTACGCGCGTTGCCGTCCGCCCCCTGGGGCGTTTCGGCGAGGCCAGGCGACGCGATATGCGCTGAGCGCCTCGCCGGGTGGTGGCTGCGGGACACGTTCCCGTGGCCACCGTTGGATCTGCCACGCCTGTAGCCTGGGCGTCACTGCTGCCTGCCATGATTGCACTTACCCCTAACGATCTCCCGGTCGGGCAGCCCTTGCCCTGGTCCTTGTTGGACGAGGCGGGAAACCTCGTGCTCGGCAGCGGTAGCGTGATCCCCGAGGATCGCGATGTCGCCCTGGTCTTCCGGCACGGCACGGTGTGCCGGCCCGATAGCGAGCCGGGCGAACTGGAAGATGGCGGCCGGCCCGCCACTGYCGGGCCGCTTGGCCTACAGGTTGGCACGCTGTTGCAGGTCAAGGCGCCGGGCCAGACAGGCCGCGCCGCCGCCAGCCGGTTGATCGGCTTTGTCGAGCAGGGCCTGTTTGTGACGTGGCCACAGCTCGGCGGCAAGGAATTGCAGGTCCAGGCCGGCGCCACAGTGCTATTGCGCGGCTTTTCCGGCCATGCGATCCTCAGCTTCGAATCGACCGTGACTGCGATCTGTCGCAGTCCCTTCCGCTATCTGGTGTTGTCTGCGCCGGCCGAGTCGCAGCAGCTTCCAGTGCGCACAGCCACCCGCGTGCCGACCCGCCTGGCCGCCTACCTGGTCGATCCCGGGAGCACGGCGAACGACACGCTGCAGGCCGACGGGGCTGCCCCGCAGGCAGGACCGAGCCCCCGCCTGCCGGCCAGGCTGGTGCTGCTGACCGACCTGAGTACCGGCGGCGCGCAGATCCAGATTGCCGGGCCGGTGCCGGCGCCAGGTACATCGGTACGCTTGTGCTTTCATCTGCGCACTGCGGCGCTGGACAGCGAGATCATGGTCGACGGCCTGGTGCGCAACCCGTTGCCCGCCGAGAGCGATACAGAGTTCCCCTCATTCGGCGTTGCTTTCGATGTGCTCGGTGAGCGGGAGTTGACGCTGCTTCAGTGCTTTATCTACGAACAGTTGCTGGCAAGTGCCAGCATGCAGGTTTCTACCTGATGTCCTGTGCCTGCTTGCTATCGGCAGCGGGGGGAAGGACGCTGCCGTGACGGTCGCGCTCATTCYGGCGTTTGGAGCTAATCTTCTAGCGCCAGCCTTGCCCCGCGCGCTCGGGCCGTCTCTACTGTCCCCTGCAATGAAAAGCGGTTATTGCGGCCGCTTGTCCCGATCAGACCCATCACGATGACGAGGAGACATCATGAAGCGGAGCCCTCGCTTCGGCGCCAGCCTTTGCGCGTCCATTTTGGCTTGCCTGCTTGCGGTTGCCGTGCCCGCCACGGCCAATGCCATGAATGGACTTGGCCAGTCCCGTGCATTCTCGGCGGAAGAACGTTTGCTTGGGTTAGACGTCCGGTCTAGCGAAAGACCGGATAACAGCCTCGCCCGCGGCAGCGAGTTCCGTCCTGATCCGGACGGGGCCGGAGTGGGCCTGCTGGCGATGTCTCCCCTGGAAGTCGCCTCGGTCACCGCTATCGGCAAGCCAGGTCCCGATGGTGGCGTATCGGGCGTGGTGCTGGCGTTGATCGACGGCATCGGGCAGGTGCCGCTCGCCGGCCCGGCGCTGATTACCTTGATCGCCGGCGTGGCCGACGTGATCGGTTGGTGTCAGGACGTGCCAGACAGCAAGCCGCATTATCACGATTCGCTGGCATTGCCCGCGACATCGAGCCCGCAAGCCTGAACAGGCAAAAAAAACGGCACCGAATCGGGTGCCGTTTCCTATTGCCCTTGGGTCGAGCTTACATGCCTACGTAGTTCGGGCCGCCACCGCCTTCCGGTGTCACCCATACGATATTCTGCGTGGGATCCTTGATGTCGCAGGTCTTGCAGTGCACGCAGTTCTGCGCATTGATCTGCAGGCGTTCCTTGCCATCGTCGTTCTGCACGAACTCGTAGACGCCAGCCGGGCAGTAACGGCTTTCGGGGCCGGCAAACTTGTCCCAGTTGACGTTGACGGGCACGCTGGCGTCTTTCAGCGTCAGGTGGGCCGGCTGGTTTTCCTCGTGATTGGTGTTGCTGATGAACACCGAACTGAGGCGGTCGAAGGTCAGCTTGCCGTCCGGCTTGGGATAGACGATCTGCTGGCACTCGGCGGCCGGCTTGAGGTAGACGTGGTCCGGCTTCTCGCGGTGGATGGTCCAGGGCGGGTTGCGGATGCCGAGCTTGGGCAGCAGCCATTGCTCGATACCGGTCATCAGGGTGGCGGTGGTGCGCCCCTTCTTGAACCACTGCTTGAAGTTCTTCGCCTGCAGCAGTTCCTTGTGCAGCCAGCTGTTTTCGAAGGCGGTCGGGTATGCCGTCAGTTCGTCATGCTGGCGGCCGGCCTGCAAGGCGTCGTACGCGGCCTCGGCGGCCATCATGCCGGTCTTGATGGCGGCATGGCTGCCCTTGATGCGCGAGGCGTTCAGGTAGCCCGCGTCGCAGCCTACCAGGGCGCCGCCCGGGAATACGGTCTTGGGCAGCGACAGCAGGCCGCCGGCCGTGATGGCGCGGGCGCCGTAGCTGATGCGCTTGCCGCCTTCAAAATACTTGCGGATCTCAGGGTGGGTCTTGAAGCGCTGGAATTCCTCGAAGGGCGACAGCCACGGGTTGGTGTAGTCCAGGCCGACCACGAAGCCCACCGCGACCTTGTTGTCTTCCATGTGGTACAGGAAGGAGCCACCGTAGGTGGCCGGGTCCAGCGGCCAGCCGGCCGTGTGCACCACCAGGCCGGGCTGGTGCTTGGCGGGATCGATCTCCCACAATTCTTTGAGGCCGATGCCGTAGCTCTGCGGATCCTTGCCCGCATCGAGCCTGAACTGCGAAATCACCTGCTTGCCCAGGTGTCCGCGCGAGCCCTCGGCGAAGATGGTGTACTTGGCATGCAGTTCCATGCCGAGCTGGAAGTTCTCGGTGGGCTCGCCTTCCTTGTTGATGCCCATATTGCCGGTGGCCACGCCCTTGACCGAGCCATCGTCGTTGTAGAGCACTTCGGCGGCCGGGAAGCCGGGGAAGATTTCCACGCCCAGCGCTTCGGCCTGCTGGCTCAGCCAGCGCGTGAAGTTGGACAGGCTGATGATGTAGTTGCCGTGGTTGTGGAAGCATTCCGGCAGCAGGGCGGACGGGGTTGCCTTGGAACCGGTTTCGTTGAGGAACAGGAATTTGTCTTCAGCGACCGGCTGGTTCAGCGGCGCGCCAAGTTCCTTCCAGTTCGGGAACAACTCATTCAGTGCACGCGGGTCCATGATGGCGCCGGACAGGATGTGGGCGCCGGGTTCGGAGCCTTTTTCCAGCACGCATACGTTGACTTCGTTGCCTTTCTCCTGCGCGAGCTGCTTCAGGCGGATGGCGGTTGCCAGGCCGGCGGGGCCGCCGCCGACGATGACAACGTCGTATTCCATGGCCTCGCGGGGGCCGTACTGCTCCAGGAGCTGTTGCTGATTCATTGTCTCTAACCCTCTATTCTTGGCAACTTGCGCGCAATTGTGGGAAATGCCGTGTTCGGTGGTACCGGGGATGCGATGATCGGGGGAAACCGGGGGGCAAGGGCGGGGCGCAGAAGGCGCCGATCGTGCCGGCCTGCGTGTTTTTCCTCTTTCCCTTTATAGCCCGAGTTCTTAGAATCTCCGGCATTGTCCGGGACTCGCCACGGTCAGGCAAGATTTTTTTTGGAACGACCGTTCTTTTTTTTGATATGCTGCCTTCCATTTGAGCCAGGCAGTTTCGTGAGGAGCACCCCGTAGCCGTGGCCATGGCAGGCGGCGCGGGGGGCTCCCGAACATCGAGGTCAATATGGGTTTGTCGATCAATCTGGAAGGCAAGGTCGCGCTGGTAACAGGCGCTTCGAGCGGTCTGGGCACGCGGTTTGCCCACGTCCTGGCCTCGGCTGGCGCCAAGGTTATACTGGCGTCGCGGCGGACCGAGCGGCTCAAGGAACTGCGTGCCGCGATCGAAGCCGAGGGGGGCAGCGCCCATGTGGTGCAGCTGGACGTGACCGACCACGACAGCATCCGCTCCGCGGTGGCGCATGCCGAGACCGAGGCGGGTGCGATCGATATCCTGGTCAATAACTCGGGGGTTTCCACCACGCAGCGCCTCACCGACGTAACCCCTGACGATTTCGATTTTGTCTTCGATACCAATACCCGGGGTGCCTTTTTCGTGGCCCAGGAAGTGGCCAAGCGTATGATCGCGCGCTCCAAGGGAGCCGAGAAAAACGGCAATCCGCTGCCGCAGTCGCGCATCGTCAACATTGCATCGGTGGCCGGGCTCAAGGTGCTGTCGCAGATCGGCGTGTACTGCATGAGCAAGGCCTCGGTGGTGCATATGACCAAGGCGATGGCGCTGGAATGGGCGCGCCACGGCATCAACGTCAATGCGATCTGCCCCGGCTATATCGATACCGACATCAATCACCACCACTGGGACACCGATGCGGGCCAGAAACTGATCCAGATGCTGCCGCGCAAGCGCGTGGGCAAGCCCGAGGACCTGGACGGCCTGCTGCTGCTGCTGGCGTCCGACCAGTCCGCATTCATCAACGGCGCGATCATCACGGCCGACGACGGCATGGTGTAACCGAGGTCAACGGCGGCGGGCTACACGCCCGCTCGCCCCGGCAAACTGGTTCTGCCACGCACCATAAGTGCGGGCAGGCATGCGGTTCGCTGTCCCTGGGCTTATCCGGTCCCCTTGGGCGCGACGCGCATCGGCGGCTTGCCGGATTGCCCGTTACCGACAGGCCGCGCGAGCCCCGGCCGGGCACATGGGCGCCATGTCCAGCCGATGCCGGGTTGCGGGACCAAGCAAAAGTTCCCGCACGCTCCACAGTCTTGGCATAATCCGCCATGTCTTGAGATTAAGTCTTTACATAATTCAAAGAATATCCGCCTGCGGCCAGGAGCGCCGCGCGGACCGGACCGGAGGCCGGGGAGATGCAAGCAGATAGGGAGGGACGGCGCGATGCCGACCCGCAAGACGTCACGGCCATGCCGGACGAGACTGGCGCCAGCCAGCAAGGGGACAGCAGCTTCAGGGTTTCGCCGCGGCTCGAAGACTGGGTCGGCGTGGTCGTCATGGTGCTGTTGGTGTGCATCACCTTCGCCAATGTGGTGGTCCGTTACTTCACCGATGAGTCCTTTGCCTGGACCGAGGAATTCTCGGTCTTCCTGATGATCGTGCTGGCCCTGGTGGCAGGCAGCGCCGCGGTGGCGCGCGACCGCAATATCCGCATCGAGTTTTTCTTCGAGCGCGGCAGCGCGGCTCGGCAGCGGCGCCTGGCAGTATTGTCGGCGCTGGCCGTCGCGGTGATGTTCATCGCGCTGGCGGTACTGGGCGGGCGCATCGCCTGGGACGAATACACGTTTGGCGAGACCTCGCCGGGCATCGGCGTGCCAAGCTGGTGGTACTCGGTCTGGCTGCCGGTGCTGTCGGCCGCCATCGCGCTGCGGGCGTTCGGCGTGGCGGTACGCAACCTGCGCGCGCTCAAGGCCATGCATGCCGGGAGCGCGGATGGCGTACCTGCTTCGGAGTCCGCGCCATGACCCTCGTTGCGATCATTCTGTTTGTGGTTTTTCTTGGCCTGATGATGCTTGGCGTGCCGATCGGCGTGTCGCTGGGCCTCGGTGGCCTGGTGGCGATCGGCCTGTCCAACCTGGATACGCAGATGTTCGGCCTGCTGGCCGTGCCGCAGAACTTCTACGCCGGCCTCGGCAAATACCCGCTGCTGGCCATCCCGATGTTCGTGCTGGTCGGTTCGATCTTCGATCGTTCCGGCGTGGCGCAGCGTCTCGTGACCTTCGCCATTGCCATCGTCGGGCGCGGCCCCGGCATGCTGCCGCTGGTGGCCATCCTGGTGGCCATGTTCCTGGGCGGGATCTCCGGCTCCGGCCCGGCCAACGCGGCCGCGGTGGGCGGCGTGATGATCGCGGCCATGTCGCGGGCCGGTTATCCCGGCGCGTACAGCGCGGCCGTGGTTGGCGCCGCCGCCGCCACCGACATCCTGATCCCGCCCTCGGTTGCCTTCATCATCTATAGCGTGCTGGTGCCCGGCGCGTCGGTGCCGGCGCTGTTCGCCGCCGGCATGATCCCCGGCATCCTGGCCGGTGTGGCGCTGATCGTGCCGGCCGTCTGGCTGGCACGCAAGCACAATATGGGCGCCATCGAGGCCGGGCTGCCGCGTCCGCCGTTCTGGAAGAGCCTGCGCGAAGCGGCCTGGGGGCTGGTCGCGCCGTTCCTGATCCTGGGCGGCATGCGCGCGGGCTGGTTCACGCCGACCGAGGCTGCCGTGGTGGCAGTCGTGTACGGCTTGTTCGTCGGCATGGTGATCTATCGCAGCATCGGCCTGCGCGACCTGTTCGTGATCTTTCAGGAAGCGGCGGAGACTTCCGCAGTCATCCTGCTAGTGGTGGCGCTGGCCGGCATCTTTGCCTATGCGCTGTCCACGCTGGGCGTGATCGATCCGCTGGCCAATGCCATCGCGCATTCGGGGCTGGGCGAGTACGGCGTGCTGGCGCTGATCGTGGCCTTGTTGATGACGGTGGGGATGTTCCTCGACGGCATTTCGATCTTCCTGATCTTCGTGCCGCTGCTGCTGCCGATCGCCAACGCCTTCCACTGGAATCCGGTGTGGTTCGGCGTGGTGTTGACGCTCAAGGTCGCGCTTGGCCAATTTACGCCGCCGCTGGCGGTGAACCTGATGGTCTCGTGCCGGATCGCGCGCGTGCGGATGGAAGAGACCGTACCCTGGGTGATCTGGATGCTGCTGGCCATGTTCGTCGCCATGCTGATGGTGCTGGCCTATCCGCCACTGGCGACGTGGCTCCCGGACTATCTCGGTTATTGAAGCTGAATCGGAAGTTGATCCCATGGACGGGCTTCGCGGCTCGCCTGCGGGATCGCGCAATGAGCCACGCTCAACGCAGTGCATAAGAAACACACAACACATCCTGAGAGGAGAGAATCCATGAAACGTCGTGCCTTGATGCTGTCGCTGGCAGCCACCATCGCCGCTGCCGCCCTCGCGCCCGCTGGCGCCATGGCGCAGGCCTACAAAGCCGAGTACAAGATGTCGCTGGTGCTCGGCCCGGCCTTCCCGTGGGGCAAGGGCGGCGAGATCTGGGCTGACCTGGTGCGCCAGCGCACCAGCGGCCGCATCAATATCAAGCTCTACCCCGGCACCTCGCTGGTGGCGGGCGACCAGACCCGCGAGTTCTCGGCGATCCGCCAGGGCGTGATCGACATGGYGGTCGGCTCGACCATCAACTGGTCGCCGCAGGTCAAGGAACTGAACCTGTTCTCGCTGCCGTTCCTGATGCCGGACTACAAGGCGCTGGACGCGCTCACCCAGGGTGAGGTCGGCAAATCGATCTTCGCGACGCTGGACAAGTCCGGCGTGGTGCCGCTGGCCTGGGGCGAGAACGGCTTCCGCGAAGTCTCCAACTCCAAGCGCGAAGTCCGCAAGCCGGAAGACCTGAAGGGCATGAAGCTGCGTGTGGTGGGCTCGCCGCTGTATATCGAGACCTTCAACGCACTCGGCGCCAATCCGACCCAGATGAGCTGGGCCGACGCGCAGCCGGCCATGGCCTCGGGCGCCGTGGATGGCCAGGAGAACCCGCAATCCGTGTTCGCCGCTGCCAAGCTCTACACGGTGGGTCAGAAGTTCGTCACCACCTGGGGCTACGTGGCCGACCCGCTGATCTTCGTGGTCAACAAGCAGATCTGGGAAAGCTGGACGCCGGCCGACCGCGAGATCGTCAAGCAGGCCGCCATCGATGCCGGCAAGCAGGAAATCGCGCTGGCGCGCAAGGGCCTGGTTGAGCCGGGCGTGCCGGGCTGGAAGGATATGGAAGCCCACGGTGTGAAGGTGTCGCAACTGACGCCGGCCGAGCACGATGCCTTTCGCAAGGCCACGGCCAAGGTCTACGACAAGTGGAAGAAGCAGATCGGCACCGACCTGGTCAGCAAGGCTGAAGCCTCGATCGCCAAGCGGTAAGCCGTGAGGAGGGATCGCGGTGCCTGCGAGGGCACGGAGAGCAGGGGCCGTTCGCGGACCCTGCTCTCCTTTGGCGGACGGATTGCGTCGCCAAAATGATCGCAATTGTCACAAATTTGGGAATATCCCGGTCGTTTGATAGAATGCGCCTTTCGCGGCGCATGGGAATTCCATCGCCGCGCGCCTGCCGCGCGCGCGGCGGCGGCCCGGGATCCCAAGAAGGTCCCGTCCTGTGTCCCGACCGGAATGTCATGCCGAACAAGCCTCGCCGTACCTCCTTGCCTGCCCGCCTGACGGGCCTAGCCCTGCTGCTGTCCGTGGCTGGTGCGCAGGCTGCGATGGCGCAGGCAGCATCGCCTGCCGTCCAGGTGGCGCAGGACAGCCTGCCGGCATCGGCCTCTTCGCTGGGGCTTGTGGCGGAACTACAGCAACGGCTGCGGGACAAGGCCGTGCGCGAACTGCGTACCAGCTACAACGGCGATTACGGCACCACGCTGATGCTTGCGGACGACCAGGTGGTCTGCTACGTGGCGCTGTTCTATCAGAAGAACCTCTGGCGGGTTTTCCGCTTTGAGTCGTTCGCTGCGGCGGAGCAGGCTTACCGCCAGTTGACCCAGCAGAGCACGGCCTGGGCGGACGACGATATCCGCCGACAGGTGCTGGCATCGCAGAAACGCGCATTTGACCGGGCCTTGCAAGAGAGCGAGGCGCGGGCAAACGCGCTCAACGAAGACGTGCGCGTGATGCAGGCGCAGCGCCAGCGCATCGCCGAGGAGCAGAAGGTGTCGCGCGTCGAGGTGCAGAGCGCGGAAATCGAGAGCCGTGCCTCGCGCATCCGCCTGGAGCAGCTGCAGCAGCAGATTCGCCGCATGGAGTCGTCGCTGACGGATTCCGGGCTGGTCATCCCCGGGGCGCCGGGGAGTGACCGTCCGGCGCGCCGCCAATAAGCCGTTTGCGCCTGCTTGGCAGAAATTTCCGAATGCTGAAGCAGAACTGTCTGAATTTCCCTATCTTTCCGTAGCGCTATGATTTCGCCCGGACCCGTTTCGCCCGCATAGGCTGGCGAGGCCGCGTCGCGTTTGCGCTGCAGAGGTGAGCCCCAGTGTCCCATTCCATTTTTCCATCGTACGCCAATCTTGATGTGCCGCCCCCATGGGGCACGGAGTTGGATGTGCGCGATGCGTTGGCGGCAATGCGTACCGCAGCTATCAAGCAGCATCTTGCTGCCACCGGTCCTGCGCATGCGCAGTCGTTGCGTCGCGTGCGCCTGCGCGGGCTGGCGGCCGGTGCGTTTGGCGGCGGCCTGGCTGTCGTGGTGGCGTGGCTTGTGACAGTGCTACTGGTGGCTCCGGCGCCATTACCCGCGCCCGCTACCGCCGGATTGCAAGCCGTGACCGTCCAGCGACCGGAAACTGCGGCGGCAGACGTGCAGAACTTGCCCGCGCCGCCGGATCCCGTTGCTGCCTTGCCTGCGGAACCCGCCGGCTACGAGCCCGAACCGGTCGCCGTGCCTCATCCCGTCGTAATCGCCCAAAGGGGCCGGCCGAAGGCGGGCGAAAGGGGGGCTACGGCCACGGCAGCCAGCCCGGTGACGCCGGCTGCGAATGCGGTCACACGGAGGCAGCCGTATGCCGCTCCGGTCCGGTTCGTGCCCTCGGCCAGCGGCAACGACAGCCAGACGCAGCCGCGCAGCGAGGCGGCCGATTTGCCGGTCTCAGGCGCCCCGGATATCGACCTGCGCCCGAGCGCAGTCGCATTCGTGCCGCCTGACATGCGCTTCGAACTGCAAGGCCATGCCCGGCTGATCGACGACTAAGGCGGGCGCGCCAGGCGCGAACCGTCGTTTCCGCCGATGGAAGCGAAGCGCCCCCGTGATAGGCTCGGGGCCATGAAACCCGTATTCACTCTCCTCATGCCCATCCGGTGGGGCGACATGGACGCCATGGGCCATGTCAACAACACGGTCTACTTCCGCTACCTGGAGCAGGCGCGCATTGCCTGGTTCGAGTCGCTCGGCCTTGGCGGCAAGGATGCCAACGGTTGCGGCCCGATCATCATCAACGCGCACATGACCTTCATCAGGCAGTTACGCTATCCGGGCGATATCGAGTGCCGCCTGTTTGCCGGCGATCTGGGACGCACCAGCTTCGAGACCCACATGGAGATCCGCCGCACCGATCAGCCCGATGTGGTGTATGCGGAGGGCGGCGCCAAGGTGGTGTGGTGTGACTATGAGGCCGAGAAATCGGTACCCGTGCCGCCGGCGATCCGTGCGCTGATGGCGTAGGCGTTCCGCGCCCCTAGTGGTTGACCAGGCGTTGCACCAGGTCCACCGAGGTATGGGCGCCGTATTTCTTCATCAGCCTGGCCCGGTAGATGTCCACCGTGCGCGGGCTGATCGACAGCAGCTTGCCGATCTGCTTGCTGGTCTTGCCGTCGACCAGCTGCGCGGCGATATCGCGCTCGCGGGCCGTCAGCTCGGCGGTGACCGGACGCTTCTGCGAGAGATCTTCGAAGGTCCAGATGCCGGCGCCCAGCGGCTGCTGGCGATCCAGCGAGCGTCCGGTGACATGGCACCAGAACAGCTCGCCGCCGGCGCGCTTCATGATGCGCTCGTCGGAGTAAGTGCCCTTGGCGTTCATGATGGGCACGATCCGCGCGCCGGTGCGCTCGAATTCATCCGCGGTGGGATAGAGTACCTGGAACGACTCGCCGATCAGGGCCTGCCTGGTGGTGCCGAAGATGCGGCAAAGCTCGTCATTGCAGTCCTCGATCATGCGCTCGCGCGACAGCACAAGGCCCACTGGCGCGAGCTGGAAAGCGGTCTGGTAGTCGATAGCGGGCATTTGCTTATGTAATTGTACGTATTGGCGCGGGCTGCGGCGCTTGCGTATGCTGTC
Organism: Cupriavidus sp. 01L45; assembly: GCF_056399885.1. Lineage (NCBI taxonomy): Bacteria > Pseudomonadati > Pseudomonadota > Betaproteobacteria > Burkholderiales > Burkholderiaceae > Cupriavidus > Cupriavidus sp. 01L45. Next base: position 31,524 of record NZ_JBFTSG010000062.1, on the reverse strand, counting down.
GGGCAGTCGGCAATCTGGCGATTTCCGTCCGATTGTACCGTTACAATTTCCCTGCGTGACTCGCCGGCATCACCCGGAGGCGGGCGCAAAGACAGGAAATCACCGAGGAAGGAGCAAACATGAACAAGGTCTATGCCAGCGCCGCGGAGGCGCTCGCGGGCGTGGTTCGCGACGGCCAGACGATCGCGGTTGGCGGTTTCGGTCTGTGCGGCATCCCGGAGGCGCTGATTGCCGCCCTGCGCGACAGCGGCGCCAAGCAACTCACCTGTATCTCGAACAACGCCGGCGTGGACGGTTTTGGCCTCGGCCTGCTGCTCGCCACGCGCCAGATCAAGAAGATGATCTCCTCCTAYGTGGGCGAGAACAAGGAGTTCGARCGSCAGTACCTGGCCGGTGAACTTGAGCTGGAGTTCACCCCGCAAGGCACGCTGGCCGAGAAGCTGCGCGCCGGCGGCTCGGGCATCCCCGCGTTCTTCACCAAGACCGGCGTGGGCACCATCGTGGCCGACGGCAAGGAAATCCGCGAATTCGATGGCCAGCAGTACGTGATGGAACGCGCGCTGACCGCCGACGTGGCGCTCGTCAAGGCGTACAAGGCGGACCGCGCCGGCAACCTGGTGTTCCGCCGCACCGCGCGTAACTTCAACCCGATGTGCGCGATGGCCGGCAAGTTCACCGTGGTCGAAGTCGAGCACCTGGTCGATACCGGCACGCTGGATCCGGACGAGATCCACACGCCAGGCATTTTTGTGCAGCGCATCGTGCTGAACGCCAATCCCGAGAAACGCATCGAGCAGCGCACCGTGCGTGCCGCCAGCTAAGGAGAAACATCATGGCATGGACACGTGACGAAATGGCGGCGCGCGCCGCTAGCGAACTGCAGGACGGCTTCTACGTGAACCTGGGCATCGGCCTGCCGACGCTGGTGGCCAACCACGTTCCCGCGGGAATGGAAGTCTGGCTGCAATCCGAGAACGGCCTGCTGGGCATCGGCCCGTTCCCGACCGAGGCCGAGGTCGACGCCGACATGATCAATGCCGGCAAGCAGACCGTGACCACGCTGCCGGGCTCGTCGATCTTCTCCTCGGCGGATTCCTTTGCGATGATTCGCGGGGGCCATATCAACCTGGCCATCCTGGGCGCCATGCAGGTAAGCGAGAAGGGCGACCTGGCCAACTGGATGATCCCGGGCAAGATGGTCAAGGGCATGGGCGGCGCGATGGACCTGGTGGCAGGCGTGGGCCGCGTTGTGGTGTTGATGGAGCACACGGCCAAGAAGAAGGACGGCACCGAGGACATCAAGATCCTGGCGACGTGCGCATTGCCGCTGACCGGCGTGGGCGTGGTCAACCGCATCATCACGGACCTCGGCGTGATCGACGTGACCGAAGCCGGCCTCAAGCTGGTGGAAACGGCGCCGGGCGTGAGCCGCGAAGAGATCCAGAGCAAGACGGGCGCCCCGCTGCTCTGATGCGCTTTGCCGCGCCGGCCTTCGTGGCGGGCGCGGAGTGGCAATGAAAAAGCCCCGCGAGCTTGCGTTCGCGGGGCTTTTTGCTGGCGCTGCGGTGGCTTCGTCAGGCGCGGCGCTTGTTGTAGCTGGCGAAGACCGAGGCGCCACCGTCCGCGCGGACCAGCAGGACATCGAAAGGATCCTTGCGCGAACCCTGTTCCATGCCCGGCGAACCCACCGGCATGGCCGGCACCGCCAGGCCCGCGGCCTTGGGTTTGCCGGCCACCAGCCGCTTGATGTCGGCCGCCGGCACATGCCCTTCGACCGCGTAGCCGGCGATACGGCCGGTATGGCAGGAGCCGAAGCGCTCGGGAATGCCAAAGCGGGCGCGATAAACGCCGGTGTCTTCCACGTCGCGCACGGTGACGGCGAAGCCGTTCGCGCGCAGGTGCTCGACCCAGCCCTCGCAGCAGCCGCATTGTGGGCTCTTGTACACCTCGATGGCGAGCGGGGCGGCAGCGGTGCTGGCGCCGGCACGCAGCCCTAGCGAGACCGTGGCGCCGATGGCCAGGGTGCGGAGAAAGCGGCGCCGTTGCATGGTTTGTGCTGGTGCGCTCATTGCGCCACCCAGCCGCCATCCATGTTCCAGGCCACGCCGCGCACCTGCCGGGCCGCGTCGCTGGCGAGGAACACGGCCAGCGCGCCAAGCTCCTCGGGCGTAACGAACTGGCCGGAAGGCTGCTTCTCGATCACCAGTTCATGCTTGGCTTGCTCGACCGGGATGCCGTCCTTCTGGGCGCGCGCTTCCACCTGTTTCTGCACCAGCGGCGTCAGTACCCAGCCCGGGCAGATCGCATTGGCGGTGACGCCGGTCTGCGCGGTTTCCAGGGCCGTCACCTTGGTCAGCCCGACGATGCCGTGCTTGGCTGCGACATAGGCGGACTTCTGCGCCGACGCCACCAGTCCGTGGGCGGAGGCGATATTGATGACGCGGCCCCAGTCCTTGCGCTTCATGCCCGGCAGCGCCAGGCGGGTGGTGTGGAAGGCGGAGGTCAGGTTGATGGCGATGATCGCGTCCCAGCGCTCGGGCGGAAAGTCCTCGATATTGGCCACATGCTGGATGCCGGCGTTATTGACGAGGATATCGGCGCCGCCGAATTCCGTTTCGGCATAGCGCATCATGTCCTCGATCTCCGCGGACTTGCTCATGTCCGCGCCGTGGTAGCCAACGCGGATGCCCGCGCCGGACTGCGCGATCTCGCGCTTGGCGCCGTCGGCGTCGCCGAAGCCATTGACGATGATGTTGGCGCCCTGCGCGGCGAGTGCCTGCGCGATGCCGAGACCAATACCGCTGGTGGAACCCGTGACTAGCGCCGTCTTGCCTTTGAGCATGTTTTGCCCTCCGTCGGGAGATTTTGATGTTGGAATTGGACTGCGTGAACAGGCTGTCGTCCGCCAGCGGCAAAGGCATGGCGGCGCGAACCCGGATGCTGTGGCATTGTAACTGCTGCAGCGTACAATCCAGCTTTGCTTAACCTGGGCGCCGCCTGTTGGCGGTGCCGTTCTTGCTACCGTCTTGCCAGGGAGTTCAGATGTCAGTCAGCCCGCGCCTCGGCTTCGTTCAGTGCATCAGCCCGGCGGGTCTTCACCGCATGGCCTATCACGAGTGGGGCGACCCCACCAATCCCAGGGTGCTGATGTGCGTGCATGGCCTGACCCGCACCGGCCGCGACTTCGACACCGTCGCCGCCGCGCTGTGCGGCGAGTACCGCGTGGTGTGCCCAGACGTGGTCGGGCGTGGCCGTTCGGACTGGCTGGCGGACCCGCGCCGCTATGTGGTGCCGCAGTACGTCTCGGATATGGTCACCCTGATCGCCCGGCTCAATGTGGAGCAGGTCGACTGGTTCGGTACCTCGATGGGCGGCCTGATCGGCATGGGGCTGGCGGGGTTGCCCAAGACGCCGGTGCGCAAGCTGCTGCTCAACGACGTGGGCCCGCGCATCGCCGCCTCGGCGGTGGAGCGGATCGGCGCCTACCTGGGCCTGCCGGTGCGCTTCAAGACCTTCGAGGAAGGCCTGGCCTACCTGCAGACCATCAGCGCGTCCTTTGGCCGTCACACACCCGAGCAGTGGCGCGAGCTTAACGGCGCCATTCTCAAGCCGGTGCAGGGCGTGGAAGGCCTGGAATGGGGTTTGCATTACGATCCGGCGATGGCGCTGCCGTTTCGCGAGACCACGCCCGAGCAGGTGACTGCCGGCGAAGCGGCGCTGTGGCACATGTTCGAGGCCATCCAGGCGCCGACGCTGGTGGTGCGCGGCGCGCAGTCCGATTTGCTGACGCGCGAGACGGTGGCGGAAATGGTCTCGCGCGGACGCGACGTGAGCGCGGTGGAGGTGCCGGACGTCGGGCACGCCCCGACGTTCATCGACCCCGCGCAAGTGGCCATTGCCAAGCAATTTTTCCTGGGCGCGGCCTGAAGGCGGCCGCGGCCCGGATCCGATGTTTGAAGTCTTACCGACAACTAGAGTATTGCCATGAGTACCAGTGAACTGAAGCGCGCCCATGTGGGCAAGCGCCTGTCCGAATACGCGATCTACAACGGCGTGGTCTACCTCGCCGGCCAGGTGCCGGAGGTCGATCCCGGCGCGGATCTGCGCGGCCAGACCCGTGAGGTGCTGGGCCACATCGAGCGTCTCCTGAACGAAGCCGGCAGCGACAAGAGCCGGATCCTGTCGTGCCAGATATTTCTCACCGACATCGACCAGATCGGCATCATGAACGAGGTCTGGGATGAATGGGTGGTGCAGGGCAATACGCCCCCGCGCGCCACGGTGGAGGCGCGCCTGGCCAATCCGCAATACCTGATCGAAGTGGTGGTTACCGCCGCGCTCAAGTGAGGTTGGGGCAGCGAGATGGTGACGTCGACTGACCTGACCGGGCAGATTGCCGGCACGCCCGATTCCGGGCTGGTGGAGCGCGCCCTGGATTTCGTGCGCGAGCGTGGCAGCGAGGCGATGCTGCCCACCGGCGAAACCGTGTTCTCGCATGCCGAGGGCATGCTGCGCATTCTCGACGGGCTGCGCGTCGACGATGCCGCGCGCGCCGCGGCCTGCCTGTTTGCGCTGGCGGCGTTCGTGCCCGGCAGCGAGGTGGAAATCGAGCCGCTGTTTGGCGAGGAGGTCGCGAGGCTCGTCAAGGGCGTGAGGCAGTTGTTGCGTATCGGTGCGATCGCGGTGGGCCACAGCGGCGCGCCCGAAACCACCAAGGACGAAATCGCCGCGCGGCAGGAGCAGGTGGAAGCGCTGCGCAAGATGCTGCTGGCCTTCGCGCAGGACATCCGCGTGGTGCTGGTGCGGCTGGCCTCGCGCCTGCAGACGCTGCGCTGGCTGGCGCAGGCTAAGGCGCAGCCGTTGCCCGGTGTCGCGCGCGAAACGCTGGACATCTACGCGCCGCTGGCCAACCGGCTCGGGATCTGGCAGATGAAGTGGGAGCTGGAAGACCTGGCCTTCCGCTTCGAGCAGCCTGACACCTACAAGCGCATCGCGCGCCTGCTTGATGAAAAACGGATCGAGCGCGAAGGCTATATCGCGAGCGCCATCGCGCGGCTCCAGTCCGAGCTGGCTGCGGCGGACATCCGCGCGGAAGTGACCGGCCGCCCCAAGCATATCTACAGCATCTGGAAGAAGATGCGCGGCAAGGAACTCGACTTTGCCGATCTCTATGATGTGCGCGCCTTCCGCGTGATCGTCGACGACATCAAGGATTGCTACACCGTGCTGGGCATCGTGCACCATATCTGGCAGCCGATCCCGCGCGAGTTCGATGACTATATTTCCCGGCCGAAGTCGAACGGCTACAAGTCGCTGCACACGGTGGTGATCGGCGACGACGGGCGCGCCTTCGAGGTGCAGATCCGCACCCAGGAGATGCATCACTTCGCCGAGTACGGCGTGGCCGCGCACTGGCGCTACAAGGAGGCCGGCGCCAAGGGTTACAGCGGGCAGTTCTCGGCCAGTGAGCGCTACGACGAGAAGATTGCCTGGTTGCGCCAGTTGCTGGCCTGGAAGGACGATGCCGATCATTCCGTGGCGCACGACGAGTCGCCATGGGAGCAGCTCAAGCATGCGGCCATCGACGACCACATCTATGTACTGACGCCGCAGGCGCGCGTGGTGGCCTTGCCGCAAGGCGCCACGCCAGTGGATTTTGCGTATTACCTGCACACCGATCTTGGCCATCGCTGCCGCGGCGCGCGCGTGGACGGCACCATGGTGCCGCTGAACACGCCGCTCAAGAACGGCCAGACGGTGGATATCATCGCTGTCAAGCAGGGCGGGCCGTCGCGAGACTGGCTCAATGCGGAGCTGGGCTACCTGGCCAGCCCGCGCGCGCGGGCCAAGGTACGCGCCTGGTTCAATGCGCTCGATTCGCAGGAGACCATGTCGCAAGGCCGCGCGCTGATCGACAAGACCCTGCAGCGCGAGGGCAAGACCGCCGTCAACCTGGATGACCTCGCTACGCGGCTCGGCTTCAAGATGCCGGACGACCTGTTCGCCGCGGTCGCCAAGGATGAATTCAGCCTGCGCCACGTGGAGCAGGCGCTGCGGCACCCCGAAGGCGAGGCCGCGGTGGTGCAGAGCGAAGAAGAGGCAGTCACCAAGAAGAGCCGCGCCACCAGCGTGGCGCGCGGCGCCAAGAGCGGCGTGCTGGTGGTGGGCGTGGATTCGCTGATGACGCAGATGTCCAAGTGCTGCAAGCCGGCGCCGCCGGACGAGATCGTGGGCTTCGTCACGCGCGGGCGCGGTGTTTCCATCCATCGCCGCACCTGCCACACCTTCGGCCAGCTTTCGGCGCGCGCGCCTGAGCGCGTGATCCAGACCGAGTGGGGCAAGAAGAGCGATGCGGTGTATCCGGTGGACATTCACGTGGAGGCGATCGACCGGCAAGGGCTGCTGCGCGACATCTCGGAAGTGCTGTCGCGCGAGAAGATCAACGTCACCGGCGTGAAGACGCTATCGAGCAAAGGCGTTGCCCGGATGCAGTTCACCGCCGAGGTTTCGGAGGCCACGCAACTGCAGCGCGCACTCGGATTGATAGAAGATGTGGTGGGGGTCTTGCAGGCGAAAAGAAAGTGATGCTATACTTTCGTTCTCCGCAGGCTCGTAGCTCAGCTGGTTAGAGCACCACCTTGACATGGTGGGGGTCGTTGGTTCGAGTCCAATCGAGCCTACCAACGCATAAGTAGTAAGAGTAGTGCAGTGAAGTTCAAGTAGTGCCATAGGCTCGTAGCTCAGCTGGTTAGAGCACCACCTTGACATGGTGGGGGTCGTTGGTTCGAGTCCAATCGAGCCTACCAACGCATAGCAGTAAGAAGTAGCAAGCAGTACCGAAGCAGTCCGGTTCAACCCCGACAACCTGGAACGGAAAAGGCGCCATGTTCAAGACACAGCGAACTACTACCGCTAATTAGCGACAGTAGTCGAGGTGCGCCTTCGGACCCGGTGGATTGGGGTTAAATCGAAAAACAACGCAGCCTTGGCTGCGTTTTTTTTCGTCTGTCGCTTCTTGGCTCCCTGATATCCTGCTCGGTCGCCGGTAAGTGCAACCGAGTGAAATCCCCGCTGCATGGTCCATGCCTGTCGCATGTGCCCGGCGCTATAAGATGCTTTTCATTCGCTTGCCGGAGGCATTGCCCCGGCGGGTGGATTCCTGATGAGGTGCAAGATGATCGCAATCACGCTGCCGGATGGTTCCCGCCGCGAATTTCCCGGCCCGGTGACGGTTGCCGAAGTGGCGCAGAGCATTGGCTCGGGCCTGGCCAAGGCCGCTCTGGCCGGGAAGGTGGACGGCCAGATGGTCGATACGAGCCATCTGATCGATCGCGATGCTAGCCTGGCCATTGTCACGGACAAGGATGCCGACGGCGTCGACGTGATCCGTCACTCGACGGCGCACTTGCTGGCCTACGCCGTCAAGGAGTTGTATCCCGAGGCGCAGGTGACGATCGGCCCGGTGATCGAGAACGGCTTCTATTACGACTTCGCCTACAAGCGCCCCTTCACGCCCGAGGATCTGGTTGCCATCGAAAAGAAGATGGCCGAGCTTGCCAAGAAGGACGAGAAGGTGACGCGCGAGGTCTGGAGCCGCGACGAAGCCGTGCAGCTGTTCGAGTCGATGGGCGAGAAGTACAAGGCCGAGATCATTGCCTCGATTCCGCAGGATCAGGAGATCGGCCTGTACCGCGAAGGCAAGTTCGTCGACCTCTGCCGTGGTCCGCACGTGCCGTCCACGGGCAAGCTCAAGGTCTTCAAGCTGATGAAGGTGGCCGGCGCCTACTGGCGCGGCGACGCCAAGAACGAGATGCTCCAGCGCATCTACGGCACGGCCTGGGCCAAGAAGGAAGATCAGGAAGCCTACCTGCACATGCTGGAGGAGGCCGAGAAGCGCGACCACCGCAAGCTGGGCAAGCTGCTTGACCTGTTCCACCTGCAGGAGGAAGCGCCTGGCATGGTGTTCTGGCATCCCAAGGGCTGGCAGGTTTGGCAGGCGGTGGAGCAGTACATGCGTGGCCGCCTGACGCAGGCTGGCTATGAAGAGGTACGTACGCCGCAAGTGATGGATCGTTCGCTGTGGGAAAAGTCAGGTCACTGGCAGAACTACAAGGAGAACATGTTTGTCACGGAGTCGGAAAAGCGCGACTACGCGATCAAGCCGATGAACTGCCCCGGCCATGTGCAGATCTTCAACCATGGCCTGCGCTCCTATCGCGACCTGCCGCTGCGTCTCGCCGAGTTCGGTGCCTGCCATCGCAATGAGCCCTCGGGCGCACTGCATGGCCTGATGCGCGTACGCGGTTTTGTGCAGGATGATGCGCACATTTTCTGCACGGAAGAGCAGATCGTGGCGGAGGCGAAGGCGTTCAACGAACTGGCATTCTCCGTGTACGACGATTTCGGCTTCAAGGACATCGCGGTCAAGCTTTCGCTGCGTCCTGATCAGCGCGCCGGTTCGGACGAGGTCTGGGACCATGCCGAGGAAGGCCTGCGGCTGGCGCTGCGCGCCTGCGGCGTGGAGTGGGAAGAACTGCCGGGCGAGGGCGCCTTCTACGGTCCCAAGGTGGAATACCATATCAAGGACGCAATCGGCCGTTCCTGGCAATGCGGCACGCTGCAACTGGACCTGGTGCTGCCGGAGCGCCTGGACGCCGAGTACGTTTCGGAGGATAACTCGCGCAAGCGTCCGGTGATGCTGCATCGGGCTATCCTGGGCTCTTTCGAGCGCTTCCTGGGCATCCTGCTGGAGAATCATGCCGGCGCGCTGCCCGCCTGGCTGGCACCGGAGCAGGTCGTGGTGCTGAATATTGCCGATTCCCAGGCGGAATATGCTGAAAACGTCGTGCAACTTCTGCAAAAACAAGGATTTAGGGCAAAGGCGGATTTGCGTAACGAGAAAATTACGTATAAAATCCGCGAGCATTCCCTTCAGAAGATTCCCTACCTGCTGGTAGTGGGCGACAAGGAGCGGGATGCCAGTCAAGTGGCCGTGCGTGCCCGTGGCAACGTGGATCTGGGTGTCATGCCCGTCTCCGCGTTTGTGGAGCGTCTGCAACAGGACGTTTCCAGCAAAGCCTGATGGGATGAGCACGGCTTGTTTTTTGTCTTCTTGAGGTAACGCAACATCGCTACAGACAAAGGTCATCGCATCAATCGCGAAATCAGCGCACCCGAATTGCGCCTGGTCGGGGTTGATAATGAGCAGCTCGGCATCGTCAAGTTCATGGACGCGCTTCGCCTGGCTGAGGATAAGGACTTGGACCTGGTGGAAATCGCTCCGACAGCGGTGCCGCCGGTTGCCCGTATCATGGATTACGGCAAGTTCAAGTACGAGGAAGCCAAGCGCGCGCACGACGCCAAGCTGAAGCAGAAGATCATCCAGGTCAAGGAAGTCAAGTTCCGGCCGGGTACGGATGATGGCGACTACAACGTCAAGCTGCGCAACTTGAAGCGTTTCCTTGAAGACGGCGACAAGACCAAGATCACGCTGCGCTTCCGCGGCCGTGAGATGGCGCACCAGGAAATCGGCGCACGTGTGCTCGAACGCCTGAAGGCGGATCTGGAAGAAGTCGGCCAGGTCGAGCAGATGCCGAAGATGGAAGGCCGCCAGATGGTGATGGTGCTGTCTCCCAAGAAGAAGAAGTAAGATTTTTGCGCGCCGCCGCGGCCCGGAGGGGATTCCTCCGGGCGCGGTGTCGTGCGAAAGCGGCGCAGGTGCCTCCGCGGCATCGCGCAACAATAAGTGGATGCGGGTTTTGCAAGTGCTGGCGCCAGCTGGCCACCTGCATGCATGTCATAGAAGCTGGAGTTTTTCATGCCGAAGATGAAGACCAAGAAAAGCGCTTCCAAGCGCTTTACTGCGCGTCCGAATGGTTCGTTCAAGCGTGGCCAGGCCTTCAAGCGTCACATCTTGACCAAGAAGACCACCAAGAACAAGCGTCAACTGCGCGGCACCCAGGACGTCCATGAGACGAACCTGAAGTCCGTTCGCGCAATGATGCCTTACGCATAACCCTAACGAAAACGAAAGGAGCATTTCATGCCTCGAGTAAAACGTGGGGTCACTGCACGGGCCCGCCATAAGAAAGTCATCGTCGCTGCCAAGGGTTTCCGCGGCCGCCGCAATAACGTCTACCGTATCGCCAAGCAGGCGGTCATGCGCGCTGGTCAGTACGCATACCGCGATCGCCGCAACAAGAAGCGCGTGTTCCGCGCTCTCTGGATTGCGCGTATCAATGCTGCTTCGCGTGAGCATGGCATGACCTACAGCGTGTTCATGAATGGTCTGAAGAGGGCCTCGATTGAGCTGGACCGCAAGGTGCTGTCGGACATGGCTATTCATGACAAGCCTGCCTTTGCCGCCATCGTCAACCAGGTGAAAGCCACCGTTGCCTGATGCCGGCTCCGGGATGCCGCGCTAGTTCCTGGCGCGGCGCCCCGGGCGCAAGCACCGACCGCAAGGTCGACAGCATTTCCGCCGAATTTGCCCGAGCAGCGCCCGTCGCTGCAGCGGCGATTCAGCCGGACCTGCAGAAACGGGGCTCCTCACCGAGCCCCGTTTTTATTTCGAATGCCGTTTTGCATCGTGCCACCGCACGCCGCAAGACGACATCCGAAACGAAGCCCGCGCCGCCCCCGGTGCCGCACGGACTCTGCACCCACATCGCACCTAGTGCCAACCCACGCCCGGGCCCTGCGTGACCCGGACGCCAAATTTATCGCCGACCGCCGCCATGTCTCTGGATCCGGATCAAATCGTCGCCGACGCCCAGGCCGCCTTCGCCGCAGCCAACGATAACGCCACGCTGGAAAACGAAAAAGCCCGCTTTCTCGGCAAGACCGGCGCGCTCACCGAACTGCTCAAGAGCCTCGGCAAGCTTGACCCGGAAACCCGCAAGAGCGAAGGCGCGCGCATCAACCAGGCCAAGCAGCAGGTCGAGGCCGCGCTGCAGGCACGCCGCCAGGCACTGGCCGATGCGCTGATGAACGCGCGGCTGGCTGCAGAAGCCATCGATGTGACGCTGCCCGGCAGGGCGGTTGCCCGCGGCAGCCTGCATCCGGTGATGCGCACATGGGAGCGGGTGGAGCAGATCTTCGGCTCGGTTGGCTTCGACGTGGCCGATGGTCCCGAGATCGAAACCGACTGGATGAACTTCACCGCGTTGAACAACCCGGACAACCATCCGGCCCGTTCAATGCAGGATACGTTCTATGTGGACGGCCGCGACAGCGAAGGCAAGTTGCTGCTGCTGCGTACCCACACCAGCCCGATGCAGGTGCGCTACGCGCGCATGCACGTGGAGAAGTACAAGGGCCGCGAGATGCCGCCGATCAAGGTGATCTGCCCGGGCCGTACTTACCGCGTCGACAGCGATGCCACGCACTCGCCGATGTTCAACCAGGTCGAAGGCCTGTGGATCGGCGAGGACGTGAGCTTTGCCGACCTCAAGGGCGTGTACACCGACTTCCTGCGCAAGTTCTTCGAGCGCGACGACATCCAGGTGCGTTTCCGCCCCTCGTACTTCCCGTTCACGGAGCCGTCGGCGGAAATCGACATGGCCTTCGGCAACGGCAAGTGGCTGGAGATTTCGGGCTCGGGCCAGGTGCATCCCAATGTGCTGCGCAATATGGGCCTGGACCCGGAGCGCTACATCGGCTTCGCCTTCGGTTCGGGCCTCGAACGCCTGACCATGCTCCGCTACGGCATCAACGACCTGCGCCTGTTCTTCGAAGGCGACGCGCGTTTCCTGCGCCAGTTCGCCTGAGGCGCCCGCCGCGCCCGAGCACATCGTCACCGACACCACAGAACAGAATACTTACCGGATCAGAAGCGCCATGCAATTCTCGGAATCCTGGCTTCGCAGTTTCGTCAATCCCGACAAGATTTCCACCGATGCGCTCTCGCACAGCCTGACCATGGCCGGGCTGGAAGTGGAAGAGGTCGGCCCGGTCGCGCCGCCTTTCAACAAGGTGGTGGTGGCGCGCGTGCTTTCCACCGAGCGCCATCCCAACGCGGACCGTCTCAACGTTTGCCAGGTCGATGCCGGCACCGGCGAGAACCTGCAGATCGTCTGCGGCGCGCCCAACGTCGCGCCCGGCATCCTGGTGCCGTGCGCGCTGGTTGGCGCAGTGCTGCCGCCGTCGGAGACGGGTGGCAAGCCGTTTGAAATCAAGGTCGGCAAACTGCGTGGCGTCGATAGCTTCGGCATGCTGTGCTCGGCGCGCGAACTCAAGCTGTCGGAAGAACACGGCGGCCTGATGCTGCTGCCCGAAGATGCGAAGATCGGCCAGGACATCCGCGAGTATCTGGATCTTGATGACCAGGTCTTCGTGATCAAGCTGACGCCCAACAAGGCAGACTGCCTGTCGATCCACGGCGTGGCACGTGAAGTTGCCGCGCTGACCGGTGCCGAGCTCCGGCTGCCCGACATGAAGCCGGTAGCGGTGACGCTGAGCGACAAGCTTCCGGTCAAGGTGTCGGCGCCCGACCTGTGCGGGCGCTTCTCTGGCCGCGTCATCCGCGGCGTGAACGCGCACGCGGCCACGCCGGCGTGGATGGTGCAGCGCCTGGAGCGGGCTGGGCAACGCAGCATCTCCGCGCTGGTCGACATCTCGAACTACGTGATGCTTGAACTTGGCCGTCCCTCCCATGTGTTCGACCTGGACAAGATCCACGGCGGCCTGGATGTGCGCTGGGGCCGCAAGGGCGAACAGCTCAAGCTGCTCAACGGCAATACTGTCGAGCTCGACGAGCAGGTTGGCGTGATCGCTGACGACAAGGAGATCGAGAGCCTGGCGGGCATCATGGGCGGCGACAGCACCGCCGTCACGCTGGACACCACCAACATCTACCTGGAAGCCGCCTTTTGGTGGCCGGAAGCGATCCAGGGCCGCTCGCGCCGCTTCAACTTCTCGACCGATGCCGGGCATCGCTTCGAGCGTGGCGTGGACTACGCCACCACGGTCGAGCATATCGAGCGCATCAGCGCGCTGATCCTCGAGATCTGCGGCGGCCAGGCCGGCCCGGTCGACGACCAGGTTGTCAACCTGCCGCAGCGCAAGCCGGTGCGCCTACGTGTGGCGCGCGCCGAGCGCGTGCTCGGCATCGAGCTGTCGCCCGCGGTCATCGCCGACGTGTTTCTGCGTCTGCAGCTGCCGTTCACCCGCGAGCAGGGTGCGGACGGCGAAGTGTTCGTGGTCACTCCGCCGAGCTATCGCTTCGACATCGAGATCGAGGAAGACCTGATCGAGGAAGTGGCCCGCATCTACGGCTTCGAACGTATCCCGGCACGTCCGCCGATCGCCGAAAGCGAGATGCGCCCGACCGACGAAGCACGCCGCTCGACCCATGTCGTGCGCCACGCAATTGCCGCGCGCGACTACCAGGAGGTGATCAACTTCGCCTTCGTCGAAGAGAAGTGGGAGCGCGACTTTGCCAGCAACGACAACCCGATCCGCCTGCTGAACCCGATCGCCAGYCAGCTGGCGGTGATGCGTTCCACGCTGATCGGCGGCCTGCTCGACAAGGTGCGCTACAACCTCAACCGCAAGGCATCGCGCGTGCGGATGTTCGAAGTGGGCCGCGTGTTCCATCGCGACGCCTCGGTTGCCGATGGCGGCCTGACGGTGGCCGGCTATCGCCAGCCGATGGTTGCCGGCGGCATTGCCTACGGCCCGGCCTTCGAGGAGCAGTGGGGCATCGCCACCCGCCCGGTGGACTTCTTCGACGTCAAGGGCGATGTCGAAGCCTTGCTGTTCCCGCGCGTCGCGCGCTTCGAGCCGGTATCGCATCCCGCGCTGCACCCAGGCCGCGCCGCGCAAGTCGTGATCGACGGCAAGGTGGCCGGCGTGATCGGCGAACTGCATCCGCGCTGGCTGCAGGAGTACGAACTGACGCAAGCGCCGGTTGTGTTCGAGCTGGACCTGCAGGCACTGCGTGAAGTAGGCCTGCCCGGCTACACCGAAATCTCCAAGTTCCCGGCCGCCGTACGCGACCTGGCACTGGTGGTGAAGCAGTCGGTGCGCGTGCAGGACCTGCTGGACGCCATGCGCGAAGCCCTGGAAAAACAAGGCTCCGCCCGCTATTGCCAGAGCCTGGTGCTGTTCGACGAGTTCCGTCCGAAGGCGGCTTCGGCAGCCATTGGCGCAGACGAGAAAAGCCTTGCGTTCCGCGTGACCTTGCAAGATACTGGGGCGACCCTCCAGGACGAAACCGTCGATAGCGCGGTACGTTGCATGGTCGAAGCCGCCAGCGCTGCATTCCAGGCGCGGATGCGCGGCTGATCCACCAGCTGACATGACAATGGAGCGCCCGGACTTCCGCATCCGGGCGGATCGCCACACTGAATGACAATGAACGATCGACAAGCGTATCTCATGGCCGCAGCAATGGGCGGGGCAGGCGACCGGCAGGCAGCCTCCCATGATGACGAGACGTCCGACGCCCGCGTTGCCGAGGTGCCGACCCTGACCAAGGCCGAGCTCGCCGAAATGCTGTTCGACCAGGTCGGTCTCAACAAGCGCGAATCCAAGGATATGGTCGAAGCCTTCTTCGACGTGATCCGCGAAGCGCTGGAACATGGCGACAGCGTCAAGCTCTCCGGCTTCGGTAATTTCCAGTTGCGCGACAAGCCTCAGCGTCCCGGCCGCAATCCCAAGACCGGCGAGATCATTCCCATCACGGCACGACGCGTGGTGACCTTCCATGCCAGCCAGAAGCTCAAGGGTCTGGTGGAAGAGCGGGCCGGCCTGGTGGCGGTGGCCGGCTGATCGTTTGCCAGTAGCGCGAGCACTCGTTATCCTGCTTGTCTCGTTTGTCCGCGCGCTATCCCGCGCGGACACCACAACCTCTCCCGGTACGGCCTGAAGCCCGCCCATTGACCGTATGTCGGAAAGATCCAGCGAACGCATCTTGTTGCCGCCGATTCCCGCCAAACGCTACTTCACCATTGGCGAAGTCAGCGAGCTTTGCGCCGTCAAGCCGCATGTGCTGCGCTACTGGGAGCAGGAGTTCACGCAGCTCAAGCCCGTCAAGCGGCGTGGTAACCGGCGCTACTACCAGCATCATGAAGTCCTGCTGATCCGACGCATCCGCGACCTGCTTTATGAGCAGGGCTTTACGATCAATGGCGCCCGCAATCGCCTCGACGAAGGGCGCCAGCACAGCCATGCGTCCGCGGAGGACGAGCAAGCGCTTGCTGCAGCGGCTGCGGATGAAGCACCGGTTTTCTCGCTCGACCTGAACAATCTGCGCAACGAACTCGTGGAAATCCAGCACTTGCTCGCGCAGCTTCAGCAGATCGCGAAGCACGAATAAAAAGTGCAGCAAGGACTAGCCAATATTGAAAAGCGTCTGATATAATCTTTTTCTTTCGGGGCGTAGCGCAGCCTGGTAGCGTACCTGCATGGGGTGCAGGTGGTCGGAGGTTCAAATCCTCTCGCCCCGACCAAATTAGAGCCCACGTAATCAATCGATTACGTGGGCTTTTCTCATTTCTGTTTCTGTATCAGCGCGGTCGCCAATGATGTTGGCGAACTCTTATATCCGCCTGCCATAACTTGGCTCTGGGTACGCATACCCAGAATCGGGCATGCGCCAAGTGAGCCCGTCTTGCAGCGCAAACAGGTTTGTCGGGAAGTGCTGGCCGCTTCTACAATCAACCCATCGACGGCGCGGCATACATGTCTTGCCGGGCAGGAGTTCGCGGCCCACGGCGCCGGGCAGCAGACCTCACCGGATGCCGCTTGTGCTGACTTTTGCGAATGACAGGAGTGCATGATGGCCAAACGCGAGCGCGCCGCCCGCGCCTTGCAGGACGAGGTAAGCCGGCGCATCCAGCGCATCGATGACATCATTGAGGACGGCGCAAAGATCCGGGTGCCTGTGCCGCAAGCGCATGCACGCGATGCGAGAGGGCGTAACTGGGATATGAAGGTCTTCGGCAACGCCGCAGGCTACGAACGGAGTATCCGGGCCGTGGTGGACAAGGCACGCGACGAATTCGACCTGAACGAGGTGCCGGGCCAGCAAAGCGCTGATCCCTTCGGCATTCCCTCTTCGCCGGAGTAAGGGCTTCGTTGGAGTAACGACATGCAGGCTTGCGATCCCTGCCACCTTCTCGTTGGCGCACCGGCCACGGTGCAGCCGCATGAGAATCTGGCTGCATCCGGTGCGGGCGCGCTTGGCTTGGACATCAATTCACGTTGGGTGGACCGGCCATGGCGCTGCACGGTCTGCGGCGCCTGGATGTTCCAGAATGCTGCCCACGGCGAGCCGCCCAACGTCTGGCGCATGGGGCGCCGCCCGCAGGATCGCCCCCAGGACCGGACTTAGACCCGGCGGCGGGTTCGCGCCGCCGCTCTCCCTGGCCGGGCGCTGCGCTGCGGCATGCTACGATGGCCGCAAAGGGAGACGCTACTCATGAATGAATCCAGAACGCAGAACTACCGAGGCTACGTGATTTTGATCTCGGTGCAGCAGCAGGAGCGGGGGTGCCTGGTGAACGCCTCGATCGTCCAGGAGGCCAAGGGGGCGGTGCGCAATCCTTCGCCCTTGCAATCCTGGGAGGGGCATGAGCAGGGCGAACTGCTGGAAGTGGCCGATCGGGCTCAGGCGCGCGCATGCCGGCTGATCGACGCGACCGTGGACCACGTAGCTTATGCCGCGGGTTGATTGATCGTCGTGCCTGTGCCCGCTGGCACGATCGGTTGCTGGTTTGTCTTGCGCCGGATGCGCCAGCCGGAGCATTGTTCGTATTCGGCAGAAGTTTTGAGGGTGGGCCTACATGGCGCGGTCTGGCGGTCGTTAATCCCGATATGAAATCATTCGATGCTTGCGAAGACGGCGCGGCCAATGCCGATGTCATGGGCTGGGGGTCTTCGCCCCCCCACGTATTGGCCGCCGTGCTCAATACTGCCCTGGCAGCAGAAGATCTGGACGGCTTCGCCGCGCTGTTGTCGGATATGGCGCGCGATCGCGGCTTCAAGGGCGCGCGTGGCTCGCACCAGTCCATCTACGATATGCCCTACGCCAGCCTGCTGCCGCGCCAGCAGCATCTGCTGGCCGATGCCTTTGAGTTGCTGATTCGCCTGGGCCTGGAGCTGCAGCCCCGCAGGCCGCGCGTGCTGGGCGATATCCGGGGCGGGCTCCTGGCGCACGGCAATCACGAGATTCCCTCCGACTAACGGGCACGCGGACCGGCTGGCAGGGCGGGCGTGCTGCGTGCTAGCATCTCGCGAAAACGGGGCGTTGACGCAGCAATCGACCGTCACAGCGGACAGCCATGGTCAATGGCATGCAGGTCCATCTGTGGCGCAACGCGGCCTTCAGTCCTGAACAACCAGATCGCCGCACTGATGGCGACGTGTCGCCCGGTCCGATGCCGATCCCGACCGGGCGATGATGCCGACACGGCCCGCGCGCGCACGGCCGTGGCGTTCGAGGGGAGCGATCGCGTGTTGTGGAGGTATGTTATGGACGAAGACGAACCTTTCGGGGTTGTGTTCGAGGATTTTCGCGTCATCTGGGTGGCCGAGCGTTTGCAGGACGGCACATGGACCGCGCGCTATTGCTGGAGCCCCGGCACCTCCGAGGCCTCCGGCAACGCACTCCGGGCCGCGGTGCTCGGCGGCAAGTCAAAGCGGCTGCTGGGGGACTTCAAGACCGAAGAAGAGACCGTCGACGCCATTAAGGCGGCGGTGTTGCTTGAGGCGAAATGGGGGCGGTGAAGCTAGGGCCTGGAGAGTTCAGGCAGCACGATGCTGCTCCATTTCCAGGTCCATAGGCCTTCTCGCTTCAGGCCGATGACAACGCGTTCGCCGTTGTCCTTGGTGGCGGAGGCTTCGACGCTGCCCCAGCCACGATAAGACAGGCCGTACTTGAGCGCATCCCTTGCGGCCTCCTGCTTTGCCTGTCCGGCCGGCTCGCTATTAATGCCCGGCGGGGCGGGAGGTGCGGGCTTCGGCTGCGCCTGCGTGCCGGGCTTCTCGCCGGCCATCAGCGCCATGACGCCGGCGGGCGACACCATGGTGTCGATCATGGTGTTGATGACCGCCAGGCCGATCGCTTGCCCGATACCGGCAAAGGGCATGTTCTGCAATCCGGTCCCGCCAAGCTTCTGCTGCAGGGACAAGTTCAGCTGTGCCTTCAGGCTTTCGCGCAGGGCGGGATAGTCGACATAGCGGGAGAACTTGTCGGCATCCCGCGCTTCGATGGCGGAGCGCATCTGGTAGAGCGCCCAGTACGGGCTGGCGTAGCTGCTGGCAGCGACGGCGATCACCGCCGCGATGGCGGCTTTGGCAGGTTTGTTCATCGGGTTCCCGGTTGGAGCGCATGCAACGGTACAGCGAGGCTGTACCGTTGCTGGCTGACATTCCGCCATTGTCTCCAATCGGCAGCGTCTGCGTCTACCCGCCCGGCTGGCTGCGCTCCAGCAAGCCGATTTCCCGCACGGCTACCGACAGCATCGACAAGCCGGCAGCGCCCGTTGCACGCTGGTCTGCCAGCATGCGCGAGAAGCGCTCGATCTGCGCCTGCCGGCCACCTCGCCATGCCTCGATGAGCTGGGCCGGGGTGTCCAGTTCCTGCGGTTGCGCCAGCACGCTTACCGTCAGCGCGCGCTTGAGGCGGCCGAGATCTTCCAGTGTCGTGGTGCGTGCCAGCAGGTCCCAGTGGCTCTCGGCAGGCAGTGCCAGCGCGCGTTCGCGCAGCCAGCCGAAGCTGAACTCCGTGTCGAGCGCGAAATACACACCTGCCACCAGCGCCAGGCTACGCTGCGTGGCGCCGGCTACCTCGGCAATATCCAGCGCGGCAGCGGAGATTTCTCCCGCAGCCACGCACAGGGCCAGGCCATCGCCCACGCCGGACTGGCTCAGCGCCTGCCGCCGCTCGGCCAGCGCCGTGGCCTCGGGGCCGGCCAGGAGCGCGGGCAATTGCGGCGTGAGCCATGCCGCGGCCTCCGCGTAGCGTGCGCTGTGGCTGTCTGCCGGTCCGCCTGCCTGAGGATGCCGCAGGAACCAGAGGCTGGCGTGCTCCAGCAGCCGCCCCACAGCGACGAACATTTGCGCCTGTACCGCGTCGTCGACACGGTTGTCCAGCGCGTCGATGTCCGCCCAGAGTGGCTCCAGGCGGAACACGTCGCGCGCGATCAGACAGGCGCGCACGATGTCGGCGGGACGCGCATCGGTCTCTTCCAGCATGCGATGGACAAAGGTGGCACCGACACGGTTGACCAGTGTATTGGTCAGGTGCGTGGAAAGGATCTCGCGGCGCAGCGGGTGGCGCAGCATGGTGTCGGCATGCCGCTCGCGCAGCGGCTGCGGGAAGTAGGCGGGCAACAGGCCGGCCACCAGCGGGTCCTCGGGCAAGTTCGAGGCAAGCAATTCGTCATACAGCCACATCTTGCTGTAGGCCAGCAGCACCGCCCGCTCGGGCGAGGTCAGTCCCAGTCCGGCGGCCTTGCGTTCCACCAGTTCGTCCTCCGTTGGCAGGAATTCCAGCGCGCGCTTGAGGCGGCCTGCGCGCTCCAGCCAGCGGATCAGCCTGCCTTCCGCATCGATCAGCGAGGCGGCGTTGCGGCCCGCCACGGACAGCGCCTGGGTCTGGTAGTAGTTGTCTTCCAACACCAGCAGGCCGACCTCGTCCGTCATTTCCGCCAGCAGCTTGTTGCGCTGCTTTTCGGTCATCTCGCCATCCGCCACCGCCAGCCCGAGCAGGATCTTGATATTGACCTCGTGATCCGAGCAATCCACGCCGGCGGAATTGTCGATGGCATCGGTATTGATGCGTCCGCCATTGAGCGCGAATTCGATGCGGCCAAGTTGCGTGAAGCCAAGGTTGCCGCCTTCGCCGACTACCTTGCAGCGCAGCTCGGCGCCGTTGACGCGGACCGCGTCGTTGCTGCGGTCGCCCACTTGCAGGTGGCTCTCGTGGCTGGATTTGACGTACGTGCCGATGCCGCCGTTATAGAGCAGGTCGACCGGAGCCAGCAGGATGGCGTGGACCAGTTCGGCGGGCGACACCGTAGTGGCTGTGATGCCAAGGCAGGCTTGCACCTCGGGTGTGATGGCGATGGTCTTGGCGGTGCGTGGAAACACGCCGCCGCCGGCCGAGACCAGGCTCATGTCGTAGTCGGCCCAGCTGGAACGCGGCAGCTCGAAGATGCGCTGGYGTTCGCGCAGGCTGGAAGCCGGGTCGGGGCTGGGGTCGAGAAAGATGTGGCGATGGTCGAACGCGGCCACCAGGCGGATGTGGGGCGACAGCAGCATGCCGTTGCCGAAGACATCGCCGGACATGTCGCCAACGCCGGCGACGGTGAAATCGGTAGACTGGATATCGATGCCCATCTCGCGGAAATGGCGCTTGACCGATTCCCACGCGCCACGCGCCGTGATGGCCATTTTCTTGTGGTCGTAGCCTACCGAGCCGCCTGACGCGAAGGCGTCGCCGAGCCAGAAGCCGTACTCGGCTGAGATCGCGTTGGCGTAATCCGAAAAGCTCGCCGTGCCCTTGTCCGCGGCGACCACCAGATAGGGGTCGTCGCCGTCCTCGCGCACCACTTCCGGGGGCGGCACCAGGGTGCCGGCGACACGGTTGTCGGTCACGTCCAGCAGGCCGCGCAGGAAGGTCTGGTAGCAGGCAATGCCTTCCTGCAGGAAGGCGTCGCGGTCGGTTGCCGCCGGCGGCCGCTTGACCACGAAGCCCCCCTTGCTGCCCACCGGCACGATCACCGTGTTCTTCACCATCTGGGCCTTCATCAGCCCCAGCACTTCGGTGCGGAAGTCCTCGCGCCGGTCGGACCAGCGCAGGCCGCCGCGCGCTACCGGGCCGCCGCGCAGGTGCACGCCTTCCACGCGCGGGGAATAGACCCAGATCTCGAACATTGGCCGCGGCTCGGGCAGGCCCGAAACCAGCGCGGGATTGAACTTGAACGAGAGGTAAGGGCGTGGCCCGCCATCGGGGCCTTGGCGGAAATAGTTGGTGCGTACCGTGGCATTGATCACGCCCAGGAACAGGCGCAGGATGCGGTCCTCGTCCAGGTTGGGCACCTGGTCCAGGGCGGTGCCGATGGCTTGCAGCAGGCGCTCGCAGCGCGCCGCGCGGGCGCTTTCCGCGACGGGATCGAAGCGTGCCACGAACAGTTCCACCAGCCGCGAGGCGATGGCCGGGTTGCCGGTCAGGGCCCGTTCGATATAAGCATCGCTGAAGGTCGATCCGACCTGGCGCAGATAGCGGGCATAGGCGCGCAGGATGGTCACGTCGCGCGCGGCCAGTTCGGCGCGCAGCACCAGCCGGTTGAAGTCGTCGTTCTCGATCTCGCCGTTCCAGGCGCGCGCGAAGGCATCCTCGAACAGCGCCTTGATGCGTGCGATATCGGCGCCGAGGTCGATGCCGGTAGCCACGCCATCGGCCATTTCCAGCCCGAAATCGTGGACCCATACCGGCGCCGCGCCGTTGGGCTCGACCAGGTAGGGGCGCTCCTCGTCCACGCGCACGCCGAGATGCTCGAGCATCGGCAGGCTGAGCGACAGCGCGATCGGCTCGCGTGCCCGGTAGACCTTGAAGCGGAACGCACCCGGCGCGGCTTCGATCGGCCGGTACAGGTTCATGGCGATGCCGCCGCTGGCCTGCGCCGCTTCCATCAGTTCGATATCCCGCACCGCGGTGCGAGCCGGGTAGTCCTCGCGATAGCCGGCGGGGAAGGCGTCGCCGTAGCGGCGCAGCAGGCGGTTGCCTTGCTCTTCGCCGGTGCTGTCCAGCAGGGCGGCGGCAAGGTCGTCCTGCCAGCGGCGGGCGGCCTGCACGATGCGCTCTTCCAGCTCAGCGGCGTTGACATCGGGCATGGTGCCGGGATCGCCGCGCACGATCAGCTGGATGCGCGCCAGCGGCGACTCGGAGAGTTGCGGCGTGAACTCGCAGCTATTGCCGTGGAAGGCGGTCATCATCAGCTTCTGGATGCGCTGGCGCAAGTCGGTGTTGTACTTGTCGCGCGGCACGAACACCAGGCAGGAGACGAAGCGGTCGAAGCGGTCGCGCCGCACGAACAGGCGAATGCGCTGGTGCTCCTGCAGGCGCAGGATGCCCAGAGAAATGCCGAACAACTCATCTTCATCGGCCTGGAACAGTTCGTCGCGCGGGTATTGCTCGAGGATGGTGACCAGCGACTTGTAGAGATGGCCCTTGGTCAGGAACCCGGCGCGGGTCAGGATATTCTCGAACTTGCGGCGTACCAGAGGGATGTCCGCGCTGGACATCATGTAGGCGGTGGAAGTGTAGAGCCCCACGAAGCGGCGCTCGCCGAACAGTTTGCCGTCGGCGCCGATGAGCTTGACGCCGATGTAGTCCAGGTAGCCGGGCCGGTGCACGGTGGCCCGCGAGTTGGCCTTGGTCAGGAAAATCGGCGAACTGCCCTCGATGACGGTGGTGGCCGCCGCGGGCAACTCGGTGAGCGTGTCCGCGTCGGGCGTGCGCAGGCTTTCGCGCAGGATGCCGGCACCGGAGCCAGCCACGCCACGCAGGTAGAAGCGGCCGTCCTGGTTCACGAGTTCGTAGTCGCGCTGGCCCAGGAAGCAGAAATGATCGTCCAGCATCCATTCCAGGAAGGCGCAGGCTTCCTGCGTATCGGGCTGGCCGCCCTCCGGACCCTGTGCCAGCTTCTCGATGGTGGTGCGCGTGATGGCCGTCATCTGCGGCCAGTCTTCCACTGCGGCGCGCACATCGCCCAGCACGCGCGCAATGCCGCTGCGCAAGGCTTCTTGCGTGGCAGCATCGCCGCAGCGATCCACTTCGAAATGGATAAAGGATTCGAGGCGCGGGCCGCCGGCGGGTTCGTTCGTGGCCGCGTCGCCCTCACTGCCTAGCCCCACTTTCGCAATGGTGCCGTCCGCGTTGCGCCAGACCTGGAAGACCGGGTGAATCGCCGAGTGCAAGGCCAGGCCAAGCCGGTTGACCTCCATGGTGACGGAGTCGACCAGGAACGGCATGTCATCGTTGACGATCTCCACCACCGAGTGATCGGAGTGCCAGCCGTGCTGTTCAAGATTGGGGTTGTAGACACGCAGCCGCGCGTTGCCAGGGACGAAGCGCTGGGCGGTCTGCCAGTGCGCCATGACCGCGCCGTAGAGATCCGCTACCTCCCGCTTGAGCAGGTCTTCGGCATCGGCCAGGTCGTAGTAGTGGCGCAGGAAAGGCTCGACCTTGACGAACGTGTCGCCGGGCAGGCGGCCCTGTGCAAACTGGATGAGGTCGGCCAGCAACTGGGCCAGTCGCGCTTCGCTTTCCGCCAGCATGGTGTCTCCCCCAGACGGCTTGTTTCGGCAGTTTCATGCTGGGATAACCCGGCGTGGCACCGATGCGCGGTGTCCTCGCGGTGGCAGCATGACCGTGCTAACTACTGTAGAGCATAAAGGGGGGCGCCGCGCACAAAGTGCGCTGCACGCCTGTGGGGAGCTGCCGCATGGCGAGGCGCTGGCATGCGAAAGGGTGGCTATGAAATTTACGACTGGTTTTTATGATTTTATATCTTCGCAGGAATGCTTTTCCCGTGGCTACACTGCTTACCTGCGCCTTACCGGCCGGTAGGACGCGCGAGCCGAGCGGGGCACCGGGTCCTGCCACTGCGCGCGGTACAGCCCCAGCCGCCGGGACAGGCATCATGGAGACATAAAGATGTACAAGGAACGTATCCGGCTGGCCAGTCTGCTCGACAAGGTGATGCCGGCCCAGGCCGCGGCGGCGATGATCCGGGACGGCATGACCGTGGGCATGAGCGGGTTCACCCGCGCCGGCGACTGCAAGGCGGTGCCTGAGGCGCTGGCGCAGCGCGCGGCGACCGAACCGCTGCGCATTACGCTGATGACCGGCGCTTCGCTGGGCAACGACACCGACAAGCTCCTGGCCGAAGCCAATGTGCTGGCGCGGCGCTTGCCGTTCCAGGTCGACACGACCTTGCGGCGCAAGATCAATGCGGGCGAGGTGATGTTCATCGACCAGCATTTGTCGGAGACCGTGGAGCAACTGCGCGGGCGGCAGATCGCGCCGGTGGACGTGGCGGTGGTGGAAGCCGTGGCGATCACCGAGGAAGGCGGCATTGTGCCAACCACCTCGGTGGGCAATTCCGCGAGCTTTGCGATGCTGGCCAGCAAGGTGATTGTCGAGATCAACCTCAATATGCCGGGCGGCCTCGAGGGCCTGCACGATATCTACCTGCCTGCGCAGCGCCCCCACCGCGAGCCGATCCCGTTGGTTTCGGTGGATCAGCGCATCGGCTTGCCCTATATTCCGGTCGATCCCGCGAAGATTGCGGCCATCGTGATCACGCAGAAGGATGACAGTCCATCCACCGCGCAGCCGCCCGACCGGGAAACGCGGCAGATCGCGGGGCACCTGAACGATTTCCTCCTGCATGAGGTCCGGGCAGGCCGGCTGGCGCCGTCACTGCAACCCCTGCAGGCCGGCATCGGGACGATCGCCAACGCCGTGCTGCATGGCCTGATTGATTCGCCGTTCCGCGATCTCACGATGTATTCGGAAGTCTTGCAGGACAGCACGATCGAACTGCTCGATGCCGGGCGGCTGACCTTTGCCTCGGCTTCATCCGTCACCTTGACCAGCGCCGTCTACGCGCGCTTCCTGGCAGACCTGGAGCGCTACAAGTCACGCGTGATCCTGCGCCCGCAGGAGATCAGCAACCACCCGGAGATATTGCGCCGGCTCGGCCTGATCACCATCAACACGGCGCTCGAGTGCGATCTCTATGGCAATGTGAATTCCACCCATGTGGGCGGTACGCACATGATGAACGGCATCGGCGGCTCTGGCGACTTTGCCCGCAATGCGCACATTTCCGTATTCGTCACGAAGTCGGTGGCCAAGGCCGGCGCCATTTCCAGCATCGTGCCGATGGTTTCGCATGTGGACCACACCGAGCATGATGTCGATGTCATCGTGACCGAGCATGGCCTGGCCGATCTGCGCGGTCTGGCGCCGCGCGAGCGCGCGCAGCAGGTCATTGCCAATTGCGCCGATCCGCTGTATCGGGATCTGCTGCGTGATTACGTGACGCGCGCCGCGCGCCGCGGCGGACATACGCCGCACCTTATCGAGGAAGCGCTGGCCTGGCACGCGCGCTACCGCGAGGAGGGCACCATGGGCGGTCCCCAGGCAGCGCTGGCGGCTGCGTAAGCGGCGCGCGATTTTCCGGCGCCTCGTCCTCCCCGGGTATCCCTGGTTCTCCCTATCCCTTGAAGATAAGCACTGCCAGCACCAGGGAGGAAGCCATGAGGATCAGCACGTCTAGCATGATGGTCTCCGAAAAGGAGAAGGCCTGCCACGCCACGCAGCGGG
Source organism: Cupriavidus sp. 01L45 (assembly GCF_056399885.1). NCBI lineage: Bacteria > Pseudomonadati > Pseudomonadota > Betaproteobacteria > Burkholderiales > Burkholderiaceae > Cupriavidus > Cupriavidus sp. 01L45. The sequence goes on along the minus strand of NZ_JBFTSG010000062.1, from coordinate 6,179 downwards.
GAAACCAGTGCATGCGGCAAGCGATGCTGGCCTGATCCTGCCTGCCTCCCGCAGGCCGGACAGTGCGCTGGCGCACCGTCCGGCGGGACGGCCTGCTGCCTGTGCCCGCGGCTTACTGCTTGGTCTTGGCGCCGTCGGTATAGGGATCGAACGAGCCGGCCTTGGCGCCGTCGGTGTACGGGTCGGGTTTGCCGGCCTTTGCTCCGTCGGTGTACGGGTCGAACTTGCCGGCCTTGGCGCCTTCCGTATAGGGATCGGCCTTCTTCTTGGTGCCGGAAGCGTTCAGGTTCGACTTGGTCGATTTCTTCGCGCCATCGGTGTACGGATCGAACTTGCCGGACTTTGCGGCGCTTTTATTGGGGTCCGTCTTGTTCGCATGGGCGCCGCCGTAAAGGTCGCCGCCTTCCGTGTAGTTCTTCTGGGCGTGCGCCAGCTGCGCGCCGCCAAGGGCTGTCAGGGCGGCGATCGTCAGGGCGGCTACGGTCTTGTTGCGCATATTCATCCTCGTGAGTAATGAGTAGTGGCCACGGGCAGGGGGCATGGCCGCATAAATGGTCGTTTGACCGGAAGACTTTACCGACTTGGGATGACCCTGCGAAGTTAATCTTTCTTCCCACTGTATTGAACCACTTTGCGCCCGCGCGGCTTCTGAGCCAGATCAAGTCCGGCGGCATCTTCCTGGGGAAAGTCGTGGAGGGGAGAACGGGGGGCTGGGTGACAGTACAGCCGCAGGCACTGGCCCCGGCAAGGCCCGGCCGCAGGCGGCCGGGCCCTCCGGTCCTTATTCCAGCGTAATGTTCTGGTCGTGCGCGATCTTCTTGCGCAGGTCCAGTTCGCGCTTGATCTGCGCGGCGTATTGCTGCGGCGTGTTGCCGTCGGGATAGGCGCCGCTCTCGGCCAGGCGGCGTTTCACGTTCGGATCCTGCAACGTCTTCACGGCAGCGTCATGGACCTTGGTGATGATCGCGGCAGGCGTGCCGGCAGGCGCCACCAGGCCATACCAGGCCATGTTGTTCATGTCCTTCATGCCGGCCTCGGCGAACGTCGGCACGTCAGGCAAGCCCTCCACGCGCTTCGGCGCCGCCACGGCGAGGGCGCGCAACTTGCCAGCCTGGATATGCGGCATGGACGACGGCAGGTTGTCGAACTGGCCGCTGACCTGGCCCGCCAGCGTGTCGTTCAGGGCCGGACCCGATCCCCGATAGGGGATGTGGACCATATCCGTCTTGGTCAGGAACTTGAACAGTTCGCCGTCGAGATGGGAGATGCTGCCCTTGCCGGCCGACGCGTAGCTGTACTTGCCGGGGTTGGCCTTGACCAGCGCGATGAACTCTTGCAGGTTCTTGGCCGGTACCTTGGGGTTGATCGTCAGCACGTTCGGCACATTGACCAGGTTGGTAATGGGCGCGAAATCCTTGATCGGGTCGTAGGGGTTGCGGGCGTTGGTAGCCGGGTTGGTCGCCATGGTGCTCACCGTGGCGATACCCAGCGTGTAGCCATCGGGCGCGGACTTGGCGAGGGCATCGGCGCCGATCGCACCGCCGCCGCCGCCGCGGTTTTCCACCACCACCACCTGGCCAAGTTCGCGGCCAATGCCGTCGGAGACCGCGCGGGCAACGATATCCGTGGTGCCGCCAGCGGCGAACGGCACGATCAGGCGGATCGGCTTGTTCGGATAGGTTTGCGCCATGGCGCTGTGGCACAGGCCAAGGAGGGCCAGGCAGGCTGCGCTGCCAACATTCAGTACTGCTTTCAAGAGAGGCTCCCGAGGGTTCTAAGTATGTGAGCGGACTGCTCGGCCAGGCGCGGGATGCGGCGATCTGCGTCGACGTTGCCCTTGTTTATCCCGCCGACGCGCCGCAACGTTGCCGCGGCAAGGGCTGCCGCGGAACGCTGGAGTTTTTTGGCTGGTTCCGTGATGCGGAACCATGTTCCGCAATGTGCTCCAGGCGCAATTCAACCGTGAAAGCTTGGCCGGCGGAATTGGTATCAACCCGCGTATGGATCGCAGCGCGGAGCGGGTAGGGCGAACGTATCGGCAGCCGCGGAAACTTGCATTGCGCGGCTTGGGCGCCGATGAGCCAAATGGAAATGAAAAAAGCCGGAAGCATTGCTGCTTCCGGCTTTTTGGAATTCGCTGGTGGGGCGTGAGTGACTCGAACACTCGACCTACGGATTAAGAGTCCGCTGCTCTACCAACTGAGCTAACGCCCCAACGAAGTCCAAGATTATAGCTAGGCGATTGTGACTGCGCAATACCTATTTTGCTGTTTTTTCAAAGACCCCCTGTCTGGCCCAGTGCGAACTTGCGGCAGTGTTCGAGATAGCCGACCTCGTGGCTGGCTATCAGGCCCAGCACGCTCGACCAGAGCCAGGACGGGGCATCGAGTTGCTTTGACCGGTTGCGGGCCAGTTCGGCTAGCCAGCCGCGTTGGGTGGCGAGATCCATCTGGCGCGCGTGGGCGTTGCCGACCACCTCGCCGAGGTACATCGCGACGCGGCTGGCCTCCTCCTGGGGCAGCGTATCGATCTCCAGCTTCAGGTCCTGCGGCAGCAGTTCACGGATGAAGACCGCCTTGTCGAGCAATTGCGCGGAAAGAATGCGATCGCCCAGCGCCGGCGAGAGATGGCGGGCGCCTTCGGCCACGCGCGCGCCGTTGTCGTGCGGCATGCTGGCCTTGGGGTAGCTCGGTGCGGCTGCCTTCGCCGCCTCCTTGATGTCGATCAGGCAGATTTCTGGGCCGGGGCTGTCATTGCTGTCAACGGACAGCAGCACGGCGAAGCGCAGGCGGCCCAGGGAGCTGCAACCCTTGACCCAGTAAGCGGCATCTATCACCTCCACGCGCGCGCCTTCGTCGCGAGAGGTCAGCAGCGTGGCAAGGTGGGCGATCTCGCGCCGCTCGGTGGGGGCCAGCCGCCAGAACCGTTTGCCGAGCGGGATGGAAGGCGTGGTATCCCGCAGGCGTTCACGGGATATCCGTGATCGGCCCGAGATTGCCCACATGGCAGTCGCCGCAGATCCAGATCTCCGGGTCCTCGGGCAGCGCGTGCGGCTGCCTGGCCGCCAGCCACTCGTAGAACTTGCGCGTATTGCCGCGCACGTAGGCGTGGGCGGAGCGCGCCATCTTCAGGTTCCGGCACCGCATCAGTTCATCCTCGCGCTTTGCCGGGCCGGGCCGGGCAGGCCAGGTTTGCCGCTGCGCTTGCCGGTGGCTTTGCCGGCGGCCCCGCCTGAGGCTTTCGGGTGCGTCTTCCTGTCGGACTTCGCAACGGGCTTCTTGTTGCTTGTCTTGGATGTCATGGTGTCGGGGGCGTCGCGCGCTGGCAAGAGGAAAGGGCCGGGCTGGCAGCGTCGGCCGTCCGGCGAACTGATGTCAGCGTACTCCATGCCATGCCGGCTCGCTGCCATTGTCACTCGCCCGCGGGCGGCCGGCGCGCATGGCCAGCGGCTACAATGCGCTCGTCTTCCATGTCCGCGGCCGCCGCTGCCGCGTCGAGCCAGAATCCGGAGCCCGTCATGCATGCCAGAGTCCTGCGCTACCTCGATGAGGTGGTGAACCGCAGTTCGATCCGCCAGGCCGCGCTGCATCTGCACGTGGCGCCGAGCGCGATCAACCGGCAGATACTGGACCTGGAGACTGAACTGGGCGCACCGCTGTTCGAGCGCATCAACAAACGCCTCCGGCTGACTCCGCTGGGCGAGATGGTGCTGGCGCACGTGCGGCAGACGCTGCGCGAGCACGAGCTCTTGCGCAGCCGTATCGCGGCCGTCAAAGGTGTGCGCCAGGGCGAAGTGACAATCGCCACGACCGCGGGGCTGGCCGGGTCGCTGATGCCTTCGCTGGTGCACGGCTTCCGCCAGCAATATCCGGGCATCCTGGTGCGCCTGCTGGATCTGCCCGTGGTGGACATCGTCAGCACCGTCGAGCGCGGCGATGCCGACCTCGGCCTCGCCTACGAACTGCCCGACATCGCGGCCTTTCGCATCCTGGCCAGCAGTGACTGGCATATCGGCGCGGTGGTCTCGCCCTCGCACGCGTTGGCTGCGCAGCCTTCGGCGCTGCTAGGTGAATGCCTGGCTTACCCAGTGATCCTCCCCGCGCCGTCGCTGTCGATCCGTGCCATCCTGGACGAGGCCTTCGCGCGCGCGGCCATGGAGGTGTCGCCGGTGACCGAGACCACTTCGACGGCATTGATGCGGCGCCTGGTCATGCTTGGGTCCGGCGTCGCTTTCCTGAACCCCCTCGATGTGCTGGAGGAGCGCGCGCGCGGCGCGCTCGCATGGGTGCCCTTGCGCGACGGCAAGCTGCCGTGCCAGACGTTGCGGCTGGTGGTGCGCGCGCGCAACCCGCTGAGCCCGGCGGCGAGTCTGATGGCGGAGCGGATCGGCGCAGGCCTGGCGGAACTGTTTGGGAGCCTGCGCTAGCGGCCCGCTGGACCTGGCCCTGGCACAACACGGTGGCTGTGCTGTTTTTGCGTACACCGTCGGTGGAATTCGATGCTTTGCGGCTGGCCGCCGCCGTCTTAGACTGTCTGGGCCGGTCAATACGACGCCGGCTGGCCAGCCCCGGCGCAGCATCGCTATCCACCCCTGATCCGAAGATCCCGTCATGACCCTCATCCTTATCAATGCAGACATTCTGGTCACCATGGATGCGCAGCGCCGCGAGATTCCGGGCGGCGCGCTGGTGGCCCAAGGCCCGTCGATCGAATGGGTGGGCGCCAGCGCCGAGTTGCCGCAGGAATACCGCCGGCTGATCGACGAAGGCCGCGCTGAGGTGCTCGACATGAGTGGCCAGGTGGTGATTCCGGGTCTGGTCAATACGCACCACCACATGTACCAGAGCCTGACCCGCGCCGTGCCGGCCGCGCAGGACGCGGAGCTGTTCTCCTGGCTGAGCAATCTCTATATGTTGTGGTCGCACCTGACGCCGGAGATGATCGATGTGTCGACCCGGACCGCGATGGCGGAATTGATGCTATCCGGCTGCACCACCACCAGTGACCATCTTTATCTTTACCCCAACGGCTCGCGCCTGGACGATTCGATTGCGGCGGCGGCGCAAATGGGCATGCGTTTCCATGCCGCGCGCGGATCGATGAGCGTGGGCCGCAGCAAGGGCGGCCTGCCACCCGACTCGGTGGTGGAGGAGGAGCAGGCGATCCTGAGCGACAGCCAGCGGCTGATCGAGCAATACCACGACGCTTCGCGCCATGCCATGCTGCGCGTGGTGGTGGCGCCATGCTCGCCGTTTTCCGTGTCGCGCGACCTGATGCGGGAGTCGGCGCTGCTGGCGCGCAACTATGGCGTGTCGCTGCACACCCACCTTGCCGAGAACGATAACGACATCGCCTACTCGCGCGAGAAGTTCGGCCTGACGCCCGCGCAGTACGCCGAGGAACTCGGCTGGGTCGGACCCGATGTGTGGCACGCGCACTGCGTCAAGCTGGACGACGAAGGCATCGCGCTGTTCGCCCGCACCGGCACGGGCGTGGCCCATTGCCCTTGCTCCAATATGCGGCTGGCTTCAGGCATTGCGCCGGTGCGCGCGATGCGCGATGCCGGCGTGCCGGTCGGCCTGGGGGTGGACGGCAGCGCTTCGAACGATGGTGCTCATATGCTGGGCGAGGTGCGCCAGGCGATGCTGTTGCAGCGGGTAGGATACGGGCCCGCCGCCATGAGCGCGCGCGAGGCACTGGAGATTGCCACCCTGGGCGGCGCGCGCGTACTGGGCCGCGACGATATCGGTGCCCTGGCGCCGGGCATGTCGGCTGACTTCGTGGCCTTCGACATGGGGCAGGTGGCTTATGCCGGCGCGGGCCACGATCCGGTGGCGGCGCTGGTGTTCTGCACGCCGGGCAATGTCGCCACCAGTGTGATCAACGGCAAGGTGGTGGTGCGCGACGGCGAGCTGCGCACGGTGGAATTGCCGCGCGTGCTGGCGCGGCACCGCGGGCTCGCGCGCGAATTGTTCGAGCGCGCGAGCGCAGGTTGATGCGAGTCCCGGATGCGGCGCGCGCATGACCCCACTCGAGTGGGGCTGCGTCATGTCTCCAATGTATTCAAACTAGGCGACGGGACGTTCTCCGAACGCCCCTGACCCTTCTCAGCCCGCCACAATTGTCGCGGGCTTTTTTTCGTATGTCTTTTTGATGAGATTTTTTGGGGGGGGGGGGCG
>NZ_JBFTSG010000061.1:0-59963 GCF_056399885.1 Cupriavidus sp. 01L45 | reverse complement strand
CTCAAGCGCGCCATCGACCTGCAGATGAACCACGGCAAGACCACCATCATCGAAATCATGTGCACCCGCGAGCTGGGCGACCCGTTCCGCCGCGATGCGCTCGCCAAGCCCGTGCGCATGCTCGACAAGTACAAGGACTACGTTTGAGCCAGTGAAGTAGCGGACGTCTGGCCGGAAGCGGCGTCCGCTGCTTCCGGCCATATTCCATTCTGAGCGACCCCATCATGAAAGCGATCAACCGCATTATCGAGCGCGCACGCGCGGCGCCCCAGCGCATCGTGCTGTGCGAGGCAGAGGACCCACGCATCCTGCAGGCGGCGCAACGCGCCACGCGCGAAGGCATAGCACGCATCGTGCTGGTGGGCGACGCCGCGCGCATCCGCCAGGCCGCGGCCGGCGCGGACATCGGCCTTGCCGGCATGGACGTGATCGACCCGGCCAGCTCCGCGCTCACGCCGTCCTTCGCGCAAAAGCTGTTCGCGCTGCGGGCAAAGAAGGGCATGACACTGGAAGACGCCAGGCGCGAGGTGCTCAAACCCCTGTGCTTCGCCAACCTGATGGTGCGCCTGGGCCACGCGGACGGCTCGGTGGCCGGCGCGGTGCACACCACCGCCGACGTGGTGCGCACCGCCATCCAGGTCATCGGCATCCACCCGGCGTTCAAGCTGGTGTCGAGTTTTTTCCTGATGATGTTGTGCGAGCCCTTCCACGCACTGAAGGGCGGGCTGATCTTTTCCGATTGCGGGCTGGTGGTGGACCCCGATGCCGGCGAACTGGCCGAGATCGCGATGGCGGCGGCCGACAGCGCGCAAAGCCTGCTGATGGACACGCCGCGCGTGGCGATGCTGTCGTTTTCCACCAGCGGCAGCGCGCGGCATGCGGCCGTCGACAAGGTGGTGGAAGCCACGCGCCTCGTCACCGAGCAGCGTCCCGGCCTGGCGATCGACGGCGATGTGCAGCTCGACGCCGCCATCGTTGCCGAGATCGCCATGAAGAAGATCGAGCACTCCAGGGTGGAAGGCCGCGCCAACGTGCTGGTGTTTCCCAGCCTGGAAGCCGGCAATATCGGCTACAAGCTGGCGGAGCGCGTGGGCGGCGCCAAGGCGATCGGGCCCTTGCTGCAAGGCTTGCAGAAGCCGGCCAACGATCTCTCGCGCGGCTGCAGCGCGGACGATGTGTTCTACGTGATTGCCGTAACGGCAGTGCAGGCGCAAACCGCCGCGCAAGCCCGGACGGAAGCCCCGATGGCCGCGCAACTGTCATGACCGCTGACCACTTGCTGCCGCTGCTCGCACTGATGGGCGCGGCAAGTTACTTCCAGACGGTAACCGGCTTTGGCCTCGGCATGATCGTGATGGGCGCGACCAGCGGGCTGGGCCTGGCGCCGGTCGCCACCGTCGCCACGCTGGTGAGCCTGGTAACGCTGGCCAACAGCGCGGCGGCCTTGCCGGGCAAGATGCACCATATCGACTGGCGTGCCGTCGGCGCGGCCACGCTGGGCATCCTGCCTTCCGTGGTGGCCGGCGTGCTGATACTCGACTACCTGAGCAGCGCCGCCGCCGGCATCCTGCAACTGCTGCTGGGCGCGGTGGTCCTGTATGGCGGGCTGAGCGCCGCGCTGCGCCCTGCCCCGCTGGTGCGGCGCTCCGGCGACCGCAGCTTCTTCGTCAGCGGCATCTTTGGCGGGCTGCTCAGCGGCATGTTCGGCGTGTCCGGGCCGCCGTTGATTTTCCAGTTTTATCGGCAACCGCTGTCGATGGTGGAGATTCGCTGCGCGCTGATTCTTGTATTCACCGCGACCTCGGTGACGCGTACGCTGTTCAGTGCATGGCAGGGGCAGCTCGGCGCCGATATCTGGGCGCAGGCAGCGCTCGCGGTGCCTGTCGTGGCCGTGACTACGATTGCGGCCCGGCGATTTCCACCACCGCTTTCGGCTGTGGCAACGCGGCGGATTGCGTTCGGGGTGCTGGTGGTGATTGGGGCGTACCTGATGTTGCCGGGGTTGATTGACCTTGCCACTTAGTGGCTGAGACCCGCCGCACTCCCCGTGTGTTCTCTTATCTGCGGAAATACTTGTATTTTCCCCAGGGGGCGATATAGTCGCCCTCGCGTGCGGCTGTAGCTCAGTTGGATAGAGTACTTGGCTACGAACCAAGGGGTCGTGGGTTCGAATCCTGCCAGCCGCACCACCTGTTACGTTTAGCAAATCAACGGCTTGGAGAATTTGAACCTCCAAGCCGTTTTTGCTTTTACGCAGCATTGCTGACGGGCCTTCGCGGGAGTCTCTTCACCAACGCTACACGTCGGCAACTTCGACGCGCGAGGCCACCAACGCGATATGATCATCACGGATCCCGCCAGGGCAACGGTGAAGTTCTGTCGCTCCTTGCCATGCCCCGGGCGTATCCCCGGCCGGGGGCCGCTCTAAGTACAAACCCCTCTTACCACCGTCACCAGAGAGCTGAATATGCGCCTTCCGCCGCTGAAGTCGATCATTGCGTTCGAGAGCGTCGCGAGAACGAAGAGCGTAAGCCGGGCGTCCGAGGAACTGGGCCTGACCGCCTCGGCGGTGAGCCATCAGATTGCCAACCTCGAGTCCATCATTGGACAGCCACTCTTCTTCCGGCAGGGCCGGGGGCTGGCCCTCACGCCAGTCGGGGAGCAATACCTGCGCGATGTGACCGGGTCGCTCGCTGAACTGAACCGCGCGACCGAGCGTGCATCGAGCCAGGCTGAAGTCGACATTCTCAGGGTGCATTCGAGCCCGAGCTTCGGCTTGATGTGGCTGCTGCCCCGGCTGAAATCGTTCCAGGCCGACAACGGCGACATTCAGTTGAACGTAGCCTGCTCCTATGAGGACGTCTCCTTTACAAGCGGCTATTACGACGTCGATATCCGCTATGGCTACGCGCACTGGCGCGATCTGCAAGTCAAGACAGTGCGCAACGAGTTCATTGCTCCCCTGGCCTCCCCGGAATATCTTGCCCGACACCCCATCCGCGCTCCGGCCGACCTGCTGGGCCAGCGCCTGGTTTTCTCCGAGACACCTCTCGTCCAGTGGCAGCAGTGGTTTGCCAGATTCGGCGTCTCAGGCGAGCACCAGGTGTTCGACTTTTCCTTTGACCGCTCGTACATGTCGCTGGAGACGGCGGCCCTTGGCATCGGCGTGGCGCTGGAAAGCATGCTGCTGGCGTCGGTCCATCTCAGCAAGGGGACGCTGGTACCGGTCTTTGACCCTACGTATGCCGTGGAGGTAGGCGCGCATCACATCGTCTGCCCATCCCAGAATGCGGACTTGCCTCGGGTACAGCGATTTCTCGACTGGATCGACCGGGAGTTGACGTAGGCATGCGGCCCATGCGGCTCACGCATGGTGCGGCGCACCAAAAATTCACGTCCTGGAATCGCATCTCTCATCTGAAAATTTCTCAGCAATAGCTGAGAAGGACTGCGTTGATCGGCGCCGCGCGAGGCACCAGACTCGAACCATCATTTCAACAGTCAGGAGACAGACATGATGCTCGAGAACAAGGTTGTGATCGTGACCGGTGCCGCATCCCCCCGCGGTATCGGCAAGGCAACGGCAAGCGCGCTGGCCGCGCAAGGCGCCAGGGTAGTCATATTGGATCTGCGGCAGGCAGACGCGGAGCGGGCGGCACTGGACCTTGGCGAAGATCACCTCGGCATCGCATGCGATGTCACGGACCGCGCGGCCTGCCAACTGGCCGCGCGCGCCGCCCTGGAAAAATACGGGCGCATCGATGGCCTGATCAATAACGCCGGCATTACGCAGCCCCTGCGGACGCTGGACATCCAGCCAGCCAACTTCGATGCCGTCGTCGATGTGAACCTGCGCGGCACGCTCTACATGTCGCAGGCAGTCATCCCTCAAATGAAGGCGCAGAGGCACGGCAGCATCGTTTGCATGTCGTCGGTTTCCGCCCAACGTGGCGGTGGCATTTTTGGCGGTCCGCACTACAGCGCGGCGAAAGCGGGCGTGCTTGGCCTCGCACGCGCCATGGCCCGGGAATTTGGCGGCGACCACATTCGCGTCAACTCCATTACGCCAGGCCTGATCCAGACGGACATCACCGGCGACAAGCTTACGCCGGAAATGCGGGCTGACATCATCAAAGGCATTCCGCTGGGGCGTCTCGGCGATGCCGCCGATGTGGCCAACGCCTGCCTCTTCCTGATCAGCGATCTGTCCGCCTACCTGACGGGCATCACACTCGACGTCAATGGCGGGATGCTGATTCACTGACCGTCCCTCGACTGCCGCCTTCACCTGGCGGAACAATCGGCGCACTCGGGCTAACCCGGGGCGCCTGGCAGGAGACAACATGAAGACCAAGTACGCTTCGCCCGTCGCGGGCGATGTGATGGCGCACACGGATGCCGCCACCTTTGAATCCAAGACCTACGCGAAAGTGGTACGGCGCCTGATACCGTTCCTGATGCTCTGCTACCTTGGCGCCTATCTGGACCGGGTCAATGTGGGATTTGCCAAGCTGCAGATGCTCAATGACCTGCGCTTCAGTGAAACGATCTATGGCCTTGGCGCCGGCATCTTCTTTCTTGGATATTTCCTCTTCGAAGTCCCGAGCAACATGATTCTGCACAAGGTGGGTGCGCGCAACTGGCTCGCGCGCATCATGCTGACGTGGGCCGTCATCTCGGCGAGCTTTGCGTTTGTCAGCACGCCCACCTCCTTCTACGTGTTGCGCTTCTTGCTAGGCGTCGCGGAGGCCGGATTTGCGCCCGGGGTCATTCTTTACATGACCTATTGGTTTCCGTCGGAAAGGCGGGCCAAGGCGCTATCGATGTTCTTCATGGCGATACCGCTGGCGGGCATCGTGGGCGGACCACTGTCCGGCTACATCATGCACGCATTCCACGGCGTGCTGGATCTGGCCGGCTGGAAGTGGCTGTTCATGCTGGAGGCGCTGCCATCGCTGGTTCTCGGCATCGCCATCCTGCTCTACCTGGACAACGGCATCCAGAATGCGAAGTGGCTCACCGAAGCGGAGAAAGCGCTGCTTGCGCGCAACGTCGCTGGCGACAATGCACAGAAGGTCTCGCACGTGTCGATCCGCGCATTCATCGCCGATCGCCGGCTCTGGCTGATGGCCTCCATCTACTTCTGCGTCGTGCTCGGACAGTACGGCTTGACGTTCTGGTTGCCGACCATCGTCAGGAAGGCCGGCGTCGCCGACCCCTTGTGGGTGGGCATCCTTACCGCTTTGCCGTACCTGTGCGCCATTATTGCGCTGCCATTGGTCGGCTTGAGCGCGGACCGGCGCCGCGAGCGGCGCCTGCACCTGGCGATCCCGATGCTGGTAGCGGCGGCTGGCTTTGCGACGCTTCCCCTGCTTGGCAGCGTCGGTGCTTCGATCGTCTGCCTGAGCATCGCGGCGGCGGGAATCCTGACGTCCTCGTCGCAGTTCTGGGCCTTGCCCACCGCTTTGCTGGGTGGCATGTCGGCAGCGGCCGGGATCGCCGCCGTCAACTGCTTCGCGAACCTTGCCGGCTTCTTTTCCCCGGCCATCGTAGGCTGGCTCAACGACCTGACCGGAAAATCGACCGCCGGCCTGATCTTTATCTCAGGCGTCATCGTGCTCGGCGCACTGCTTGTCTTCCTTGTCCCGGCGAAGACCGTCAACCGTTGAGCTTCTCCATCCCCTTGACCATCAGATCTACGCAGGAGACGAATATGAATTCATCCTCATCCGAAGCGCCCGTGGCACTGCCAGAGCGCGCCTATCGAATCCGCAGGAATGCCCTGTTGATGGGTGAAGTGCAAGGCCAGGGCTACATCGGGCAGGCACTCGACATCGCGGACGTCCTTGCCGTTGCGTACTTCGGTGCCATGCGGTACCGGCCGGAAGACCCGGAGTGGGAGGGGCGAGACCGCTTCCTCCTGTCCAACGGGCACTACGCGATCGCGCTGTATGCCGCCTTGTTCGAAGCAGGCATTCTCCCGGCAGAAGAGCTGGAGACGTATGGCAGCGACGATAGCCGCCTGCCGATGTCAGGCATGGCAAGTTACACGCCAGGCATGGAGATGTCTGGCGGGTCTCTGGGGCAGGGCCTGACGATAGCCGTTGGCCGTTGCCTTGGCCTCAAGCGCAAGGGCTCCGATGCTTTTGTCTATACGCTGTTCTCCGATGGCGAACTGGACGAAGGCGCGATCTGGGAAGGCATCATGTCGGCGAGCCACTGGAAACTGGACAACCTCATCGCAATGGTCGATGTCAACAACCAGCAGGCCGACGGGCCATCGACGCAAATCATGGCATTCGAGCCGCTGGTGGAGAAGCTGGAGGCCTTTGGCTGGTTTACGCAGCGCGTCGATGGCAACGATATCGAGGCGGTAGCGGCGGCATTCGATGCGGCGCGATCGCATCCGGGCGCGCAGCCTCGCATGATCGTTTGCGATACGCGCATGGGCTGCGGTGTTCCTTTCCTGGAGCAGCGCGAGAAGAATCACTTTATCCGCGTCGACGCCCACGAGTGGCAGCTCGCGCTGGAAGCACTGGAAGCCGGGAGACAAGCATGAGCAACGCAACCTTGAACAAGCCGCGTCTGAAGACGTCCGCAATGATCGCGTCGATTGCCGGAGAGGGCCAGGCGACCCGCCCTGCCCCGTTCGGACATGCACTGGTGGAACTGGCCCGCAACAAGCCCGACGTGATCGGCATGACGGCCGACCTCGGCAAATACACCGACCTGCATCTCTTTGCGAAGGCGTTCCCCGAACGCTACTACCAGATGGGCATGGCCGAGCAGTTGCTGATGGGCGCTGCCGCCGGCCTGGCGCACGAGGGGGCACAGCCCTTTGTCACCACGTACGCGGTCTTTGCCACGCGCCGCGCCTATGACTTCATGCACCAGGCCATCGCCGAAGACAACCTGGACGTGAAGATCGTCTGTGCGCTTCCCGGCCTCACGACAGGCTATGGACCAAGCCATCAGGCCGCCGAGGACCTGGCCTTGATGCGCGCGATGCCGAACATGACCGTCATCGATCCGTGCGACGCGCTGGACACCGAGCAAATGGTGCCCGCCATCGCGGCACATCGCGGTCCTGTCTATGCGCGGCTGCTGCGCGGCAACGTCCCCATGGTGCTCGATGAATATGACTATCGCTTTGAACTTGGCAAGGCAAAATTGCTGCGCGACGGCGCTGAGGTGCTCGTTATCTCGTCGGGCATCATGACAATGCGCGCGCTCGAAGTCGCCAAGGCGCTGGAAGCAGATCACGTGGGCGTTGGCGTGCTGCACGTGCCGACGATCAAACCCCTTGACACCGAAACCATCGTGCAAGAGGCAAAGCGCGCTGGCCGGCTCGTCGTCGTCGCCGAGAACCATACGGTAATCGGCGGTCTCGGCGAAGGGGTGGCGACTGCGCTGATGCGCGCTGGCGTTAGCGCGCCATTCCGGCAGATTGGCCTTCCGGACGCGTTCCTCGACGCTGGCGCACTGCCTACGTTGCACGATCGCTACGGCATCTCCGCCAACGTCATGGCGGCGACCATCAAGGGCTGGCTAGGCTGACAAGTGACGAAAGGCCGCAGGCAGGCAAGCGCGGCTCGGCGGCGGTGGGATAACCACCCACCGCTCCCTCCGAATCCACCGCACGATCTCCGCAAACGCCGACATATCCGGCGGTAAAGAGCGATGTGCTCGCCATGTACGTGGTGGCGACCGGCAGCGACGGCTACAAGACGCCGATCTCGCTGGGCGAGATCGAGCCCGGCTTCGGCAACCAGCCGGTCATGATCGCCTATGCGATGGATGGCGCGCCGCTCACCGCCAGCGGTTTTGCCCGGCTGGCAGTCCCGAACGACGGCAAGGCCGGGCGCTACGTCTCCAGGCTGATCAGCCTGGAAGTGTTCGCGGCGCCGGCGGCACGGTAGGCAGGGTCAGGCGCGAGTGGCCAGCAAGACGCTGGAGGCCTTGAAGATGGCGACGGCCGCGCCGCCTTGCACCAGCCCCAGGCTGCTTACGCTGTCATTGGTGATGATGGCCACGATCTCGCCCCCCTGCTTCAGGCCAATGACAACTTCGGCATTGACGGCGCCGGTCTTGACCCCCGAAACCGTGCCCACAAGCTGATTGCGGGCGGAGAGCAGCATGTCCGGTTCAGGCACGCCAACGATGACGGATGACGCCTTGATCAGCGCGATGGCTTCCTTGCCTACCGCGAGCCCGAGCCGCTTGGTGCTGTCGCTGGTGATGGTGGCGACGATCTTCGCGCCGCCGGCAACCTCGAGTTCGATCTCGTCGTTCACCGCGCCCTGGTGGACTGCTGTCACCTTGCCGGTCAGCTTGTTTCTTGCGCTGGTTTTCATCTGTCCCTCACCTCGTCATGTCGGCGGCCACCGCCTGGCCGCAAGTGCGCCGTCCCGGAGCGCCGCTGGCGTCCGGGCCGTGGATCGCCAGATCATACCGCGTTCGCAAGCGGCGGCAATGCCTCCCGTCCTGATAACCAACCTTGCCCCATCGTGATGCCAAAAGCCTCGCTAGACCTCCAGTTGCTCCGCATCCTGCATACCCTGCTGACCGCGTGCAGCGTCTCCCGTACAGCGGTCCTGCTGGGCCAGTCCCGGCCGGCGATCCGTGTTGCACTGCGGCGGATGCGCGAGATGACCGGCGACCCGCTGCTGGTGCGCAGCGGCAGCCGCATGGTGCCCACCACGCAGGCGCTGGCCATGATCGAGCCGGTAGCATCCGCAGGATGTGCGCAACAGCATCCGCGCCATCTGCTCCGATCCGGCGACAGGACGCACGTTTGGCTTTGCGCTGATTGGCTCGGCAGTGAACGACAAGGCACCGCTATTGCAGGAGATGTCAGCGCCGCTGCCTTGAACGCGCGCGGAGGGCTGGCGGCCCGAACGCGGTCGGTCCCGCATAGGTAGCCAGTTCTCCCAACTCGGCTTCGATCAGCAGTATCCGGTTGTACTTGGCCACACGATCCGAGCGGCAGAGCGATCCGGTCTTGATTTGGGTGGCCGAAGTCCCTACCGCGATATCGGCAATCGTCGTGTCTTCCGTCTCGCCGGAGCGATGGGACACGACCGCGGTGTATCCCGCCGCGGTGGCCATCGATATGGCGGCCAGAGTCTCTGTCAGGGTACCGATCTGATTCGGCTTGATCAGGATGGAATTGGCGATTCCTTCTTCGATGCCTCTCTCCAGTATGGCCGTGTTGGTGACAAACAGATCATCGCCCACAAGCTGAATGCGTTCTCCGAGCGTCTCCGTCAGCAGCTTCCATCCTGTCCAGTCGTCCTCTGCCATTCCATCCTCGATGGTGACGATGGGGTAGTTCTTCGCCAGCGCGGCGAGATAGTCGCAGAAGCCGCCGGCGTCGAAGTGCTTGCCTTCGGAGGCCAGGCTATACACCCCGTTCTCGTAGAGTTCCGAGCTGGCGACGTCCAGACCCAGCGCGATATCGGGGCCGATCCGATAGCCGGCGAGCTCGATTGCACTGATGATCGCTTCCAGCGCAGCCTCATTGGAGGGAAGATCGGGAGCAAACCCGCCCTCGTCACCCACAGCGGTGGAGAGGCCCCGCTTTCGCAGCACGCTCTTGAGCGAGTGAAATACCTCGGCACCCCAACGGATCGCCTCGGCAAATGAAGCGGCGCCTGCCGGCAGAATCATGAACTCTTGTATGTCGACGTTGTTGTCGGCGTGAGCGCCGCCGTTGATCACATTCATCATCGGTACCGGCAGCACGAAGCGGTCGGCCGTCGAGAAGCGCCTGTACAAAGGCACCCGTTGGGATGCAGCCGCCGCCCTGGCGGCGGCGAGGGACACCGCCAGAAGCGCATTCGCGCCCATGCGGGACTTCGTCTCCGTACCGTCCGCTTGCAGGAGCAGGCCATCCACGGCCGCCTGGTCCGCAGCGTCGCAACCGACCAGCGTTGCGCTCAGGTCTTCGTTGACGTGTCTGACGGCCTTCCGGACCCCTTTGCCGCCGTAGCGGGCCGGGTCATTGTCCCGGAGTTCCAGTGCTTCCCGGCTGCCGGTGGAGGCGCCCGAGGGTGCGGCCGCATATCCACAGGCGCCATCGGCCAGCGTCACCTCCGCGGCTACGGTGGGATTGCCGCGGGAGTCCAATACCTCGAAGCCTCGGATGGATCGGATGACGGTCATGATGAATGCCTCAAATAGGGATGTCGTGGGTGCCGAGGGTCTTCAGGCGGCCGGCTGGCCAACCGTTGCAATGCGAAGCAGGTTGGTCGTGCCAGGCGTGCCGAATGGCATGCCCGCGGAGATCACGATGACTTGCCCCGAAGTGGCAAAGCCCTCGTTCTCGGCTGTGTCGCAGGCATAGTTCGTCATCTCGGTGACGCTCTCCACTTCATGGATGATGACCGCATGCACACCCCAGACGAGTGCCATGGCACGCGCAGCATGCAGGTTTGGGGTCATGCCGATAATGGGGGCATCGGGACGCTCGCGAGACATGCGCATGGCGGAATAGCCGGAGCTTGTGTACGCCACGGTGGTGGCTACGTGGAGAAGCCCGGCCACGCGGCGCATTGCACTGCCGATTGCGTTGGCGATGTCCGGCTCCGGTGGTGTCTGCGACGCCTCCATGACCTCCCTGTAGTACGGGTCTGCCTCCGTCTGCACAATGATGCTGTTCATCATCTGCACGGCTTCGACGGGGAATTTCCCCGAGGCCGATTCTGCGGAGAGCATGACGGCGTCGGCGCCATCGTAGATGGCGGTGGCAACGTCGGATGCTTCGGCGCGCGTCGGTACCGGCGAGCTCACCATGGATTCCAGCATCTGCGTGGCGACGATAACGGGCTTGCCCGCTTTGCGGCAAGCCTGCACGATGCGTTTCTGGATGGACGGCACCTGCTCGGCGGGCATTTCGACGCCAAGATCGCCGCGGGCGACCATCACCGCGTCGGTTTCGGCGACGATGGCATGCAGCTCCGCGATGGCCGCAGGCTTCTCCAGCTTGGCGACGATGCTGGCCCGGTTTCCGACAATCTGCTTGATCTCGCGAATGTCCTCCGCGCGCTGGACGAAAGACAATGCGATCCAGTCGACCCCGAGCGACAAGCCGTAGTCCAGGTCTTCTCGGTCCTTCGCGGTCAAGGCCGACAGCGGCAGCACGACGCCTGGCACGTTGACGCCCTTGCGGTCGGACAGCACCCCACCGTCGATCACTTCGGTCTCGGCATAGTCCGGCCCGAATGCCTTTACCCGGAGGCGAAGCTTCCCATCGTCGAGCAACAGGTCGGTCTGCGCTTCCAGTGCCGCAAAGATCTCGGGATGGGGCAGTGCAACCCGGGTCGCGTCGCCCGGGCGGTCCTTGTCCATGTCAAGCCGGAACGTCTGGCCTTGCACGAGCGTAACGGGACCGTTCGCGAACTGGCCCACGCGCAGCTTTGGCCCTTGCAGGTCCAGCAGGACGCCGATAGGCCGTCCCAGCTCCGTCTCCAGATCCCTGATGAGGTTGAGGCGTGCCTTGTGGTCGGCATGCGTGCCGTGGCTGAAGTTCAGCCGAAAGACGTCGGCGCCGGCCATGAACAGGCGGCGAAGGGTTGCAGCATCGCTGCTGGCCGGTCCGACGGTGGCGACAATCTTGGCATTTCGAGTGCGGCGCATGATCTAGCATCCTTTCCCGGCCGGGCTGGTAATCAGCAAGGCGCGGAAGTCGTTGACGTTGGTAAGAGTCGGGCCCGTGACGATGGAGTCGCCAAGCGCCTCGAAGAAGGTGTGTCCGTCGTTGTTGGCGAGAAGGGCGTGCGGCGCCATCTCCCTTTGCCAGCCTCGCGAGAGTGTCGTGGGGTCGGCGTATGCCCCTGCGATCTCTTCGATGCCGTCCACGCCGTCCGTATCGGCGGCCAGCGCAAAGACACCCGGGTGGCCGTCCAGCGCAATGGCCAGGGAAAGCAGGAATTGCACGTTGCGCCCACCGCGGCCATTGCCTCTGACCGTGACGGTGGTCTCGCCCCCTGACAGAAGCACGCACGGAAGCTGGAATGGCGCCGTTGCCCGCGCGGCCTGGAAGGCGATGCCGGCCATCACCTTGCCGACGTCGGTGGCCTCGCCTTCGATGCGATCCCCCAGTACATAGGGCTGGATGCCCGCGGCCGCCGCTGCCTGCGCCGCGGCGGCAAGGGAGATGGCAGGCGTCGCGATCATGCGCACCTCGCTGTGCGCGAGCCGTTCGTCGCCTGGCTTGACGGACTCCCCGCTGCCGGACGCCAGCAGACGCTCCGCGCTGGCCGGGAGCGGGATCCCGTAGCGCCGGACGATATCCAGCGCGTCCTGGCACGTGGTCGCGTCGCATACCGTCGGCCCGGAAGCGATATTGACCGGGTCGTCGCCGGGTACGTCCGAGATCAGCAGCGTAACAACGCGAGCCGGATGGCACGCAGCGGCAAGCCTTCCACCTTTAATGCCGGAAAGATGCCGCCGCACACAGTTCATCTCCGAGATGGTCGCGCCGCTGGCCAGCAGCGCCTGGTTGACGGCGCGTTTTTCCTCCAGGCTTATGCCGGCCAGCGGAAGGCTGAGCAGCGAGGATCCGCCGCCGGATATCAGGCAGATGACCAGATCGTCCGGGCACAACCCCGAGACCATGTCCAGCATGCGAACCGCGGCACGCTGGCCAGCCGCGTCGGGTACCGGATGCGCGGCTTCGACGACTTCGATGCGCGAGGTCGGCGTGGCGTGGCCGTACCGCGTCACAACCAGTCCGGTGAGTGGGCCCGGCCACGCCTGTTCCAGCGCCCGGGCCATGCTGGCGGCGGCCTTGCCGGCCCCGACGACGATGGTGCGACCGGCAGGCGGCTCGGGTAATGCGGTCGCCAGGCAGTCCCGCGGGTCCGCCGCGGATACGGCAGTCCGGAAGAGCGACTCCAGGAATGCACGGGGGTTTTCAATGCTGAGGTGTTTCACGATGCGCTACCTGTTTCCGTTCCGGTTTCAAGCACTCTTGCGGGCGTCGGCGGCATAGTTCGGCTGCAACGGCACCAGCGGGATCGGTTCCGGCGCGACACCTTCGTAGAGTTGCTCCAGGTCCTCGGGGTCGACTTCGCCATTGAGGACGCGTTGGACGCGGTCCTCGTCGAGCGCGCCGACCCACTTGGCAATCGCCATGGTCGCAACCGCGTTGCCGATGGTGTTGGTGATGGCGCGCGCCTCCGACATGAAGCGGTCCACCCCAAGCAGGAGAACCATGCCAGCCACCGGAATCTTCCCCAGCGACGCGAGCGTTGCCGCCAGCGTGATGAAACCCGAGCCGGTGATGCCCGCGGAACCCTTCGAAGTCAGCAGCAGCACACCGAGCACGACGAACTGGTCGGTGAGGGTCAATGGCGTGTTGGTTGCCTGTGCGATAAAGATCGCGGCCATGGTGTAGTAGATGCACTGGCCATCGGGGTTGAAGGTAAGCCCCGCCGGCACCACCAGCCCGACGACGGGCTTCGACACGCCGACGTTCTCCAGCTTGCGCATCAACTGCGGAATGACGGATTCCGACGAGCTCGTGCCCAGCACGGTCAGGATTTCGTCCTTGATGTACTTCAGGAATTTGAACAGGCTGAATCCGCAGATGCGGCAAATGGCACCCAACACAATCAGCACGAACAGCGCGCAGGTCCCGTACATGGTGGCGACCAGCTTGCCAAGCGATGCAATGGAGCCAAAGCCATACTTGCCCACCGTGAATGACATGGCGCCGAACGCGGCAACCGGCGCGAAGCGCATGATCATGCCGACGATCGCGAACATGGCGTTGGCGAACGAGTCCAGGGCGGCGACGAACGGCTTGCCGCGCTCGCCCAGATGGGCCAGGGCCACGCCCATGAATACCGAAAACACGAGGATCTGCAGGATGTCGTTCTTGGCCAGTGCATCGACAATGCTCATCGGCACGAGGTTGAGCAGGAAGTCCATGACGCCTTCGTGCTTCACCTGTGCCGTATAAGCGGCAATGCTCTTCGTGTCGAGCGTCGCCGGGTCGACGTTCATGCCATGACCGGGCTGTACCAAGTTGACCACGATGACGCCGAGCAGCAGCGCGAACGTCGACAGCACTTCGAAGTACAGCAAGGCACGCCAGCCTACCCTGCCAAGGTCTTTCATGCTTTCCATCTTGGCGATGCCGAGCACTACCGTCGCGAAGATGATGGGTGCAAACACCATCTTGATGAGGCGGATGAAGATATCGCCAAGTGGTTTGAGCTCGCTGCCGATATGGGGCATGAAGATACCCAGCAGGATGCCCGCCGCCACGGCAATGAGCACCTGGACATACAGTGAGCTGATGAGTCGCCTTTTCATGATGTCTCCTGTGGCGACGCACTTGCAGCGCAGCCTGTCTGTCTTGCCTTCATCGAACGGATGCGGCCGACGTCTTCGCGACGGCCGTGCCTCCCGGTCAGTCCATGCTTACGCGCGCCTCTTTGACGAGCTTGCCGAAGCGGGTGACTTCTTCCTTGATCTGGGCCGTCATCTGAGCCGGGGTGTTGCCGACCGGTTCTGCGCCGATGGCCGCAAACTGCTTCTTCACATCGGGGAGTGCCAGGGCCCTGGTGATTTCCGTGCTTAGCCGGTTCACGATCTCAGGCGGCGTTCCCGTAGGGGCAAGGATGCCGAACCAGGAGGCGATATCGAAGCCTGGCAAGCCCGACTCGGCAAGGGTAGGCACATCCGGCAGCGCGGAAGAGCGCCTGGCCGTGGCGACCGCCAGCGGCTTCAGCTTGCCCGCCTTGATGTAAGGCAGCGCGGACGACGCGGTGTCAAACATCATCGAGACCTGTCCGCCCATCAGGTCGGTGATAGCCGGGGCGCTCCCCTTGTAGGGAACGTGGACGATGTTGGTGCCGGTCTGTGCCTTGAATTGCTCGCCGATCAGGTGATGGGCCGTGCCGTTGCCATTGGACGCGTAGGTCAGCTTTCCCGGGTTGGCCCTGGCGTAGGCAACCAGCTCCTGCACGTTCCTGGCCGGGAAGCTCGGGCTGACAACGAGCACGTTCGGCACGATGGCAACGACGGAGACCGGTGTCAGGTCCTTTTGGAAGTCGTAGGAGAGCTTTTTGTAGACGTTCGGCGCGATGGTGTGATGAACCGCGCCCATGAGCAGCGTGTAGCCATCTGGCGCAGACTTCGCGGCGGCGTCCGCGCCAATGGTTGCGCCAGCGCCCGGCCGGTTTTCGATAATGACGGGCTGGCCCAGCGCCTGCGTGAGCTTTTGTCCCACCGTACGGGCAAGGACATCGGTGGTGCCCCCCGGGGGAAACGGGACGATAAGGCGAATGGGCTTGGCGGGATATACCTGGGCGAAAGCGGTGCCGGCGCCGAGAGCGAGGGCGAACGCAGCCACCGCAGTCCGGATAACGGATTGCATGCCTGTCTCCTGATGGAATTCTTTGTTGGCCGGCCCATTCAGGGCCGGCACGGTGCGGGGCACCTGTGCCGGTGCTAACCCGCCAGCGGTTTGCTGCGGCGCGGCAAGCCGCGCTGCTTTTCCAGCTTCAGGCCGCCTTCTTGACCTGATCGGCCAACACCTTGCAGATGGCTTCGGTGACAGATGCGGTGGTCGCATTGCCGCCCAGATCCGGGGTGAAGACGCCGTTGGCGGTGATCTGCTCGATGGCTGCCATCAGGCGGTCCGCCGCGGGCTTCTCGCCCAGATGCTCGAGCATCATGGCCGCGGTCCAGAAGGTGGCGATGGGATTCGCCACGCCCTTGCCCGTGATATCGAAGGCAGAACCGTGGATCGGTTCGAACATCGACGGAAACACGCGTTCCGGGTTCAGGTTGGCGGTCGGCGCGATGCCGAGGCTGCCGGACAGCGCTGCCGCCAGGTCGGACAGGATGTCGGCGTGCAGGTTGGTCGCGACCACCACGTCCAGCGTATGGGGCTTCAACACCATGCGCGTGGTCACGGCATCGACCAGTTCGCGGTCAACCTTGACGTCCGGATAGTCCTTGGCGACTTCATAGAAGATCTCGTCCCACATCACCATGCCGAAGCGTTGCGCGTTCGACTTGGTCACCAGGGTGAGGTGTTTGCGGGGGCGCTTCCGCGCGATCTCGAATGCGAAGCGGTGGATCCGTTCGACCCCGGCGCGCGTGAAGACTGCTGTTTCAGTGCCGGTCTCGATGGGCAGGCCACGGTGAGTACGACCGCCATTGCCGGCATACTCGCCTTCCGAGTTTTCGCGGATGATGACCCAGTCGATGTCCTTGCCATTCGCCAGCGGGCTCTTCACCCCTGGCAGGACGCGCGCCGGACGCACATTGGCGTATTGGTCGAAGCCCTGGGCGATAGGCAGACGCAGGCCCCACAGCGACACGTGATCGGGTACGTTCAGGGCGCCCACTGCGCCAAAGAAGATGGCGTCGAACTGCTTCAGGCGCTCCAGCCCGCCTTCGGGGATGTAGTAGCCTTTCTCCAGATAGTAGTCGGAGCTCCAGGGAAAATGCTCGACGCTCAGCCTGAAGCCGCCGTCTTGTCCCGCCAGGGTCTCCAGCACTTGCAAACCGGCAGAGATGACTTCCGGGCCGATGCCATCGCCAGGGATGGCTGCAATCTTGTATTCACGCATAGCGTTGCTCCTCGCATTGTTTTCCACACACCGAAGGCCGCTTTCAACCGCCAGGCTTGCCGGCGCCTTCTGTGACCTAACTATCGTTGAAAACTGAGGGAGTAAGATAAACTTAATTTCAAACTAATATTAACTTGAGGTTGAAGATGGGACAGCCTTCCGAACTTGCCTTCTTCGCTGGCCTGGCCAAGGCGGGCAGCCTGTCAGCGGCAGCGCGTGAACAAGACGTCACCCCCGCCGCCATCAGCAAACGGCTGGCTCAAATGGAAAAGCGGCTTGGCGTGCGGTTGCTGAACCGGACGACGCGGCGCATCGGCCTGACTGCCGAGGGAGAGGTCTACCTCGAGCACGCCCGGCGCCTGCTTGCTGAGATCGAGGATCTCGACCAACTGATCTCCAGCAGCCATGTGGCGCCGCGTGGGACGTTGCGCGTCAATGCCCCGCTGGGATTCGGGCGAACCTACATCGCGCCCGCGATATCCGATTTCGCGAAACGGTATCCACAAATGGAGGTGCAGCTCCACCTGACGGACAGGCCGATGAACCTGGGCGATGAGGGATTCGACATAGGAATCCGGTTCGGCGAGATTCCTGACACACGCCTTATAGCGCGGAAGATTGCCGACAACCGGCGCCTGGTCTGCGCCGCGCCCTCCTATCTAAATGCACACGGCACGCCGATCACGCCACATGATCTGACCCAGCATCAATGCATCGTGCTGCGCCAGAACGACTCCGCCTATGGCATCTGGCGCTTCGTCAAAGGCAAGAAGACGGAAACGGTAAAGGTGCGCGGCGCCCTGAGCAGCAATGATGGCGAAGTGACGCTGACGTGGGGCCTGGCCGGGCAAGGGATCTTGCAGCGCGCGGAGTGGGACCTTGCCAAGTACCTCCGAAGCGGCCGCCTGGTCTTGCTGCTCGAAGACTATGCCTTGCCACCAGCCGACATCTTTGCCGTCTTCCCTGAGCGGTTGAACATGTCGGCCAAGGTCCGGGCGTTCCTCGACTTCCTGGTTGCGCACTTTGAAGGGAAACTGCTCAGGGCGCGCGGGGGAACCTCGTCTTGGTAGACGGACGTTGCGATGCATCGGGCGCCACGGCTTCCGTACTGATGGCGCGCAAAGGGGACCGCACGTAGAGTCGGACCGGCGGCCCCGCCCCTTCACCGGCCGTTCGGCGGGCAGAAGATGGACGGCATCGCCTCGCGCGCGTGCCAGCCGGCGCCTTATGCCGTTTGGATAATCACCTTGCCGCGCACATGCCTGGCCATGCTCTTCGCCATTGCCTCTCCGGCTCGATCCAGTGGATAAGTGGACTCAATTTCGACGCGCAGTCTGCCTGATTCGTAAAGCATGGCCAGCGCGGAGAGCTGGGCACCATCAGGGCGCGTCGCAAAGTGCTTTCCGTCGGCGCCGACTTCATGGGCGCGCCTGGCATCCGGCGGGCTGACGCTGGATACCAGCGTGCCACCGCGCTTGAGCACTGACCAGGAACGCACTTGCGTGTCGCTGCCGACCAGGTCGAGTACAAGATCGACATCCGAAACCTTGGCGGCAAAATCGTCCTCGGTGTAGTCGATCACGTCCGTCGCCCCCAGGCCTTGGAGGTAGCTCCGGTTGGCGGCCGAAGCGGTGCCGATCACTTGTGCGCCGGCCAGGTTCGCCAACTGCACGGCCACGCTACCGACACCGCCAGCTGCGGCATGGATCAGGACTTTCTGTCCCGCCTGAAGCTTGCCGTGGTCGTGCAGCGCTTGCCAGGCAGTCAAAGCCGCCGCGGGAATGCCAGCGGCCTCCAGGAACCCGAGGCCCTTCGGCTTGCGGGCAAGGCGCCCCGCATCCACCACGGCACGCGTTGCATAGCCGCCGACGATGCCGATGAAGCCCAGCACTTCGTCTCCCGGCACCAGTGTGGTGACATTGCGTCCAACCGCAATGACAGTCCCCGCGGCATCCACCCCGGGCGTGAAGGGAAAGGTTAGCGGAATGAAGGCTTGCATGGCCCCACTGACGATCTTCCAGTCAATCGGGTTGACCGAGGTGGCGGCGACATCAATCAGCACCTCGCCATCACCGGGGCGAGGATCATCGAGTTCCTGCAGCGACAGGGAATCGGGGCCGCCGTAGGCGGCTACACGAATGGCTTTCATCAAAGGCTCCTTGCGGTAATGCCGACGATCGGGGTATCAAGTGCCAGCGCGGCCTGCACCGGGTCGAAGTATTCGCGCAGATGCGCGATCCTGCCGTCGCGGGCCGTCAAGAACACGACGTACTCCTGCCGGTAGATGCGGCCGGTCGACTGGATCAGCCCTTCGGCGTGCACCCGCGCAACGGCTTGACGAGGGTCTGCCGCGGGTAGGATCTCGGCGTCGAAGAAGCGGAAATTCGATACCGCACCGATGAACCAGGAGACATGGCGGATCACCGCGTCCCGGCCGCTCAATTTCGACGGATGCCCGATGCCCGGCGCGTAGGGCAGTTCCCATACGATGTCCGCGGCAATCAGTTCCTGCCATTGCTGGTGGTCATCAACCAGCCACTGGAGGTGTTGCTGCAACAACTCTGCTGCGACGCTCATGATATTTCCTTGCGTGTCGGGCGCGGTGGTAGCGGAGATTCTTGCCGCGAACCTGCAACTACGTGCTCCCGGATTGTTGGGTACGTGGCATTCAATGCGCCGCGACGGCGCGCGTGCCGGTCGTGCTGCGGCGACCGTCGATGCTAAGCGCGCCGGCGCCATGGGCCACCACCTGCAGCAGACCGCCGGCCATCGCCAGGTTCTTCAGGAAGTGGAACATCTGGTTCTGATCGCCGAGCGCGTGATGGAAGATCAGCGCCGTGACCACGGCGTAGGCGGCAAGCAGCGCAGCAGTCAATCGCGTGCGATAGCCGGCAATCAACAGCACGCTGCCCGCCAGTTCCAGCACCAGCGCACCGAGATAGCCCAGCAGCGGCACAGGCAGGCCGAGCGAGCCGATGTAAGCGATGGTCGCGCCGGGCGCCATCAGCTTGCCAAGGCCGCTGACGAGAAAGATGGTGGCGATGAGGGTACGGCCGATCAGGGGAAGGGCCAGGTGCGAAGTTGCGGTCGTCGAGTTCATGGTTTGCATCCTTGGGTGAAGAAATGGAAAGTACGTAATGAAGAATGGAACGTGGAGATAAAGCGGTAAATGCCTTGCCTGGGAGTCACTCGCATCACCGCAGACGACCATCGGCGCGCAACTGCGTCCCGATCCTGGCGATCTCGGCTTCGCCCCTGCGGAGCGCGTCGTTCGATGTATGGACTGAGTAGTAGCCAAGTGCCAGGTCGTGCGGATGGGGGACCGCCGACGCGACGATGAAATCCGCATCTGTTTTGGCGGTGAAATCGAGCGCGTCCTCGGATTGTGAGAAGACCGCGAGTTCGTCCTGCAGCAACTCGCCACCCGTCGCGAGCGTGCCACGGTTGACGTGTGCCCAGGCCACGGTGTGGCTTGCGGGCGGCTGATAGCGCCAGCTTTGGCCCGCCGCCAGGCACACGTGCAGCAGTGCCACGCCGGACGGCGCGGCAACCGGGCTGTCTTTTCCAGCCAGTGAGCCCAGTACCAGGCGCACCGGTCCTGATTGCGGTATCGAGGATGCCGGAAGGTATTGGCTGTGCGGCGTGCCGTTCTCCAGGCTGCGCGGCAGGGCGATCCACAGTTGATAGCCCTGGAAGCGGCTCCCCTTCGCGGGACTGGCTGCGTGCCAGATGCCGTTGCCCGCCCGCATCCATTCGACGCTGCCCGCCGCCAACACGCCGGCCGCGCCGGTCGTATCTTCGTAGTGCAGTTCGCCMTCGAGCAGCACGGTGAGGGTAGCGATGCCCGAGTGCGGGTGCATGGGGAACAACGCGTCGCCTGAGGGTGCGAAATCGAAGTAGTCGAGAAAGACGAAGGGCTTGATCAGCTTGCCAACGTCGCCGGGACTGACGATCCGTGAAACGGGACCATGCCGGCGGCCACCAGTACGCAGCACGATGGCACGATGGCTCGCCGCATCCGGCTGCGCGGCGTGGTGCTGGGTCTGGCCCGCGTCTCCGGCGTGACGGGTCTGCGTTGCGTACTCCATGAAAATCTCCTTCGGCGATGACATGACCGAAGGTTAGGTGCTTGACATATATATTGGTAGCCTATATTTCTAGATGAAATCCATCTAAGGAATAGATACATGCTTGATGGCGTATCCCTGGACCAGCTACGCACCTTCATCGCGGCCGCCGACGAGGGCAGCTTCTCCGCGGCGGGGCGGAAGCTGCGGCGCGCGCAGTCGGTGGTGAGCCAGACGCTCGCCAACCTGGAGGGACAAATCGATGTCCAGTTGTTCGATCGCAGCGGCCGCTACCCGCGCCTGACCGAGCAGGGCGCCGCGCTTCTGGCGCAGGCGCGGCTGGTGGTGAGCGGCATGGACGGCTTCAAATCCAAGGCGCGCGCGATTGCCGAAGGACTTGAACCCGAGCTGTCTGTGGTGGTGGATGTCATGTACCCGATGGCGTCACTGACGGTGACAGTGGGCGAGTTCCGCGATGCTTTTCCACACACCCCGCTGCGCTTGTATGTAGAGGCGCTTGGCGCGGTCATGCGCCCGGTAATCGAGCGCGTTTGCCGGCTTGGCATCAGCGGATCGATGCCCGCGGTTCCCGAGACGCTGGATGCGGAAAAGCTGCTCGACGTGCCAATGGTCACCGTGGCCGCGCCATCGCATCCTCTGGCATCGCGCAAGGGGGCTATCCGGGTACGCGAACTGGAGGGCCACGTGCAATTGGTCCTGACCGACCGCACCACGCTGACCGAGGGGGAGACCTTCGGCGTCTTCTCGCCGCTGACCTGGCGCCTGGCCGATCTGGGCGCGAAGCATGCCTTCTTGCGCGCCGGCTTCGGCTGGGGGCACATGCCAGCGGCAATGGTGCAGGGGGATATCGATGCGGGCGACCTGGTGGCGTTGCGGCTGGAAAGCTTCCAGCCGCGTACCCCGCCGATCGCCATGTTCGCGGTCTACCGCAAGGACACGCCGCCCGGCCCCGCCGGCCGCTGGTTCCTTAACCGGCTGAAGCAGACTTCGCAGCGACCTTTCCTGCGCCGATACTGAGCGCGCTTACCGCAGGCTGGAAGCGCAAGCATGTGATGCTCGCGGCGACGTCACTCGGTCTACAAGGCGCCCGCGGAACCCGAGCAGCGCGGGCGCCTGATGCAGGCAGCGCGCAAGCGTTTGAGCGCCCGGTCCAGACCGCGCCTGCCGAAAGCTCAGCCCGCAGCGGTCTCCAGCGCCGCTTCATATTGCCCCAGGCAGGCCATGCCATTCAGCCGGGAGCGCTGCAGCAGCGCCCGTTGCGCTTGCGCCGCGTTAGCGGCCTCGCCGCGCCAGGCCAGCAGGGGCGGCTCCTGCAAGGCGCGTCCGTAGGAAAAGGCCAGCCGCCAGGGCAGCGGGCCGAGCCGGTTCATGGCATCGAGATTGGCGGTGGCCTCAGTAGGCGTTTGGCCGCCGGACAGGAAGAAGATGCCCGGCACCGCCGCCGGCACCGTGCGCTTGAGCACCTGCAGGGTCTGCATGGCAACCTCGGCCGGCGTCGCGTGGCCGGCCTCCTTGCCGGGGAGCACCATGCTGGGTTTCAGCAGCATGTGTTCGAGCACCACCGCATGCCGGTGCAAAGCGTGAAAGACTTCGTGCAGCACGGTCTCGGTGACCTCGGCGCAACGCGCCATGGAGTGCGCGCCATCCATCAGCACCTCGGGCTCGACGATGGGCACCACGCCCGTCTCCTGGCAGATCGCGGCATAGCGTGCCAGCGCCTCCGCATTGGCCTGGATGGCAAGCCGGCCGGGCAGTTTGTCGGACACGTTGTACACCGCGCGCCACTTGGCAAAGCGCGCGCCCTGCTGGCGATAGCCGGCAAGCCGCTTGGCCAGCCCGTCGAGGCCCTCGGTGATCTCGTCGCCGGGAGCGTGGGCTAGCGCGAGCTTGCCCTTGTCCACCTTGATGCCGGGCACGATGCCATGGCGCGCCGCCAGCTCCGGCAGCGGCGTGCCATCGTCGGCGCGCTGGCCCAGTGTTTCCTCGTACAGGATCACGCCGCTGATGAATTCACCAAGACCTGGTGTCGACAGAAGCAGGTCGCGCCACGCCCGGCGGCTCTCCTCGCTCGATGCCACACCGATGCGCTCGAACCGCTTGGCGATCGTTGGCCCGCTCTCGTCGGCGGCCAGCAGGCCTTTGCCCGCTTGAACCAGGGCGTCCACGGTGGCTTGCAGCTCACTTCGAGTGTCCATGATGTGGCTCCGTGAAGGTGACATGGAAACAAGCATTTACTCATTAGCGCAATCGCGCAAGCGAGCCGGGGCGCGCAGCCAGTGCTCATGGTGGCCGGCCGAACACTTCGCGCAGCTTGCCCTTGGCCTGCCCGAGCGAGGCGGCGATCTCCCCGGGGCTGCCGTAGGCGTGCGCCGTGCCGAATGGCGTCGATATGCGTAGAAGTGCGCTACCAATAACGACATCACGTCGACACGGCGGGTGACGCTGCTGGCGCGCCACCCCGTGCTAGGATAAAAGCCCCCCAGCAGCCGCCCCAGGCCCATGACCACCCTCTACGCGACCCTCGGCGTGCAATCGGACGCTACCCTGGACGAGATCAAGCGCGCCTACCGCCGCGCCGCGATGAAGTGGCACCCCGACCGCAACCTTGGCCGCGAGGCGCAGGCGCACGAGGCATTCCAGGAGATCCGGGATGCCTACACCATTCTTTCCGATGCCGGGCAGCGCCAGATCTACGACGAGGTATTCGAGCGGGAGATGCGGCGCTGCCAGGCCGAGCGCGAGGCGCAGGAAGCGCAGGAGCGCGAGGCGCAAGGCGAAGCCCAGCGCGTCGCGCAGGAACACTACGAAAAGATGGTCGCCATCGCGATGCGCTTTGCCGACGACGGCCACAACCGCGACGTCATCTTCGGCGTGCTGCTCGGCCGGGACTGCGACGCGGAACTGGCGGCACGCATCGCGGACAGCACATGGGCCTTGCAGGAGTCGCGGCGGGCAACCGTGCCGGCCGCGGACGCGCCTGACACCGAGGCCGCCCCGCCGCCCGCCGGTGCGGCGGCGTCAAACCCCGACGAGGTGACGCGGCCCGGGCGTCACCCCGGCGCCTTCGATTCGTTCTGGCACGGCTTGTTCGGCCTCCGCTCATAGGAGCGGAGCGGGCTGCGCCAACGGCATCAGGACGATGCCGCCCTACCACGCCGATCCGCGCGATCGGAGCGCCGCCGTATCGTATCGGCTCGCGGCCATCATTTCGTCTTCGCACAGCGCGTCCTGGAGCACATAGTCGAAACGCACATGCGTGAACGGGCCCGTTACGCCAAGCGACGCAAACGCCGTCGAGCTTTCCAAGGGACCTCCTGCCGCCAGCACGCGGCGATTGCGTGACATCTCGACGAAAGCGTCGAGGCGGATCCCATGATGCAGCGCACATACCGCGTGGAGACTATGGCGTTTAACGCACGTGTCAAGCCGCGAACCCGTCGGGCGGTTTCGCTTTCGTCCCGGCAAGCTTCTGCGGCGAGCGTAGTTCGCACTACACTGAAGAACGCAGAACTGCCATCCGGATGCTCCGAACAATGCGCAAGCTCGAAGGCGTGGTCGGCTTCGTCGCCGTAGTGGAGGCTGGCGCGATCAGCGAGGCCGCGCGCCGCCTCCATCTGTCCGAATCCGTCGTCAGCGAGCGCTTGGCCGATCTGGAAAAAATTCCTTGGGAGCAACCCTGCTGAGACGCACGACACGACGGCTGGCGCCTACCCGGCATGGCGCATCGCCTCCGGCTCCGGAGTCCATTGACATCGCCCACGCTGAAGTCCGATGCGTGCCTGCGCGATTACGCATGTTTGTCGAGTGCGTCCGCACCGCCATCGGCAGTCCAGCGTACCAGGACGTGGGCCGGCCTCCACGACGCCGCCGAAGTCGCCTAGATCTCCGGTGACCAGCATGGCGCCTGAAGCTCGCTACTCTGTCCGACTGTTCGGCGAGTTCCATCTCGACGGCGCCGACGCGCCGATGCCTGACGCGAATTCTCCCCGCTTGCAGGCGCTGCTTGCCTATCTGATTTTGCATCGAGACGTGCCGCAGTCGCGCCAGCAACTCGCCTTCCTGTTCTGGCCCGATTCCACGCAAGCGCAGGCACGCAACGCATTGCGTCAGCTCCTGTTTCATCTACGCAAGTCATGGCCGCACGCAGCCAGTTTCGTCCACGCCGACGCGCAAATGGTGCGATGGTTGCCCGATTCCGCGTTCGATCTCGATGTCGCGCAGTTTCAGTCGGCCCTGGCCACCGCGGCGCGGGCCGCAAGCAACAACGACGCGGCCACCGAGGAAGAGCGCCTGACGCATGCAGCGGAGCTGTATCGGGGCGACCTGCTAGCCAGTTGTTACGATGAATGGATCGCCCCGCAGCGCGATCAGTTACGCGAAGCGTGCATCGCGGCGCTCGT
Organism: Cupriavidus sp. 01L45; assembly: GCF_056399885.1. Classification (NCBI taxonomy): domain Bacteria; kingdom Pseudomonadati; phylum Pseudomonadota; class Betaproteobacteria; order Burkholderiales; family Burkholderiaceae; genus Cupriavidus; species Cupriavidus sp. 01L45. The sequence goes on along the minus strand of NZ_JBFTSG010000061.1, from coordinate 34,883 downwards.
GCGGCTCAGCCTGTTGAGCGAGGACAGGCGCGACTACGCAAAGGCGTTGAAACACTCGCAGCAGTTGCAGCGGCTCGACCCATTACGCGAGCCCACCTATATGGCGCTGATGCGCCTGCATGCCCTGAATCACGATCATGCATCCGCGCTGCGCGCCTATCGCAACTGCGTTGAAACGTTCACGCGCGAGCTGGGCATCGTGCCCAGTGAAGCCTTGCGCGAGGCCTATGCGCGCCTTGCTGCCCAGGCTGCGCCAACACAGCGTCGACGCCCACGGGACCCCATGCTGTCAATGATCGGACGCCACGACGAATGGCGGCGGCTTCTCGAAGTGTGGCAGCGTAGTCAGCTTGGCGACAAGCAGTTCGCCCTGATCTCGGGCGAAGCAGGCATCGGCAAGTCGCGCCTGGCGGAGGAATTGCTCGTGCACCTTTCCGGGCAAGGCTTCACCACGACGCACTCGCGCGCGTACGCGGCCGAGGGGCGGGTCGCGTTTGCGCCGGTCACCGGCTGGCTGCGCAGCCCCGCCTTGCACGAAGCGATGAGCGGACTCGACAGACTGTGGCTGACCGAAGTCGCGCGCCTGTTGCCAGAGCTGCTGACGCAACAACCCGGCCTGCCTCCGCCCTCCCCACTCACCGAATACTGGCAGCGCCAGCGGTTCTTCGAAGCGCTGGCGCGCGCCGTGCTGGCGACAGACGGGCCGCTGCTGCTGTTGCTCGACGATCTGCAATGGTGCGACGCGGAGACGCTTGAATGGCTACGTTTCCTGATGCGCTTCGACGTGAGCGCGAAGCTCCTCGTGGTCGCCACGGCGCGGCATGAAGACCTCACGCCCTTGCACGCCGTGAGCCAGCTGCTTGACGCCTTGCGGCGCGACGACCAGCTCACGGAGATGTTGCTGGGCGCGCTGGATGCCGCCGAAACTGCGAAGATCGCGGCGCAGATCATCAATCGGCCGCTGGCCGATGCGGAGGCAACCCGGCTATTCGAGGAAAGCGAAGGCAATCCCCTGTTCACGGTCGAGATGATGCGCGCCCGGTCCGGCACCGCGACGGCCGGCGGCACGCCGCACGGCACGGTCCCGAAGTTGCCACCCAAGGTGTACACGGTGATCTCGAACCGTCTTGCGCAACTGTCGCCTGCCGCGCGCGATATCGTCGGCGTCGCGGCGATCATCGGGCGAGCATTCACCGCCGATGTGCTGGCCCAGGCGAGCGACGTGCGCGAGGACGCCCTCACGAATGCGCTGGATGAACTCTGGCAACGAGGCATCGTGCGCCAGCCGGACAGCGGGGGCATTGCCTTTGACTTCAGCCACGACAAGATCCGGGACGTGGCGTACGCCGAGGTCAGTCCGCTGCAACGCCGCCGCCTGCATCAACGCGTGGCACGCGCACTTGAACAGGCGCCGGACGATGATCTCGACGCTGCCAGCGCGCAGATTGCCGCGCACTACGAACAGGCGGGCCTGCCAACCGATTCAGCCGCGTTCTATCGGCGCGCGGCCGGCGTTGCGCAGAGTGTGTACGCCTATGACGATGCCATCGCCCTGCTGCGGCGCGGGCTGGCGCAAGCCGATCAGATCGTCGATCCGCAAGAGCGCGCTCAGCAGTCGCTGGCATTGCAACTCGACCTTGCGCCGCCGATTCGCATTTCCCGTGGGTGGGCGGCACCGGAGCTCGACACGCCACTGCGGCGCGCCGTGGAGCTCAGCAGACAGGCGGGCGACTTCGGTCAGCAGGCGCGCGCCCAGGTCAGCCTTGCCTTCTTTCTCGTCGTCAGTGCGGAGCTTGCCCAGGCACGGAGCCTGAGCGAGGAACTCATCGCGGGATTGGGCACTTCCGGGTCGGGTACCTACGCGTCGATGGCATGGACCAACATCATGGGGAGCCTGGTCCAGCAGGGTGACTGGGTGGCGGCGGAGCCAGCGTATCAACGCGCGATCGGCGCTTATGACGAAACCCAGCACGCCGAGCATGTGTCGTTGATGGGCGGAAACTTCGGCGTGCTGGCCTCGGCGTGGTCGGCCCATGCATTCTGGTTCACCGGGCTTGCCGATCAGGCCCTCCGGCGTGGACGCGAAGCGCTGGAGGTGGCAAACCGGCTGGCACACCCGTTCTCCCAGGCGCTGGCGCTGTCTTATCTTGCAACGCAGCATGCCCTGCGCCGGCAGCACGGTCTCACGCTTCACTACGCCCGACAGGCACGTTCGATCGCCGATCAGTACCACGTCGGCTACTACCTTGCCTGGGCTGACGTGCTGCTCGCCTGGGCCAATGCAAAGCAGTCGCCCGGCGCCGACGCCGTGGCGGCAATGCGGGCGGCGATCGAGGGCTTTCATGGCACCGGCGCGCGCCTGCGGCTGCCGCTGTATCTCGGCATGCTGGCGGAATGCCTGGGTGACGTGGGCGAGACCGAGGCCGCGCTTGCGGCGCTGGATCAGGCGCTCCATCATGCGGAGCACACTGGCGAGCACTGGCTGGACGCGGAGCTCTATCGCCTGCGCGGCGAGCTTCTGCTGCAACGCAGCGCCAACCTGGCCGAAGCCGAATCGTCGCTGATCAAGGCGATCGAGATCGCCGCCGCTCAACGGGCTCGCCCTCTCGAGCTACGCGCCGCGCTGTCGCTGGCGGCATTGCGCGAGCCACGGGAGGGTATCGGCGCGCGCCGAGTGGTCGAGCCGCCGCTCGCCCGATTCGCCGAGGGCTTCGACCAGCCCGACATCGTCCGGGCGCGCGCGTTACTGGCGCGTTAGTGATGGTTTGGCCGCTCCGGGCCAGCCGCGTCGGAGATTGGCGCATATAACGGTGCGCCTAACGCCTTTCAAACGCCGAGGTTGATAAAACTCCTGCATACCTACCGGACAGGAGGCAACCATGGAAGGTGCTCTGAGTGAAACCGTCGTCACGGCGCTGAAGCCGCATTTTCGGGGGCAATTGATTCAGCCTGGCGATGCGGCCTATGACCAGGCACGCGCGGTGTACAACGGCATGATTGACAAGCGCCCGGCACTGATCGCGCGCTGCACGGATGTCGCGGACGTCATTGCGGGGGTGAACGCCGCGCGAGACAGCGGAATGCTGCTGGCCGTACGTGGCGGTGCGCACAATGGCGCGGGGCTCGGCACATGCGATGGCGGACTGGTGGTCGACCTGTCGCCGATGAAAGGCGTGTTTGTCGATCCGAAGCGCAGCACCATTCGGGTTGGTGGCGGCTGCACCTGGGGCGATGTGGACCACGCCGCCAGCGCTTATGGACTGGCGACGCCGAGCGGCTTCATCTCGACCACGGGCGTGGGTGGGCTGACGCTTGGCGGGGGCATTGGCTACCTTAGCCGCGCCTACGGCCTGACGATCGATAACCTGCTTAGCGCCGAGGTCGTTCTGGCCGACGGGCGACTGGTCAATGCCAGCAGCGACGAGAACGCGGACCTGTTCTGGGCGCTGCGCGGCGGTGGCGGCAACTTCGGCGTGGTCACCTCATTCGAGTTCAAGGCCCATCCCGTCGGCACGGTCTACGGCGGCCCGATGCTGTGGCCGATGGACCAGGCGCGCGAGTTGATGAAGTGGTGGCGCGATTTCATCCTGACTGCGCCGCAGGACATCAATGGCTGGTTCGGCTTTGTGACGGTGCCGCCCGGGCCGCCGTTCCCCGAGTCTGTCCACCTGCAGAAGATGTGCGCCGTGGTGTGGTGCTACACGGGTCCACTCGATCAGGCCGAGGCGCGGTTCAAGCCGATTCGCGACGCCATGCCGCCAGCGGTGGACTTTGCCGGCTCCATTCCTTGGCCGGTCTTGCAGAGCCTGTTCGACGCGCTGTATCCGCCTGGCCTTCAGTGGTACTGGAAAGCCGACTTCGTGAGCGACCTGAGCGACAAGGCCATCGATCTGCACATCAAGTATGGGCATCAGTTGCCGTCCATGCACTCGACCATGCACCTGTATCCCATCAACGGCGCGGCGCATCGCGCGGGCCCGAATGACACCGCGTTCAGCTACCGCGATGCGAGCTTCGCCAGCGTGATTGTCGGCGTCGATCCCGACCCGGCCAACAACGACCGCATCGTGCAGTGGGCCAAGGACTACTGGCTGGCGCTGCATCCGCACTCGGCCGGCGGCGGCTACATCAACATGATGATGGACGAAGGCAACGACAACGTGAAGGCTGCCTATCGCGACAACTATGCGCGACTGGCGGAGATCAAGCGCAAGTACGACCCTGCAAACCTGTTCCGCGTGAACCAGAACATCAGGCCCGCCTGAGCGTGGACCGAAGGTTGCGACTGCTGAAATCATCGTGGGACTCGCCGCCCCGATTCCCGGCGACTCCCACTCCCCTTGCCTGCCGGAATCGCGAGGAGAAGTTCATGAGCAAGCTGGTTTGGGCCGGGCTCGCAGCCCTGGTGCTTTTCACTGCCTGCACTGACGCCGGGAGGAGCGTGGACTGTGCCGGCGGCATATCGATGGGTGGGTTGGGTGCAATGGAAGCGCTCGGTGAAGTGGCTGGCGCAGCTTTCCCGATGAACGGTGGGCAGTTTCCGCTCTATCTGTTGCGATAAGCCTGGCCCTGCGGGAGACCGAAAAAGAAGGCGTGCCGACCACCGGTTACGCCTCGATGAATCCCGATTGTCCCGCCATCCTCAGAACTGGATCGAGGCGCGGCCAATGCCTTCGAATTCCGCTGTCACAAGGTCGCCAGCCGACGCCGCCAGAATTCCGACCCAGGTGCCCGTGGTGACGACGGTGCCGGCTTCCACGCTTCGGCCCGCGCGCGTGGCGTGGCGCAGCCAGGCCACCAGTCCGTAGGCCGGATCGCCCAGGGCATGGGTGCCACGGCGTTCGATCGATTCCATGCCAATCTGCACCCGGCAACGCTGTGCCGCCCAGTCTCGCGCTTCATAGTCACGCCACTCGCCAAGCACAAGCGCCCCGTGGGCCTGCAGGTCAGCCAGCTTCAGTAGCGCAGGTGCGGCGACGTACTGCTGCCAGCGCGAGTCGACGACCTCAATCGAGACCGCCATCGCGTCGATCAGCGCGGCCGCGCCCGGACCATCGAGGGCGGCCGCCTGCGCGGCGTCCACCCCGCGCCCGAGCCGCAGCGCGATCTCGGCCTCAATGCCGCGCCACGTGAAGGGCCAGTCCCCGGCATGCGCGGGGCTGGTCCACACCCCGGCGGACGGAAGTTCGGCGTGTGTCAGTTGCGCCTCGCGTGAAGGCCCGCCGGATTTCCAGTACCCGGCGCCTGTCTTTTGCCAGCCAAGCGAGCGAGCCACGACCGACTGCACGGCGTAGGCCTGCTCCGGATTGTCAAGCGCCGTGGCGAAGCGCTCCGCGTCGGCGCAACGGTGCTCGCGCCGTGCGCAAAGCAGGGCCTGCGCGACCGTATCGATGTTGGTTGATGTCATGCTTAGGGCAATTCCTTGAATGAAGGATTTGAATGACTCCGCGACTCGCTCGCGGCAAGCGCGCGCAGCAGGCTGCGGCACGCTGCTGGCACCGGACCGATCACGGGAATGGAAAAACGCGCGCTCAAGGCCTGGGCCGCCTGGCCCAACGGGCCACCTCCTATCACCACCGCTTGTGCTCCGTCAGCTTCCACGCAGGCCCGGACCGCTTCTGCCAGTGCGGCTTCCAGCGCCGCCGGGTCAAGGCCAAGCATGCGAGGATCGCCGCGGGTGAAACGCACACCCGTGAAGCTGGCATCGAGTCCGTAGCGCCGTACATTGGCTTCAATCGAGGACGCCAGGAACGGCGTCGTCGTGGCGATACCGAATCGACGCCCATGCTGCGCCGCTTCTCGCATGGCGGCTTCGCCGATCCCCACCACCGGCACGGCTAGCCTGCGCCGAAGCGCGTCCGCGCCGGGATCGCCGAATGCGGCGACGATGACAGCGCGCACGCCTGCGCGATCCGGACCGGCGCCGGGCAGATCCATGGCGCCGACCGCGTCCGCGGCGGCGCGCAGATCTGCCTCGTCGACGATCATCGGCACACCGCGCGCCATCGTCAGGCCGCGGATCTCCAGGTCGCCGGCAAGTGTGGCACGCGCGATGTCAACCATCATCTGCGTGGTCGACTGCGACGTATTCGGATTGATCAGCAGGATGTGGTTCATCGCGATGCGCCGATCAGGAGCCGCTTGCGCTGGCCGCACTACCACCTACCGCGAGATCGGCTTCGTCGTCGGCGGCTGTCTCGCCCATGGCGCGGCCGAAGGTTTCCGGCGCAAACTGGACACTCAGTGCGAAAACAGCGTACATCGCTGCCAGCATGCTGAACATGCCGCCGACGCCGTAGGTTTCGAACACCCGGCCGCTGATCAGCGGTGTCAGTGCCCCGGCCAGCGTGCCGAGCGCCAGGATCAGGGAAGTGCCGAACGCGCGAACGTGCGTGGGATATTGCTCCGGCGCGAAGATCCAGATCGAGGTGTTGAGCAACACGACACAGAACGTAAAGGCCGCGCCGAACAGCAGTACCAGGGCGACGTTATACGTCAGGAAGCCGAAGCATAGTCCGGCCGTGCACGCCAGCCCGGCGCCTACCGTCAGCACGCGCTTGCGCGGGATGTGATAGCCGCAGTACGAAGCCGCGAGCGCGCCGAACAGGCTGCCGCTCTGCATCACCATGGTGAAGAGCAAGCTCTTGGAAATGGTGTAGCCCTGTGACATCAGAATCGTCGGCATCAGCGTCAGTACGGAAATCTGCGCCCCGTATGTCATGGACACCGCAATCCCGAGCGCGATCGTGCGTCGGCCCAGACGGCCTTTGAATACGTCGCTCAGCCGCACCTTGGCGCGCGGCGCCTCATCCTGCACCGATGCCTTGATGTACGGCGTCGGCTCACCTGCGAGCTTGCCCAGCCGGCCCGACGCCAGGATCGACAGCACGCGGTTAGCCTCGTCTACCCGTCCCTTGGACAACAGGAACCGCGGTGTCTCCGGAATAAAACGTCGATAGAACACGACAAAGAACGCGGGGACCACCAGGCAGGCGAACAGCCAGCGCCAGTTGTCCGGTCCCGGGAACATGGCGAACACGGCCAGGCCAAAGGCGGGCGCCAGCATATTGCCAAGACCACCGCTGCCCACGCTAACCATGCCTACCGCCGTACCCCGGAAGCGGGTCGAGCACAACTCGGCCAGCATCGTCACAGCAATGGATATCTCCCCGCCCAGGCCGATGCCGACGATAAAGCGGCCCGCAGCCAGCACCGCATAGTTCGGCGCCAGCGCGCAGATGATGGCGCCCAGCGTGAACAGCAGCAGGTTTGCACTCAGCATGGTGCGCCGGCCATAGCGATCCGCGATATAGCCCGATCCGATGCGTCCGAGCGCGGCGGCACTGAAGGTCAGTGTGTTCAGAAAGCCGATCTGCGCCACTGAGATACCCCATTGCTCCCGCAGCATGGGGCCAACCAGGCCGACCGCATTCTGCTCGAAGACGTCGAACATCACACCCAGCATGATCATGAAGATGATCTTCTTGTGCGAAGCCGTCACGCCGATGCCATCCATTGCCCGGTCGAGCTCGTGCTGCTGTGGGGAACTCGACGATTGAACTACCACTTCTGCGCCCATCTTTGTCTCCTCCTCGTTTGAGGTCGTCACGGTATATCCGCAAACTTCTCGCCGCCTGGATCGGCTGGCGTTTGTAGAGCAGCAATGAAGATTCGTTCCGATACGCCCCTATTCGAGCGCCGGTGCCGCGTACGGCGCCCGGCGCGCGCGCAGAGCCTGCTCGGCCGCATAGGCCAGCCTTATCAGCACGGGTTCCGAAAACGGACGGCCGAAGAGCTCCAATCCAACCGGCACGCCCTGCGGCGCATTGCGGTCCGCGGCGGAAAACCCCGCTGGAATCACGATCGCCGGAAAGCCGGTGGCAGATGCGAGTACGCCGTTGCGATCGGCTTGGGCCTCGCCGATTGGCGCCACCAGGCGGCGCTGATGCGGAAAGGCCAGCACGTCGATCCGCTGCGCTTCCATCAGATTCAGTAGCCGCTGGCGCAATGCCTGCTGACGTTGCAAGCGCTCGCGGTATTCCGCGTCCTTGCCCGCGAGCGCCACTGCCGTGGTCAGCGTTCCCGCGACGCTTGCGTGCACTTGCCCCGATGCGATGATGTCTTTCAGCGACCGCACCCCCACGCCCGGTGCGAGCCGGGCCAGGTAGGCATCGAGATCGTGCTCCATCTCGTAGTGATGCACGAGCGTGGACGCCAGGAGTTCATCAGGGCTGATGGCGTCATCCACCGCGACCAGTTCCGCGCCCTGTGTTTCGATGACGGCCAGTGCTTGCTGCATGACGGCGTTGACGGGCCGATGCTCGGGCCCATCGCCGAAGAAATGGCGCAGTACGCCGATGCGCGCGCCCTTGAGCCCGTCGGGATCGAGAAAGGCCGTATAACTCGCGGGGATGTGGGAGGCGCCCTGGCTCGAGACAGGATCGGCCGGGTCGTGCCCGGCTATTGCGTCGAGTAGTACAGCGGTATCCGCAACGGTCCGTGTGATCGGCCCGATGGTGTCCTGCGTCAGACCGCAGGGAACGAGCCCCGTTCGGCTGACAAGGCCCATGGTTGGGCGCAGGCCGACGAGATTGTTAGCCGAGGCCGGCGACCTGATCGAGTTGACCCCATCGGTTCCGATCCCGAGCAGGCCGAAGTTGGCTGCGATGCCGGCGCCGGTGCCCCCGCTTGAGCCGCCGGGCGTTCGCGTCAGGTCGTATGGGTTCAAGGTCTGGCCAAGCTCCGTACTGACGGTCTCCCCCCCGGAGGCAAGCTCGTGCAGGTTGGTCTTTGCCAGGACGATGGCGCCTGCCCGGCGCAGCCGCTGGACAATAAACGCATCCTGCGCGGCCATATTGCCCCTAAGGCAAGGCGAGCCTGCGGTGGTTTCGATGCCACCGCATTCGATATTGTCCTTGATCAGCACCGGGATGCCGTGGAGAGGAGCCAGGGCCTGCGCCGGCTTCCCGGCGGCCCGGGCGTCCATGCGTTCCGCCTCTGCCAGCGCCTCCGGGTTGAGCCGGAGGATGCTGTTGATGCGGGGGCCGCTTTGATCGTAGGCTGAGATCCGGTCCAGGTAGCCGCGCACCAGTTGCCGTGCCGTCAGCCGGCCGTCACGCATCGCGGCATGCACGGTGGCAACGGTGGCCTCCAACAGGTTGAACGGCGCTTGCGTATCTGGTCCGTCCGTTTTCGATTCGAATGCACTGTTCATGAGAGTCTTCCATGCGCCCGCTACGGGCGCCCGAGTCGTTGGGGGTGCGGGGAAGCGGTGCGGCGCCGGCGCACCGCTTCCCGTTGTTATCGGTTGACCAGCTTGGCAGGCAAGGTCCAGATGGCAAAGGCGCCAATGATCAGCATTGCCGCGATCATGTAATAGGCGCTGGTGCCACTCTGCGTCACGTCCCTGAGATAGCCGATCATGTAGCCGCTGGTGAAGCCCGCGAGATTGCCGATCGAGTTGCTCATGGCGATTGCCGTGGCCGCCGCGGCACCGCTCAGGAAAGCAGTCGGCAGCGACCAGAACAGCGGCGTGCAGGTCAGGATGCCGGCCGCGGCAATTGACAGGAACACCAGCGACAGCGCGGTACTGTGCATGACCCAGGGCAGCGCCAGGAAGCCGATCGCTCCCATCATGCAGGGCACGATCAGGTGCCAGCGCCGTTCGCGATGCTTGTCGGCGCTCTTTGCGAAGAAGTACATCGTGACAATCGCCGCCACATAGGGGATCGCGCTCAGCAAGCCGATATGGATGGGGTCGGTGACGCCTGTGGACTTGATGAAGGTCGGCAGCCACAGGGTAATGCCGTACTGGCCGGTGACATAGCAGAAACAAATCAGGCTGATGAGCCAGACGCGTGGGTCGGTGAAGACGTTGCCGACGCGCGCCTGCGGGTCCGCCGACCTGACGTCCTCCGCCTTGGCCAACTCCAGCACGCGCTTCTCCTCGCTGGAGAGCCATTTGGCCTTGGCAATCGAGTTGTCCAGATAGTAGAAGCAGAAGAGGCCTAGCAGGACTGCGGGAACGGCCTCGATGAAGAACATCCATTGCCATCCGGCCCAGCCTGCGATGCCGCCCATGCTGCCCATCAGGAAGCCGGACAACGGGTTACCAATGATGCCGGACAGTGGCGAGCCCATGCAGTAGATCGCCATGATCTTGGCGCGCCGGTGTGCCGGATACCAGCAGGACAAGTAGTACACGATGCCTGGCGTAAAGCCGGCTTCGGCCAGGCCGAGCAGAAAGCGCAGCGTGTAGAAGGCGGTTGGCGTCTCCACGAACACGAAACACGCGGAGAGCACACCCCATGTGACCATGATGCGCCCGATCCACACCTTGGCGCCGAACCGGTGCAAGGCCAGGTTGCTTGGCACTTCGAACAGGAAGTAGCCAATGAAGAAGATGCCGGCGCCCAGGCCGTAAACAGTTTCGCTGAAGCCCAACTGCTGCGACATCTGAAGCTTGGCGAAACCAACGTTGACACGATCGAGATAAGCGATCAGGAAGCACAGCATCAGGAACGGTATCAGCCGCCAGCTTACCTTGCGATAAACGGCGTCCTCGAAGGTCCTCACTTTTGTCCCGGCCTGCAGGGTAGTATCCACAGCGTCTCCTCAGCTTTTTTCAGGTATGTCTGTGCTGCTGCACCGATCCTCACGCGATCGGTACGGTGCGGGGAATTGGCGCCACCGCGTACCGGTGACGGACTGGCTCCCGCCGCGATGCCCTCCCCGGCATCGCAAGGCTGGAGGCCAGTCCAGGCGCTGGCCGCCGCGGCGCAGCCGCGCGGAATTCCTCGCTTCGGAACTACAGTTGCGTCGGACGGCGTCAGGCCGCGGCTTTGAGCGGCAAGGGCGTGGCATGGGCGGCCAGGTAGTCCATCGCCGCGGATGTCCCGCTTGCCGCGACCGGCACGCCCGAGATCTTCAAGCCCATTTCGCAGCCGGCGAGCGTCGCCATCAGCGTCAGGTCGTTGCAGTCGCCGAGATGGCCGATGCGGAACATGCGGCCTTTCATCTTGCCGAGCGCCGCGCCCAGCGACATATTGAAGCGGTCATAGATGTTCCTGCGCACAACGTCCGCATCGATCCCCTCGGGCATCATCACGCCGGTGAGAACCGGGCTGTACGCGGAAGGGTCGGCGCACTGGATCTCCAGCCCCCAGGCGCGCACTGCCCGGCGGCATGCCTCCGCCAGCCGCTGGTGGCGCGCGAACACATTGTCCAGCCCCTCGCCGAGGATCATGTCGAGCGCTTCGGACAGGCCATAGAGCAGATTTGTGCTGGGGGTATAGGGCCAGTAGCCGGTGCGGTTCATCTCGATGATCTCGTCCCAGCTCCAGAAGCTGCGCGGCAGTCCTGCCGTCCTGGCGGCTTCGATGGCCTTGGGAGACACCGCGTTGAAACTGATGCCCGGCGGCAGCATGAGCCCTTTCTGCGAGCCGGAAACGGTCACATCCACGCCCCATTCGTCGTGCCGGTAATCAGCAGACGCCAGGCCGGAGATCGTGTCGACCAGCAGGAGCGCGGGGTGCCGCGCGGCGTCGATCGCCTTGCGCACGGCCGCGATGTCCGAGGTAACGCCGGTCGAAGTTTCGTTATGCACCACGCACACCGCCTTGATGGCATGCTGGGAGTCCGTGCGCAAGCGTGCCTCGATCATGTCGGCCTGCACGCCGCGGCGCCAGCCTTCGATGCCGGGCAAGCCGAGAAACTCTGGCCGGATGCCAAGATTCTCGGCCATCTTCTTCCAGAGCGTGGCGAAGTGACCCGTCTCGAACATCAGAACCGTGTCGCCGGGACTCAGCGTGTTGGTCAGCGCGGCTTCCCATGCGCCTGTCCCGGAAGCGGGATAGATCACGACCGGGTGCTCAGTCTTGAATATCTGCCGGATCCCGGCCAGCACCTTGAGGCCAAGCACCCCGAATTCGGGGCCGCGATGGTCGATGGTCGGATAGCTGATGGCTCGCAGGATGCGATCGGGAACGGGGCTCGGCCCGGGGATTTGAAGGAAGTGGCGGCCGGCGGGGTGGAAGTTGAGTTTCTGCATGGTCTCCTCCAGTTGAGTTTTGAATACAAAATACTCTAGCAGAAGAGCTACATGGAGACGGGGCGGATGTTGCTAAAATTTCGCAGTGTTTACCCCATAGGAGAGGGATTCTGCGGCTTTTTGGAGCAATGTTAAGTGTCTGCTAAAATGTATGCAGCAACGTTTTCTGGAATTTGAATGCAAAATTCTATTTTGACCGACACGGATTCTTCCGTATCCGTGCTACCCAAGGTTGAGCGACGGCGCTTGCATGACACGGTGGTGGATCATCTGCGGACGTTCATCGTCGAGGGGGTCTTGAAGGCGGGTACGAAACTCAACGAACGTGAGTTGTGCGAGACGCTGGGCATCTCCCGCACGCCCCTGCGCGAGGCCATGAAGGTGCTGGCGGCGGAGGGGCTGATCGAAAGCACGCCCAACCGGGGCGCGACGGTATCGCGCCTGTCGCCGACGGAGATTCAGGACACGTTCGAATTGATGAGCGGTCTGGAAGCGCTATCCGGGGAACTGGCCTGCGAGCGCATCACGGCCATCGAGTTGGCGGAGATCAAGGCATTACACTACGCGATGCTGGCATGCCGGGCCAAGGACGATTTGTCCGGTTACTACAGCTTCAACCATCAGATTCATGACCGTATCAACGAAGCGGCCCGGAATGTCGCGCTGCGTCAGACCTATCTATCGGTGAATCGGAGGTTGCAGGCGCTGCGCTACCGGTCGAACTATCAGAAGCCGAAATGGGACAGCGCCATCCATGACCACGAGGAAATGCTGACGGCGCTCGAGGCACGCGATGGCAAGCGGCTTGCCGCGATCCTGCGCCAGCATCTGCTGGACAAGCGCGACGCCGTGCTACTCATCCAGTTGAGCGAGGCCGGCGACACGTCAGGCACATAGCGCAGCGGGCCGAAGCGCCCACATCCCACTGCGGCTTGACCAGGGCGAGGCTGTTCAGTCTGGCCAGAGCCAGCCCCCTTGGATGAGCGCTCATGGGCTTACCGGACCTTCCGCAGGCAGAGCCTGGATGCCCGCTCAGGCTGAAGCCGCCATTCGCTCCCTCCCCCGCTGGGCGGCAACCCGACGGCAAGTCGGTCAGCGAGAACGAAAGTAAGTGACCGCCTGGAAGAAGCAGAAAGACGGGACCTGGAAGGCCATCCACGACATGTGGAACTCGGATGCAAGGCGGGGATGCGGCGTCATCTCCCAGCTTGCCGGCTCAGTTACGCACACGCACGTGCGGCACGACTGGCTGCGTTTGAGGACGGCGCGCTGCGACCGGCGTTGGCCGAAGACAGTCGTGCTATCCGCTGCCTGTCAACAGCCTCCCCTCGGCCTGATCAGCCATCCAATGCGCTGGCACGCCGCCGCCCGCCGGTCATTTGCCTCGTCTGCGGCGGCACCGCTCGACCTAGGCGTCGCCATTAGTCTCGAAAAACCAGCTTCATTTACCCAGTCCTCGATCTCCGAGGGTGCGCCAGATCGAACGATCGGTGGCCTCCGCCGCCGCCGTCTTGTCATGGTGCATCTCCATCACCGAAGCCCTCGCGCCTGGCCGTCCAGCGCCTGATATCGTCGTCCATCAACATGCGCAATGCAGTTCCTTTCAAGGGTCCCCCCCAAGCACATTTTCACTGGGTCATTACACCGTTCATCACAGATTCGAGGCTATGCTTTTCACATTCCAAGGAGGAGCGTATGCGCAGCAATAAGCACCCAGAAGCCAAGAACGCGGCGGCGCAAAGCTTGATCCAACGGTTGCTTTCCGGGTTTTGTTTCGCTGTGCTTATGTTTCCCGGTGTGGCGCCAGGAATGGAATTCAGGATCTACTACCAACCACAGATTAAGATGAAAATGGTTATCGGGGAGGGGAGGATTCAGGAAGGCGATGCAAAGAAATTCCTGGCGTCCGCAAAAATGGCTGACCGTGATGAAGAAGGACTCGTTACCCTTGTTTTAAACAGTCCGGGAGGAAATGTTGAGGCCGCTTTCCGAGTCGTCGATGCCATGGATAGAGTACGCGTCTATACAACAGTTCCAAATAATGCCAGGTGCGCGTCCGCTTGCGCTTCGGTCTTGTTCGCTTCAGGGGAACGCCGAAGTGTTGTTGGTACGGGGCTGCTCGGTTTTCACAGTTGCTACAGGCGCGATGGGCGAACTTACACCGGGGACTCGCTTTGCAACGAAATAATCGCGGCAAACGCAATGCAAAGGGGCGTCAGCCACGCAGGCATCAATCGTTTCGTTAAGCAATATGGTGCGCGAGACATGGCGTGGGTCGGGCACGACGTCGCTTGCAAGTCGCTGCAAGGGCTATGCAAGCCTGGGCAACTGGAAACTAAATACGAGACGAACGATGCGTTGATGCGTAGTTTTGATTGCAGCAAGCTCATATCTGTTCAAGCGCAGCTTATTTGCGGGGATGCGGAACTTACCCGCATCGATAAAACACTGGCAGAAATCTATGATCAAAAGATAAAAACATCGGTTAACAAGGCGCGGTTACGAGCGGATCAACGAGCATGGCTTCGCAATTCTCGCAACGCGTGTGGCGATAAAGTTTGTCTACTGCGAAGTTATCATCTCCGCATCGATGAACTAAAGCGGGTGCGGTCGTAATGACGTGTTGATTGACGTTGGCCACGCTCAATCGCCAAAGCGTGAGCGTCACCCGGCGCCGCAGCAAAACCGTATTCCTCGGGCGCGCGCGACACGAAGTGATTCTGACTGCCCGCCGCGCCTTCGCACGACGGGAGTTCACACATGGAGGTCCGCTATCTGCGCGTTGTCGTCGTCTTCCAATGTTATCTTGACGGTGGCGAATGTCGGTGCTCAACGCCTCAGGAGACACGAAATGACAAGCAAGAACACGATCTGTTTGTGGTACGAAGGCGGCGCCGTTGACGCCGCGAACTTCTATGCCGAAACATTCCCCGACAGCTCTGTCGGCGCCGTCCTCCGCGCACCAGGCGACTATCCCGACGGCAGGCAGGGCGATGTCCTGACGGTTGAGTTCACCGTCGTTGGCATTCCCTGCCTCGGGCTGAACGGCGGCCCGCATTTCAAGCACAACGAGGCCTTCTCTTTTCAGATCGCGACGGACGACCAGGCCGAAACCGACCGTTTGTGGAACGCGATCGTCGGCAATGGCGGCCAGGAAAGCGCATGCGGCTGGTGCAAGGACCGATGGGGATTGTCATGGCAGATCACCCCGCGCGCCCTCATCGCGGCGATATCCGACCCCGATCGCGCGGCGGCCAAGCGCGCATTCGACGCGATGATGACCATGAAAAAGATCGACATCGCCGCGATAGAGGCGGCACGGCTGGGCCGAAACCTATCCTCAAGTTGATGGATCGGGTCCCGGACGTTCTCTCCTGATCCGATCCGAGGGGATGGCTGACTGAACGGTTCGGGTTGGGAGTGGACGTTCGTCGTTGCCCCGCGAGCGTCCGCAAATCAATGCCATTTCCGCCGTTCGTCGCTGGCGAGGCGGATGGGCTTGCGCCGTTTGCCTCGCCGCTTGCAACCAATGCTTGATGCAGGGTTCTAGTGCTTATCGCTCTCCGGAAACCAGTAGATGCGTTTGCGCTTGCCCACGCCCGCGATCTTGATCTTCTGAGCACCCAGTGCCGAGGTAGCGTCGCCTCCTCCGGCACCGGTCTGGTTGCCACCACCGAGCAAAACCGGCACAACGGTAGCGGTCGCGCCGCTGCCAATCGATACCATGCCGAATACCGGCGAAGGCGGAAAGCCGCCGCCATCCAGGATGATCGAACGTTGCGGGTTTTGGCCTGATGCCGTAAGGAAGCTGAAGGAATAGCTCCGGGCGATGCCAAGATTGGGGTAGCACATGCCCGCCTGGGGCACTGCCGGCGTATTTGTGCCGATGATGGTATTTCCGGCGACGGTGAGCGGCGCATTCACTGCTTTCTCGCCGGGATTGGTGAGCGTAATGTAGAAGCCCGAACCAGTGCCGTCGTACTTGGCCGTGGTGCTGGTGTTGTTGACGAGAAGCGCCTCTGTGATGGGTGTCCAGGTGGCCGGCATGCCGAGTATGTTGGTGTCCTTCAACATGTAGAGGCGATTGACCACGTTGTAAGCGGTCCCCTGCGTGGTCGAGGCCGAGTACAGAGGATGCTCGCGGTCACCCGTACCGGCCGTAATGGCATCGAAGGTAGCAGTGGAAATGACGTCGGGTGCATAGAAGAACTTGCGCGCGTCATTTGTATTAGCTCCGCCGCCGAGTGCGGCGAGCTTGTTTAGCGTCCAGTTGGCAGGCGCATTGCCCGCGGTGGTTTCAAAGTCGGCTCTCCAGAGATTGCCGCCGACGTCGCCAACGTACAGGCGTTCGATATAACCGTCGCCATTGCGGTCAAGCCCCGTGACATCCGACGGGATGGCCCGGGTCAGGCCGGCAACCGCCAGGCATGTGCCGCTCATACCGCTACAGTTGGGCAGAGCGCTCCACACAACGGCGCCGCTGACGGCATCGAATGCCACGATGCCGCGCCCCATGCTATCGACTCCCGGCGACGGATCGCTGTCTTCGGCCGAGTCATAGCCCGCGCCCATCACCACCAACGGGTTGGCGTAGCCGCGCACGCGCATGACGCGCGGCTGGGACCAGGTCTGGCCGAGCTCAGGGATATCAGCATTGGAGCGTTTCCACAGGAAGCGTGGATTGACGGGATCCGTCACATCGATTGCATAGATCAGCCGCCCGCCGCGGCGTGCCGTCAGGTAGATGACCACGCGAGGATTCGCCGCGTCGCGCAAGTCCTGCATCACGGTGGTACTTCCGTCGAAGAAGTAATCCCGCGGCGCCGGAGTGGGAGTGATACCGCCAGGCGTGGTCGAGAGCTTCACCTCCGGAGAGTTGGTGTAGAGGCGGCTGAGCTTGCCAAGGAACTCCGGTGCGATGAAGCCCCATAGCTCGCCGCCCGGCCTCACACTGCCGATGCCCTGCGTCTGGTTGCCGTTGATCGCGTGGTACACGCCATCGTTGGTGCCATAGAACACCACGACTCCCTTGCTGCCGCCATAGTTGACGACAGCCGGCCGGGAATGCAGTACGTCTGCGTGGATCGAACTGCGCACGGTCACCGGCGTACCGGGACCTGGCTCCGCTTCGGTGCCGGCCAGGCTGCTGGTATCCGAAGCGGCGACGTCCTGGCCGCGTACCCAGGCGATAAGCTTGGGCAATTCGGCTGCGGTGATGGTGGCCGCGCCGCTGGTCCCCGAGTTGATGACGGCAAGGCCGCCGGTCGAACTCGTGTCCTTCAGCCATGTGTTGGAACTATCGAATGACGGCATCGCCGCGCTAGTTGGGCAACTACCCGCACCGTTGCAGGTTATCAGTTGCCGGCCGGTCTGGCTGGTCAGCAACTGTGCGCGCAGCATCTCGCCCGCACCACCCTTTTCCACAACCTCCCCGTCAGGGGAATCAAGGCCCCACCCGACACTCGACGGGCTGTTCTTCCAGTATCCCGTGGCCGGCCAACTACTGACCGCGCTGGCCCCATAGCCGGTCGCGCCGAAGGAAAGCGGCGGCTCCGTCGTCCAGAAACTGACAGCGTTCGGAGAGATAAAGCCCGTCGCCGCGTTGCTGATGGCAGCGTTGCCCTTGGCATCCTGCAGCACGATGTTGCCGCTGGCGTCATAGCCGATCTGATACTGCTTGAGATTGCCTTGCCACCGCGGTGCCGCGGTGGCATCCGGGCGGAACATACCCACATAGACCTGGTTGAGGAACTGACCCTGGGCATTGACGGAGGCCGGAAGGCTGACCGAGGCAAAGACGCTGTTGATGGCCTGCACCTCGTTGAAGATTTGCAGCAAGGCCGACGTCAGCCCATTGACGTCACCGAGCTGTACCACATAGGTCTTGCCGCCGCCATTGGTCGCCATGCTGCTCGCGAACTGGACATAGTCAGGATTTTTGCTATCGGTCACCGCGATCGTGTAGGTCACGATGTTCTGACGGTTGGCCATGTTGCCCTGGACGTCGGTCTGGTACATGAAGCGAGCCCATTCGTCGCCCCAGTTGCTCTGGTATTTGTTGTCGGGTGCGGGAATGACAATCTGCTGTTGCTGAGTTGCAGTCGCGCCTGCGGCGGCCAGGGCATTGATGACATTCTGGCCTGTGTCTTGCGGCTTGCCGTTGTTCACGGCGTTGGCGATATAGATGACAAAATTGCGCTGACAGGGGTTGTCGATCGGTGAGGTGTACTTGGTGCCGGACAAGCCAGTCTGGCCGGCATAGTAGGCCCACGATTCCTGCATACCGCCACCGACCTGCGAGTTGTTCGAGTTGTCGGCCTGACGGTCGATTGTTTTCACATAGCTAAGGAAGCTGTCGACCCCGCTGTTGTCCATCAGCGGCAACTTGTAGGGCGCCGCCGACGGGAACTTGAACCGGCCGCCGACGTTGTCCCCGGCGCCGAACATCATCACGCCGAGATTGAGGTTGCCCAGCAGTGTGGGGCTGGTCTTGATCGACGACACCGCGTTGTAGAGCGCGCACTGCTCGGCGCCAACGTCCTTGCCTGCGTTATTGCTGGAGACGACCCCCGATGTGGAGCAGGTGAAGCTGGCCGACGCATCCCAGGTCGATGCATTGTCGAACAGGATCAGCACATTGGGCTTGCCGGACTGGGGCTGCAAGCCAGTGTACAGATCGATGTCCTCCGCCATTGCCGGATGCAAGGCGGAAAGCGCGAGTAACGTG
Source organism: Cupriavidus sp. 01L45 (assembly GCF_056399885.1). Taxonomy (NCBI): domain Bacteria; kingdom Pseudomonadati; phylum Pseudomonadota; class Betaproteobacteria; order Burkholderiales; family Burkholderiaceae; genus Cupriavidus; species Cupriavidus sp. 01L45. The sequence goes on along the minus strand of NZ_JBFTSG010000061.1, from coordinate 16,107 downwards.
GCGATGGCAATGCGCGAGGCAGCGCGTTCAGCGAATTGACGCATTGTGAGTCCTGAGGTGCGGAGGTGAAGCAATCGGAAACTGAATCGTGACCGCAAACTTACGGGCATGCCGTGCCGACCGGCACGCGTACTGAGATACCCTGGTGCAAGGTGGTGTTGGTGGCTGTGGCGGCGCTATCGCTGACGCTGGCCTTTACGTCCCATTGCGTGGCGTTGCACAGTGAATTTCCGCCGCCGCCTCCGGATGCCGTCAATATCCCGGTGTCCTGGTTACCATTGCCAACGAAACAGGAGACGTCGTCGGTATTGGACGTATCCAGGTCCGTATTCCTTACCGGCTTGCTGGTCTGGCACACCGGCGCCGCGACCTGCGCCGTATAGTCAGCGCTACCGTCGCCGTTCACATCGACCGGGACGCTGGCCGCGGCTGCCGCCGGGTTGGCGGTGAAGTCCTTGCTAATGACTTGCTCGATGCCTTGCTGCGCGGCATTCTGCGCCTCCACTCCGTGCTGCTGATTAGCGGCGACCTTCACATTGACGACACTGGAGCCAACCAGCGATATCGTCATCAGCAGGAAGATCACCAGGAAAATTAGCGTAACGATCAGGGTGGCGCCGGACTGCCGGCGCTGTGCGATTAGCATGACTTACTCCCGGCGGCCCGCCACATTGGCCAGCCTTGCCACGCGGGCGTAGACATGACGTTTGTAGCCGTCGTTGAACGGGCCACTGACAGTGGCCCGTCCGAGATCATAGGTGCGGCTGTCTGTCCAGCCAAGCGAGGTCCGCTGCGTGCGGGCAAGGACGCTAATGCTGACAGACGTGACGTTCTGCCAGTTGGTGAGGGCAGTCGTCCAGTCGTATGCGGGTACCGAGGTGCAAATGGCGCTGTTGTTCACACCGGGGTCGCTGACATAGCAGTCTGCGGAGCCGTTGTTGTCGAGATCCACACCGTAGGACAAGTGCATATCCTGAATGCCTTGCGCCACCGAGTTGACCTGGAAGGCACCGCCGGACAACTCCGCCATCTTCAGCGTCGGCACGCCGTCGCCAGCGCCGGAACACACATCGCAAGCTGCAAGATAAAAAATGCGGACTACAGCCGGGCGCAACTCCGCGGTAACGGCCGGGTCGCATGCCTTGGTGCGCATGGTGAAGGCCGGAGCGCTGGCGCCAAACACGAACGATGTGGCGTCGGTGGAACAGTACGATACCTGCATATAGGACTGCCCGACGGTCGCCGCCGCCACCGGCGTCGTCGACACACGCCTTATCACAAGTATTTCCGATGCCGGAGCCAGGTTCGGCAGGCATGGCGCCACCGTACCAGGAGCGTAGCCCTGAAGGCCGAGAGGCATCGTCGCCGGTGAGTTGACGAAACCCAGTGCGCCCGGTGATGTAGCGCACAGGGCGGGGCTTGCCACGGTTGCGCCGCTGGCTACGCTGGCGGCACCGAAAAAGCCGGCAAGCTCGATTTCACGACCTACCGTGTCCACCACATAGCGCCCGTTTTCCACCTGCTCCGCACTATTGGAAAACTCAGAGCGCGACCGCGTGGTGGAAAAATACAAACTCCCCAGGGCAGTCAAGAGCAGTAGCCCAAGCGTCATCCCGACCATCAATTCGATCAGGGACATGCCGCCCTGCCGGTGGCGCTTCGCATTGCGCTGCCGATTCACGAGAGAACTCCAATGCGTACCTGAATGCTTACCGCGCGGCGATAGCTGTCATTGCCGAATTGTCCGTTGCCGCATGGCAGCGCCGGCGCGGTCGTCTTTGCGAGGCCCTGCCAGGCTACCGTGATGCGGTAGATCTGGTTTGTAGCATCGAGGGCTTCGATACAACCGAGCGCACCAATCATGGCGCCTACCGTCTTTCCGCCATTGTTCTCCGCGCTGCCAAGCAATGCTGCCCCCCAGGCTGCCAGGTCGGCATTCGTGATGGATTGCTGCGCGGCGGTACCGACGGTGCAAGCTGGAGCGGGAACGGTAGTGCTGCCCGCCGTGGTAATGGTGGCGCCACTGGCATAGCAGGCCGCGGCCTGACGGTTAGCGTTGAGCCGGGCGGCCATGTCCTGCAGCAATGTCAGCGCCTGCACACGCTGATAGGCTTCCATTTCCGATTGGCCGGAGCGGGCAATCAGACCTGCGGTGCCCAGCAGCGCCACCAGCAGGATCACGACCGATATCAGGACCTCAATGAGCGTGGCGCCACGCTGCGAGGACCGGCGCAAGCGATTGCGCGCATGGGGGGAGCGCGAGTTCACGTACATGCTCCGGATACCAGTGCAACGCGGCCGGTTCCGCTCACCTGTACGCAGATCGTCGAGCTCGCCTGAGGTGATACCGACGGCGCCACCTGGAACGTCAGGCTGCCGGCAGTAGGCCTGCCGTCGTTACCGACCGCCAGGGAGTTACCCGCGCTGGCAGTGATCGAAATACCGTCATATGGACCAAAACTGCGCACCTTTTCGGTCCCGGCGGTTACGGCCCACCCCCCGGCCCAAGCGCCGGAGGCGGCCATGGTGACACTGCTGTTGCGCTTGACGGCCTCGCTACGCGTCAATGTCAGCGCGGCGGAAAGATCCAGCGAGGCGTTGCGTGCGCGTTGTGTCGCGATCAGGCTTGAGAACGACGGGGCCGCAGCAAACGCGATGATGGAAAGCACTGTCAGCGTTACCAGCAATTCTATTAGCGTGAATCCGCGTTCCGCTGCGGCGCCGGATATATTCGATGCATGAGTATTTCGCATGGGCTACTTCCAGCAAGTCGAACCCGTACCGGAGACGCTCTTGTCCCCGGTACTCGACAGCGTCAACGTTCCACATGCCGCGTCGTTCGTGGCCTGGGTACCCTGCGGCGTCGCCGTCAGGACATATCCAAGTGGCGGACCTGCGACCGCAGTGACGGTAATCTGGTAATTGGGGGAAACTGTGCCGGGCGGACTCGCATAGCCGAGTGCGGCCAGGGTGGTGGCATAGACCCGGTTGTCCACCAGGAAGCGCTCCTGCATGCTGGCGACTTCCAGCAGGAACGACTCCGCCGCTGCGCGATTGGAGCGCACTACGAATTGGATATAGGAGGGATAGGCAATGGCCGCGAGGATGCCGATGATTGCCACGGCGATCATTAACTCGATGAGCGTAAAGCCGCCCCCGAGCCGAGCGTGTCGACCCCAGCCACCGCACCGCGTGGCTACCCCCAACTCCCGAAATAGCCAATGTTTTCGGCTATATCGCACCGCCGGGCTTCTGTGGCCCATGCTCGCGCTCCTTTTCTTTTTTTTCCCGGATGACCCAGTTCCGGAAACACTACGCGGCGAGTGTAGTCGCGAATCCACTCACGGTCAAAGGGCCCTCGCTTGATTGGTTCAGCGAGCGTTGCACAGGATCCACTCTGCAGGGCGCCGCTTGCCCTTGCGTACCCTAAATCACCTTGCATCTTTGGCGACTTTCGAGGGACGAAAAGCATCATGCGCCTAACGAAGCACAATTTATGAGTCACGGGATTTTTACTGCACCGRATCGATTGCGATATTGTTACCCGCCGCCACCTTAAGAAGGCTGTACGACATGGAGGTTTTCTCACTCCGGCTGAATGCCCGCATCCTTGATGATCTTCGACCAGCGATTGGCCTCGCTGTCAAAGAACTTCTTGTGCCCGGACGGGGATAGCCGCGCGTCGCTGATCACTGTGATGCCTAGCCCCTCCTCCCGCTTGATGAGGGCCGGATCCTTCAGCGCAGTGCGCAGAGCTGCGTTAATTTTGTTCAGCACCGCGGGCGGCGTTCCGTGTGGAGCATAGAGGCCGTGCCACACCGTGAAATTGAAACCCGGCAAGCCACTTTCGCTGAGTGTCGGGATGCTTGCCAAGGCAGGTACCGTGGAGCGCTGCAGACTACTTACGCCGTAAGCCTTGACTTTCTTTGCCTCGATCTGCGGCGTGCTGTTGGTCGCTTGCTCGCACATCAGGTCGACCTGTCCGCCCATCAGATCGGACATAGCCGGCGCGGTGCCCTTATATGGCACAAATGTCATGTTGCTCTTCAGGGCATTCTGCAGCATAAGGCCACACAAATGCGATGCCGATCCAACGCCGGCATTGGCGAGGTTGAGCTTGCCCCCACTGTCCGCAATGGTTTTGCGAAGCTCGGCAAGTGTGTTCGGGGCCAGACCAGGTTTGCCGATGAGCGTTGAGGGCGCTTCGTTGATCAGGCCCAGGAACTCCAGATCCCCCGTCTTGTAGCCCAGTTTCTTGTACAAGGACGGCGCGGTCGCCAGCCCGATGTGGTGCACCAGAAGGGTGTAACCGTCGGGGTTGGCGCGCGCCACGCGTGCGGTGCCTATGGTTCCGCCCGCGCCCGCTGTGTTCTCCACCAACACCGGTTGGCCCAATGACTTGCGCAAGGCTTCCGCGACATCGCGCGCAATCTTGTCGCTGGGACCACCGGCTACGAATGGTACGACTAGTGTGACGGGCTTCTCCGGATACTCCGCGAGCGCGGACGTAGGGGCGGCAATAGCGCCGCAGACTAGTATCAATACTGCACTGCGGGCAACCGCGCGCTGTTTTAGCATCTTTGTCTCCTCTTGTATGGCCGTATGGCCGTATGGCCGTATGGCCGTATGGCCGTTGCAACTACGCGTTCAAGACGACAGTTCCTGCATGACGCTATAGAGGTCGGACTTGCCTTCGAAGCCGATACCAGGCAGATCGGGCATCGTGACGTAACCCTTGTCAACCTTGACCCCATCGGGGAAACCACCGAAAGGCTGGAACAGATCCGGGTAGCTCTCGTTGCCGCCCAGGCCAAGGCCGGCGGCAATATTCAGCGACATCTGGTGACCGCCATGCGGAATGCAACGGCTCGCCGACCAGCCGTGTTCCTTGAGCATGTCGAGGGTCCGCAGGTATTCGACCAAGCCGTAGCTCAGCGCGCAGTCGAACTGCAACCAGTCGCGGTCGGGGCGCATGCCGCCATAGCGAATCAGGTTGCGGGCATCCTGCATCGAGAACAGGTCCTCGCCGGTGGCCATCGGATTGGTGTAGTAATTGCGCAGCGTCGCCTGCAACTCGAAATCCAGAGGGTCGCCCGGTTCCTCGTACCAGAACAGGTCGTACTGTGACAGCGCCTTGGCATATTGAACCGCAGTGTCCAGGTCGAAGCGGCCGTTGGCATCCACCGCGAGCTTTTGACCATCCTGAAGCACGCTCAGGATCGAGTCGATTCGCCGCAGGTCCTCGTCAAGCGTCGCGCCGCCAATCTTCTTCTTGACCACGGTATAGCCGCGGTCGATGTAGCTGCGCATTTCGTCCTTGAGCTTGTTGTGGTCCTGGCCGGGGTAGTAGTAGCCGCCCGCGGCGTAGACGAACACCTTGCGATCGGGCGTACCGTTGCCATAGCGGTCGGCCAGCAATTGAAACAAGGGCTTGCCCTCGATCTTGGCTACCGCGTCCCAGACGGCCATGTCGATGGTGCCGATGGCGACCGAGCGTTCGCCGTGCCCGCCCGGCTTCTCATTGGTGAACATGGTGTCCCAGATCTTGTGCGGATCGAAGTTGTTGCCGCTTGCGTCAAGCAGGGATTCGGTTGCCGCCTCCAGCACGCGCGGGATGAAGCGCTCGCGCATCAGCTTCCCCTGGCCATAGCGGCCATTGGAGTTGAAGCCGTAGCCCACCACCGGCTTGCCGTCGCGGATGACGTCAGTGATGACGGCGACCAGACTGAGGGTCATCTTGCTGAAGTCGATGTAAGCGTTACGAATCGGCGAGTTGATCGGCAACGTTTTTTCGCGAATATCGACGATTTTCATGATGTGTCTCCTAAGGCACCCGGTTCGGCGGATGCATAAGCTATGTGAGCCACTAGCATAGGTGCGGGAAGGTGTCTTAAAATTCACCACAAGTCATTTGATTATTCACTTTGAGTGAAGACCAATCTCGCTTCCGAACTGGAGTTCTTCGTGCTTATCGCCCGCCATGGCAATCTTTCGGCTGCCGCGCGGGCGCTTGACCTGACGCCGCCGGCGGCCACCAAGCGGCTTGCCCAGATGGAAGACCGGCTGGGTGTACGGCTAGTCAACCGCACAACCCGCAGCATCAGCCTGACAAATGAAGGCGAGACCTACCTCCTCCATGCGACGCGGATACTTGCCCAGGTCCGAGAGATGGAAAATGAAGTGTCGAGCAGCAGTGCCGTGCCGCGCGGGATACTTCGCGTGAATGCAACCCTTGGTTTCGGCCGCACGACCATTGCACCGCTCGTCTCCGAGTTCGCCAGGCGTTATCCCCTTGTCACAGTGCAACTGGACGTCACCGACAGGCCAATCGACCTCGTCGAGAGTAGCTTCGATCTGGCCATTCGTTTCGGCTCGCTGCCTGACAAACGGCTCAACGCGCGACGCATCATGTCGAACCGACGGTTTCTGTGCGCCTCACCGGTCTATCTCGAGAGATATGGCACCCCGGCTAGCCTTGCCGATCTCGCCGACCATCGCTGCATCATCCATCGGCAGAACGATGATGCATACGGTATCTGGCGGTTTACGCACCATGAGCAAACCGAGATCGTCAAAGTTGATGGGGTGCTGTCGAGCAACGATGGCGATATCGTCCTCGGCTGGGCACTTGATGGCCACGGCATCCTTATCCGTTCGGAGTGGGATCTGGCGAAGTATCTCGAGAGTGGCAGGCTGAGGGTTGTGCTGCCGGACTTTGTCCTCCCGTCGGCGGACCTGTTTGTCTACTACTCGAATCGGCGCAATCAAACGGCGCGTGCCAGAGCGTTCATTGATTTTTTGGTCGATCAATTCCACGAGTCAAAAACTCCAGCTGCGGCATAGCCCAGATGTTTTCTGACTTCGGCGCCAGGATCCCGCAGCGTTTTGCGTAGCATGGGAAATGCACAGCGAATGCCTGCGGCCGGACTACGGCCAGCTCGCACCGGCACTCTAGCGGGAGGCGCCCGCCTTCCGTCAGAGTGCCGAGCTGATCATCGTTCGTGCCTGGCGATGAAGGCCTCAACAGTGTMGTGCAGTAGTTCGGGCTTCTCCAGGAAGATGAAATGACCACCGTCCAGGATGGCAAACTCGGCTCCCGGAATCCGCTCTGCAAGCTCCGCGGAGAAGTACGGCGGGGCGCAGAAGTCGCGCTCGCCCACCAGCACCAGCGTCGGCGTCGCGATCGACGGAAGATCATCGAAGGCGTCGTGCCCCACGATCATGTCGATCCGGGCAAAGCTGATCTCCCGCTCGAATGTGCCGGCCGCTGTAGCGTTCACCCACGCCTGCACCTGCTCCGGGTGCTCGCGCATGAATTTCGGATCGAAGAGGAATAGTGCGTTGGCCTCGGTGGACGCGCGCAGGCCGGAATCGGTCAACATGCGTCGCCGCATGTCGAACTGGCGACGGTAGAACGCGTCCGCGCGTGCAATCGAAGAGACAATTGTCGCGCTGCGTAATAGTTCGCGGTGATGGATCGACAGCAATTGCGCGATGGCGCCGCCGGTCGAGGAGCCGAGCGCGTGGACCGGCCCGCACCCGACCGCCTCGATGACCCGCGCCATGTCCAGCGCGTGTTGTGTCATCGTCATGGCGCGTGCGGTGTGCTCGGACGCGCCGGTGCCGCGGTGATCGGGTACGATCACTTGGTGGTGCTCGGCGAACAGATCGATCTGTGGGCCCCAAGATGCGCCCACTCCCGCAAGCCCCGCCAGAAGAAGCACGGGCGAACCTTGGCCCTTGACCGCGTAGTGGATCGAAACACCGTCGGACGTTACGTTTGGCACTTTGCTTCTCCGGTTCAGAGGGACGCGAACGAGAAGTCGAACGCGTCGAAGATCGCGCCGTTGAGATTAATGTTGGCGCCGCCATGCGTACCGGACGGTAGATCGACAAGACGGTTCCACTGCCGGAGAGCCGGCGCGCAATGGACATCGACTCACAAATCCCCGTTTTCCGGGAAATCGCCAAGCGAGAGTTCAACAGGCTTGCCGTGAGGCGTGCGACGCGCCGCGTAGTGCCACGCTTTGCGATAGCGCGCCTGCGTCTCCAGGCTCGCGACGCCTTTGCTTGCCACCAGGCGCTCGAGCGTGGCGAGCCAGTGCAGGTAGTAGGTCTCGCCCGTATCCGGATCGCCGGCAAGCTGTGCGCGCCTGATCTCTTCTGCCAGCGCTGCAGCCCATTCACGCCAGGTGTAGAGGCCCCGCTGGTGCAAGACCAATGCCAGAGAAAAAACCTGCGCCTCCCACGGTTCGCGGAACACCGGGCCTTCGTTGTCACGGGGAACGCCCGGTAGGGCCTCGGCGGCATCACGCACTGCGACTGGATCGACCTTCATTTCATGCTGGTTCGAGGTAGGGCTCGAATGCCTCGATCGAGACGGTGAGCGTGGCGTCGGTCTCCGCTCCCCAGAGCTCGCGGCCTTCGAAGACGACGGTGTAGAGCCACTGCGGGTCTTCTCCCGCACCGGCCACGACGGAGTCCGGAAAAACGTGGCAACCCCGGATTGCCTCGATCGTTCCTTCACGGCCGCGCGCGTACCGCGGCAAGCGCGTGTGCGTGGGCGGGTTGATGTTCTTCGTGCGCACTCGCTCGCCCGGTTTGAACCTGGCCGGCCGCTTGGGCGGGCGACAGAAGGTGCCTCGGGTGAATGCGTGCCCGATGTCGTTCGTCGTCATGACCCGTTCGAGGGGCTTGCCCGGATGCATGGCATGCCCTGCGGCGATTTCATCGGCGCCGATCAGTCCTCGCTCGACCGCATTGCGCTCGATTCCCAATGCCCATCTTTCGTAGTAGGACACAGACAGGTAGACCGCGGCAGGCAGCCGCTCCTGCGCGTCGCGAGACATGTCGATGTTCCAGGCGCGCGTGAAACGCATGGCCCGCTGCATGGCCAGCACCCGCTCCTCCCACTGTGCGTGGAACGGAGGTTCGTCAGCCTCGGGATGCACTTTGCCGAAGCCGTGCATGCCGCCCATGTCGTGAACGCCGTTCATGGCGATATCTCCTCGGGGCGCAGGGGCAGGCCGGTGCCTATCATGCAGTCACGAGTGATGAGCCGCATCAGGCGTTCCTCGGGCCAGCCTTCGGTGCCGGCGGGGCGCGGTGGTACCACGAGGAAGCGGGTCTCCGCGGTCGAGTCCCAGACACGGATCTGCGTGGCTTCCGGCAGTATGACACCGAAGTCGGCCAGCACGCCGCGCGGATCTGACACAGCACGCGAGCGATAGGCGGCCGACTTGTACCAGACCGGAGGCAGCCCGAGCACGTCCCATGGGTAGCACGAGCACAGCGTGCAGACGACCATGTTGTGATGCCCGGGCGTGTTCTCCACCGCGATCAGATGGTCGCCCACTTGGCTGACGACGCCGAGCGCGGTGATCGCTCTTGTCGCATCCGCCAGCAGCACGGCCTTGAACTCTGGATCGAGCCAGGCCCGGGCGACCCCTCGAGCTCCGATGTGAGGGCCAATCTTGGTCTGGTATCGCTCGACAATAAGGTCGAGGACAGCAGGGTCGACGTAGCCCTTCTCGGTCAGAATCGTCTCGAGCGCGCGCACCCGCAGTTGGATCGGCGACAGCTCGGAGTGGTCATGCGCGTCGGCGCTCATGGATGTACCCGCATCAGGCTAACTGATTTTTGTAGTGTAGACCCGCTGGTTCGGGATCGTGAACCTTGAACTTCCATCTCCGGCTACAGGAAGCTGGAAATATCACGAGCGCGCGCAAGCGTGCGGCGGATGGGGTGGCCGACCTGCAAACGAAAAGACTTAAATCGCCCGAAAAATTTCTTGGTTCTCCCCACCTCCGTCCTCGGCCATAGTGGGAGGCCCGCGTCTTCGCTGCGGATACGCCACAAAACAACCCAAAAGAACCGGAACGAAAGAACAAACACCATGCGCGCTCCCAATTGGATTTTTACCTCAATCGCAGCAGGCTTCATAAGCCTGGGCATGACGGCCTGCAGTTCGCCTGGCAAGAGCGCTACCGCGAACAGCGCGACGGCGAGCGTATCGGCCCCCTCCGATGACCAGATCGTTGCGGCATGGACCTACTTGTACGGGCGCTATCTGGTGCTGCAGCAGGAGAACTACGATATCAACGTCGAGAAGGTTGGCTACAACAAGATCAAGTACAACCCCCTCGGCTCCGCCGAATTTGTGAATCCAAACATGGATGTAGCCTATCTGGAGGCCTGGCTCGCCGCGGACAAGGATCATGCCGTCATCCTGAACGTGCCACAGGTCAAGGGGCGCTATTACACGGCCCAATTACTCGACGGATGGGGCGAAGTCATTGCCAATATCAACGAGCGGACGTATCCGAATCACCCGTATGGCAAGTTCGCACTGGTGATCAAGGGGACCAATCCCCCGGTGCCGGCAGGGGCGGTCAGGATCGAATTGCCGTCGGCCAAGGCAAAGATGCTGGCGCGCGTGGAGCTCAAGGGTACGCCTGCGACCGCCAGGCGGCTGCAGAATCAGTTCACGCTGGACGTTCCCGCTGGCATCAGTATCGATCCGCCGCACCCGGTGCCGGCCTTTACACCGGCCGCCCCGATTGGCGCGGCGATCTTCGACAACGTAGCTGAAGTACTGGCCACCTATCCCGATGTCATGCCGAAGGCGCCCGAGTACCAGGCCCTGGCCCTCAATGTGGCCAGCTATATGACGGGAAATGACACCGCGCGCAAACGGGTGGACGAAGTCGTCAAGACTAGGGCGATCCCGGCATTCCTGGCGGGCGCCAAGGGATTCGGCACCCAGAAAGGCGGATGGTCGGTGACGTACGTGGCCGGGACGTTCGGCAATGACATCATGGCGCGCGACATCATCAACTATGGTGGACTGTGGGCCAATGCAATCAGCGAGGCCATCTATTTTATCGGTCAGACCGACAGCGACAAGCAACCGCTCGACGGCAGCAAGACCTACGAAATCCGGTTCCCGAAAGGCGAAAAGCCGGATACGCACGTCAATGGCTTCTGGTCCGTGACGCTGTACAGCGTGCCGGATTATCGCGTAGCGCCCAATCCGATCAATCGCTATAACCTGAACAACGTGTCTCATCTGAAAGCCAATGCGGATGGAAGTACCAGCATCTGGCTGGCACCGGCGCGGCCCGCCAACGTGCCGCAAAGCAACTGGCTGCCCACGCCGCAGGGCAAGGGCTTCTCGCTGAACTTCCGCACCTATGTCCCAAAGGAGGACGTTCAGCGAGGCGAGTGGTTCCCTGCCCCAATCCGGCTGGTGCGATAACTGTCGACGGTTGCGGGAGGGGCGTGCGTGCTGCTGGCCTGCACGGGCTCGGCACCGCGCTGTCCTCCGGCCTGGCAACCTGATTCCCTTGAGGTCACATCAAATGAATAGCCTGTTGCGCACAAAATTGTCCTCTTCACTCCTCTCGATGGTGCTGGCGTTGGTGGCCGCGGACGCGGTCCACGCCGAGGCGCAGCCGACGCAAGGCGCTTCGGCCGAGGTGGCCGGGCCGGTACCGGGCACGAAGATGACCGATGCCTATCTGCAGATGGCCGCCAGGAATATTTATTTCTGGGCGTGGCCGATGACCAATATCTACAACCGCCGCCTGGCATTCAAGGACCTCCCCGAACCCGGGTTGATGGGCGGTACCGTGCCGATCGCGCCATCCAACCGCTTGTCGATGCTGACGGACTACATCGCGCCCGACGAGCGCCTGGTGGCCTGCCCCAACCAGGACGTGGTCTATGGCTTCAGCGTGCTGGCACTCGACCAGAGCCCCGTTGTCGTGCAGGTGCCGGACTTCGGCAAGCGGTTCTGGGTCTACCAGGTAGTGGACCTGCGCACCGACAGCTTCGCCGAGTTCGGCAAGATGTACGGTACCAAGCCGGGCTTCTACCTGCTGGTCGGGCCCGACTGGAAAGGCACGGTGCCGAAGGGGATTACCAAGGTGTTCCGCGCCAGGAGCAATACCGGGGTGTTTATCCCACGCGTGTTTCAGGACGATGCCGCCGCCGACAAGCAGGCGGTGCAGGCCTCCCTTGCCGGCGTGAATCTCTATCCGCTTGCCGAGTACACCGGCAAGATGCAGGTCCGGGACTGGGCGACGCTGCCGAAATTCCCCAGCCAGAGCACGGGCGACGCGGAAACCAAATGGGTGGTGCCGGAAAAGTTCTGGGACACGCTGCCGGTGGTGTTGAAGGACGCGCGGCCGCTCCCGGGCGAACAAGCCCGATACGCCGAAGCCCTCGCGCTCGCGGAAGCCGCGGCCAAGGATCCCCATATCAAGGACGTGCTGATCAAGGCATCCGCACAGGCGGACAGCGAGATCGTGGACCCGCTCTTCCAGTTCCGCAACTACGGCCTGCAATTGCCCGATCACTGGAGCACCATCAGCAATGGCGCGAGCTTCGGCACCGACTATTTCAGCCGCACCGCGGCGGCCAAGTCCAATATCTTCGTCAATAAGCAGAACGAGACCAAGTACTTCTATCAGGATCTCGATGCCGCCGGTGGTCGCCTGAACGGTGCCAACAAGTACACCGTTACCTTCGCCAAAGGCGCCGAGCCGCCGGTAAAGGGCTTCTGGTCGCTCACCCTCTACAATCAGCATCATTTCTTCTCCGAAAATGCACTGAAGCGCTACTCGATCGGTACGAAGAACAAGAACCTGAAGTACAACGCCGACGGCTCTCTGACGCTCTATGTCCAGGCTGATTCGCCAGGCGCCGACAAGGAGAGCAACTGGTTGCCAGCACCGAAAAGCGAGGATTTTTCGTTGTATGTGCGAGCCTATTGGCCGGAGGCGGCCGCGCTGACCGGCAAATGGACGCCACCGCCGGCTGTGAAGTCGAATTAAGGGGACCCTCCCGCCAGCGTACAGAGCCGGGTTTGGCTATCGATGCAAGCCCGGACGTTACCTGAGCTACATATGCAATGAATGCAATGAATGGTCCGGCGGCGGTGAGAGGGATGCTCACCGCCTCCCCCCGATCCACCGCACAATCTCCGCGAACACCGGCATATCCGGCGGCACCGACAAGTCCAGCGCCAGGCAGCGCCGGTAGTAAGGACTCAGGTCCAGCCCCACCCCAAGCCCCAGTACCTCCACATCCCGCAGCGTCTCATGCCGCGCCACCACTTCCTTCAGGTGGTTGTCCAGGTAAAAGGCATCGTTGGCCTGCCCCGTTGCCGTGTCCATCGGGCTGCCGTCGGATATCACGATCAGTATCCGCCGGGACTCCGCCCGGGCGAGCAGCCGCGCGCAGGCCCAGTCGACGGCCTCGCCGTCCACGCCTTCGCGGAACAGATCGGCCTTGAGCAGCGCGGCGATATCGGTGCGTGCGCGCCGCCAGTTTGTGGCGGCATCCTTGAACACCATATGGCAGGTTTCGTTCAGCCGGCCCGGATGCGCTGGCCGGCCTCGGGCCAGCCAGTCGAGCCGGGCGCGGCCGCCGTTCCACGCCCCGGTGGTGAAGCCCAGCACCTCGCTGGCGACGCCGGCCTGGTCGAGCGCGCGCGCGAGGATGTCGACCATCGTCGCGACCCGTTCGATGTGCGCTTTCATCGAGCCCGAGCAATCGATCAGGAAGCTCACCGCGCAGTCCGCCTGCAGCTTGTGCCGCTCCTGCCGGAACAGCCGGCGCTCGGCCGGCGAACTGACCAGTTGCGCGAGCCGGCGGCCGTCGATGCGGCCTTCCTCTTCGCCGAAGGACCAGCCGTCGCGCTGCGGCACGGCAAGCGATGCCGCCAGCGCGCGCGCCAGCCGCGCCACGTTGATGCCCTGTTCGGCGATGCGCCGGTCGAGGCGTTCGCGGTACTCGGCCAGCAGCGCCTTGCGGACCAGCGATCCCGGCGATATCTCGCGGTCATAACGCGTGGTGTAGGCGCGGTAGCCCTGCTCCGAACCATGCAGCACACGGCTGTTGCCGGTGGCCGCGACCGCCATTGCCTCGTACTCGTCGTCCTCGAAACCGAGCGCCAGCGAGAACGCCACGCGGGCGGCTTCCTCGTCCTCCTGATCGCCGGCATCGTCCTGTGCCCGGCCAGCGCGCTCCGCCTGCAGCATCTCGCCAACCAGCCTCGCCATCTCCAGCGCGTGCACGGCGAACGCGCCCTGCTCCGCGCGATGCCGGCGCAAGCCGGCAAGCGACACGCCCAGCACCGGCACGATAGCCGCGCGCGTGGCTTCGATCAGGTCCTCGGTGTCTTCCAGCACGGGCCAGCCGGACAGGCGCGACCACGCGATCTGCGCCACCGTGTACAGCAGGATGCCCAGATGGCTTTCGGCCAGGCCCGCGCGGTAGAAAGCGCGGGACCAGTCCTCGAAACGGTGGCGCAGGTTCTGCGCCAGGCCGGGCATGCCGGCGGGCAGCAGCGATTCGCAGCGCAACTGTTCCAGCAGCTCGAACACCAGCCGCTCGATGGGATCGGCGGGACATGAATGCCGGTGCAGATCGGCATCGGAGTGCGCGATGCGCAAGGCCGCGCCGTCCGCCGCGCCGCGCTGGGAGATGAAATCGTCCTCCGCCCGGGTGCGCAGATGCGGCGCATGCAGCGGCAGCGGCCGCAGGTGGCGGCACAGGCGGCCGTCGCGATAGTGCAGCGCGGCATCGCCGGTGAGGGCGCGCACGGCCGCCGCGCATAGCGCCTCGCGCTGCTGGCTGCGGCGGGCAGCCTGCCGGTCCGTGATCATCAGCGCGGCTCCGGCGCGCCGTCGGGCGCCGCCTCCAGCTCCCGGCCAAAGCAGCGCTGGAAGTACTCGGCCACGATGGGGCGCTCGGCGTCATCGCATTTGTTCAGGAAACTCAGCCGGAAGGCCAGCGCCGGGTCGCGGAAGATCTGGCAGTTCTCCGCCCAGCTGATCACCGTGCGCGGCGACATCAGCGTGGACAGGTCGCCGGTGGCAAAGCCCTTGCGCGTGAGTTCGGCCACGCTGACCATCGATTCGATCAGCGCGCGCCCGGCATCGCCGGCCAGTTCCGGCACGCGGGCGAGCACGATGCCGGCCTCCTCCGCGCGCGGCAGGTAGTTGAGCGTTGCCACCACGTTCCAGCGGTCCATCTGCGCGTGGTTCAGCATCTGGGTGCCGTGATACAGGCCGTTCAGGTTGCCCAGTCCCACGGTGTTGGTGGTGGCGAACAGGCGGAAGGCGGGATGGGGGTGGATCACGCGGTTCTGGTCCAGCAGTGTGAACTTGCCGTCGCGCTCCAGCATGCGCTGGATCACAAACATCACATCCGGGCGCCCCGCATCGTATTCGTCAAAGATCAGCGCCACCGGACGCTGCAGCGCCCAAGGCACGATACCTTCCTGGAATTCCGTGATCTGGCGGCCGTCGCGCACCACGATGGCGTCCTTGCCGACCAGGTCGAGCCGGCTGATATGGCCGTCGAGATTCACCCGCACGCACGGCCAGTTGAGCCGGGCCGCCACCTGTTCGATATGGGTCGACTTGCCGGTGCCGTGCATGCCCTGCACCATCACGCGGCGGTCGCGGGTGAATCCCGCCAGGATCGCCAGCGTCACTTCCGGGTTGAAGCGGTAGGCCTGGTCGATTTCCGGGACGTGATCGTCGCGCTCGCTGAAGGCCGGCACCATCAGGCCGGAATCGATGCCAAACAGGCTGCGCACCGAGACCATCCTGTCCGGCTTGCCCACTGCTAAATCCGTCGCGCTATCCATCAGTCCATCCGTCATCGGGTCTGTCGCGAAATCCGTCACATCTGTCTCCTCTGCGCCATGTCACGGCAGTGGCGCGCATGCGCACGCGCGGTGCTGCCTTTGAGTCATCATAGAGCAGTTTCAATTTTAGGTACAAATCATCCCGTTTATTGTAACTACCTATTGACCTTCGACGAACCGCACCCTACATTTCAGCCAACAAGAACTTTTCGGTACAAATAGTCCCGTTTTGATACATAGACTGGAGACACACCATGAGCGAACACCTCCCTGAAGTCCTCAACGCGAGCGCTGCGCCCGCCACCGCCGGCCCGCAGGCCATGACCCCCTCGGAAGCCTTCGTCGAGACCCTTGCCGCCAACGGCGTGACCGACATGTTCGGCATCATGGGGTCGGCCTTCATGGACGCCATGGACATCTTCGCCCCCGCCGGCATCCGCCTGATC
>NZ_JBFTSG010000060.1:0-61612 GCF_056399885.1 Cupriavidus sp. 01L45 | reverse complement strand
CGCCAGCGGTATCGCCGGCGCTGCGCGCCCGCATGGGCGAAGCCGCAGTGCGCGCCGCCCAGGCCATCGGCTACGTCGGCGCCGGCACCATGGAGTTCCTGCTCGATGGCGAGGGCAATTTCTACTTCATGGAAATGAACACCCGCCTGCAGGTGGAGCATGCGGTGACCGAAGCCATCACCGGTTTCGACCTGGTCGAATGGCAGTTGCGCGTGGCCGCCGGCGAGCCGTTGCCGGTCACGCAGGACCAGGTGGCGCTAAGCGGCCACGCCATCGAGGTCAGGCTGACCGCCGAGGACGTGGCCGCAGGCTTCCTGCCGCAGGGCGGGCCGGTGCTGCGCTGGCGCGCGCCGGGCGCCGGGCACGATGTGCGGGTCGACCACGCGTTGCAGGAAGGCGGCGAAATCCCCGTTCACTACGATTCGATGGTGGCCAAGCTGGTCGCCCACGGCGCCACCCGCGAAGAAGCACGCCGCAAGCTGCTGCGCGCGGTGGAGCAGACCGTGCTGCTGGGCGTGGCCAGCAACCAGGGCTTCCTGGCCGACTGCCTGGCACACGAAGCCTTCGCCGCCAGCGAGGTGCATACCGGCTTTGTCGACGCGCATATGCAGTCCGCGCTGTGCGCGGCGCAGCCCGCCGCGACGCAGGTGGCCTGCGCGGCGCTGGCCGCCTGCGGCGTGCTGGTGGCAACGGCACGCCCGGAACTGGTGGCGCACGGCAGCAGCCTTGGCCTGCGCGCCGGGGAGCGCCAATGGCGCGTGGATCTGCGCGCTGTGGCCGACGGCTGGGAGGCAGCCGTGTGCGAAGGCGGCGGCACGGCCGCGGAGATCGTCCGGGCGCGCGTGCTGCGCGCCGATGCGGAGCAGGGCAGTGCGCTGGTCGAGTGCAATGGTGCCGCGCTGCCGCTGGTATTCGCCACCGAAGGCGACGCCGTGCACCTGTTCAGCGCCGGCCGCGCATGGCGCTTCGCGCGCCTGGACCCGCGCCGGAAGAAGCGCGAGGCGGCCGGCGCCGAAAGCGCCGGCGAGTTGCTGGCGCCGCTGGCCGCACGCATCGTGGCGGTGAAGACGGTGGCCGGCGAGCCGGTGCGGGCCGGCCAGGTGCTGGTGGTGCTGGAGGCGATGAAGATGGAGCATGCCATCGTCGCGCCATTTGACGGTGTGGTGGCGGAACTGCACGCCCGCGAAGGTGGCCAGGCTCGGGCCGGTGCCTTGCTGGCGCGCGTCGAAGCGGAGCCCGAGGGCGGCGCGACGGAGTCCAGGGCATGAGCGCCGCCCCCGCAACATCGAACCCGGCACGCACCATTCGCATCGGCGGCGCTTCCGGCTTCTGGGGCGATTCGGCCATCGCCACGCCGCAACTGCTGGAGGTCCCCGGCCTGCAATACCTGGTCTACGACTACCTGGCCGAAACCACCATGTCGATCCTGGCGCGTGCCCGCGCCAGGGATGCGGCACTGGGCTACGCGACCGATTTCGTCCATGCGGCGATGGCGCCGCACCTCGGCCAGATCCTGGCACGAGGCATCTGCGTGATCGCCAATGCCGGCGGCCTCAACCCGCAAGCTTGCCGCGATGCCTTGATGGAAGCCGCCGCGCGGCAAGGGCTCACGCCCAGGGTGGCGGTGGTCAGCGGTGATGATGTGCTGCCTGCCTTCGAGGGGTGGCGCGCAGCGGGACTTACCGACCTGTATACCGGCGCCGCGCCGCCGGCCGAGCTGATGTCGGCCAACGCCTATACCGGCGCGCAGGGCATTGCCCGCGCGCTGGCGACGGGCGCCGATATCGTCATCACCGGCCGCTGCGTCGACAGCGCCGTGGTGGTCGGTGCGCTGGCCCACGAGTTCGGCTGGCAATGGAACGACTGGGACCGGCTCGCCGCCGGCACGCTGGCCGGCCACGTGATCGAGTGCGGGGCGCAGGCCACCGGCGGGCTGTTCACCGACTGGCAGCGCGTGCCGGACTGGGACCGCATCGGCTACCCGGTGATCGACTGCGCGGAGGACGGCAGCTTTGTGCTGACCAAGCCCGAACACACGGGCGGCCTGGTCGATCCCGCCGCCGTGGCGGAGCAGGTCTTGTATGAGGTGGGCGACCCCGGCAACTACCTGATGCCCGACGTGACTTGCGACTTCCGCATGGTGCGCGCCGAACTGCTGGCTCCCGGCCAGGTGCGCGTGCACGGCGCGCGTGGCCGCCCGCCCGGTGCCAGCTACAAGGCCAACGGCACCTGGCAGGACGGCTACCAGATCAGCCTGATGATGGCGATCCGCGGCATCGACGCACCCGCCAAGGCCCGCAGCACGGCACACGCGCTGCTTGCCCGCACCCGCGCCATGCTGGCCGCCAGCGGCTTCGTGGACTACAGCGATACCGTGGTGGAAGTGCTCGGCTGCGAATCGCAATACGGGCCGCATGCGCGCGCGCTGCCGACCCGCGAAGTGGTGCTGCGCATCGGCGCGCGCCATGCGCAGGCCAGGGCGCTGCGCTTCCTGCAACGCGAATGCTCCT
This sequence comes from Cupriavidus sp. 01L45, assembly GCF_056399885.1. NCBI lineage: Bacteria > Pseudomonadati > Pseudomonadota > Betaproteobacteria > Burkholderiales > Burkholderiaceae > Cupriavidus > Cupriavidus sp. 01L45. The sequence goes on along the minus strand of NZ_JBFTSG010000060.1, from coordinate 59,102 downwards.
CGGCGGGAACCTCGATGGCCGCGGGCACCCGCTCGTCCTTCGCCGGCCGCGTGGATATCCAGCCGGTGGTCAAGGTGTTCTCCTTCCTGGTGCCCAAGGCGGAAGTGCCAATGCAGATCGCACTGGATGGCCGGGCGGAGACGCTTGCCTGCGCCGCCCTCGTCGGTGAGCCGTCGGTACCGGCTTCGCTGGCGCCCCGGCCGGACTTGGCGGTGCCCGAAGGGCCACGCGTAACCGTTCCCCTCGTCACGCTGGCCTATGCCCGCAGCGGCGACAAGGGCGACGACGAGAACATCGGCGTGATCGCGCGCCAGCCGGCTTATCTGCCGCTGCTGCGGGAGCAACTGACGCCGGCCGCGGTGCGCGCGTATTTCGCCCACCTGGTTGAAGGCGAAGTCGAATGCTTCGAAGTGCCGGGCCTGCACGCCCTCAACTTCCTGCTGCATCGCGCCCTGGGCGGCGGAGGCGTGGCCAGCCTGCGCTCCGATCCGCTGGGCAAGAGCTACGCGCAGATGCTGCTCGATTTCCCGCTGGCCGTGCCGCAAGGCTGGGCGTAGACGCCGGCCTGCCATTGCATAACGTCGGCCGCCAGGTCCAGGCGCGCCGATGCCATCCTGACGGAGGAGACATGAAAAGAACCACGATAACGAACCGGCCCCGCGGCCCGCGGTTAACAGCGTGCCTGATGGCCGCGGCACTGGCATGCGGCATCGCCGGCGCGGCACGCGCCGATGCGCCTTACCCGTCCAAGCCATTGCGCGTAGTGGTGCCCTACACGCCGGGTGGCGTGTCCGACGCGGTGACACGCCTTGTCATGCAGAAGCTGGCCGAACGCCTGGGCCAGCCCGTGGTGGTGGAAAACCGCCCCGGCGCCAACGGCATGATCGGCTCCGACAACGTGGCCAAGTCCGCGCCCGATGGTTACTCGCTGCTGGTGGTGGTGGCCGCCCATTCCATCAATCCCAGCCTCTATCCCAAGATGAGCTTCGACCCCGTCAGGGACCTGACCGGCGTCAGCCAGATCGGCCGCATCCCGCTGCTGCTGGTCTCAAGCGCGCAGTTGCCGCCCGGCAGCGTGAAGGAACTGGTGAGCTGGGGCAAGGCGCATCCGGACAAGATGACCTTTGCCTCCAGCGGCAACGGCTCCGGCGCGCACCTGGCCGGCGAGCTGTTCTCGCAGGCCGTCGGCATGAGGATGACCCATGTGCCTTACAAGGGCGTGTCGCCGGCGTTGCCCGATCTGTTCTCCGGGCAGGTGGCGATGATCTTCGATTCCGTGCAGACCATGATGCCGCAGGTGAAAGCCGGAAAGCTCAAGGCCCTGGCGATTACCAGTCCCTCGCGCTGGCCGGCTGCGCCCGATGTGCCAACGATGGCGGAGGCGGGCTATCCGGCGGTCACGGCCAGCAGCTGGATCGGGCTGCTGGCGCCGGCAAAGACGCCAAAGGTGGTGCTGGACAAGCTGTCGGGCGAAATGGATGCGGTGTTGCACCAGCCGGACATCAAGGCGCGGCTGATCGAATATGGGATCGATCCGGTTGGCGGGACACCGGACCAGTTCCAGGCATTCATCAAGGATGAAGCGGTGAGATGGGCCGGCGTGGTCAGGAAGGGCGGGATCAAGGTGGAGTAACCAGATCCGGATCACATCTCCRGCGGCTGCGGTTCCAGCGGATCGAAATCCAGTTCGATCTTCGCGCCGTTGGGATCGTGCAGGAACAACTGCCAGACGCCGGAGCCCGCCTGCCGACCGAGGTGGAACGGAATGCCCCGGCGCCGCAGGTGGCTGGTGACGTGCCGGAGGTCCGTGGCGCTGAAGGCCATGTGATCCAGCACGCCCGCGGCCGGTGCCGGCAGTGCATCGACCGCGACGAGATGAATGATGGGCGCGCCGGCGGCATAGAGCCAGGCCCCGGGGAAGGCAAACGGCGGACGGGCACCGGTTTCGAAGCCAAGCACCTCGGTGTAGAACCGGACGGTGTCTTCCAGCGCGGCGGTCAGTACCGTGAAGTGGTTCATCCCGACAATCGTCATGTTTCGCTCCTTGTTGCAGGAGCGTGGCGCTCCCCGGGTGATTCAGGCCTGAGTCTTCAGTCCTCAGACCAGGCCAGGCATTGGCACGTCGGGATTCACGTCGGCCTCGTAATCCACTCCGTCCATCTCGAATCCGAACAGGCGCAGGAATTCCTTCTTGTAGCCGGTGAAGTCCGTCAGCGCGTAGATGTTGTCGCTGGTGACCTGGGGCCAGAGTTGCTGGACACGGGACTGCACCTCCGCGTCGAGTTCCTTGTAGTCGGCGCGCAGGCGGCCTTCCTGGTCCAGGCACGGCGCATCGCCGTACAGGCTGTCCTTGTAGAGCCCGTAGACCTGCTCGATGCAGCCTTCATGCGTGCCCTGTTCCTTCATGACCTTGAACAGCAGCGACAGGTACAGCGGCATCATGGGGATGGCGGAACTTGCCTGCGTGACCACGGCCTTCAGCACCGAGACGCGCGCGTCGCCACCCCTGGCGGCCAGCTTGTCGCGCAGGCCAAGCACCTTTTGGTCCAGGTCCTTCTTGGCGGCGCCGATGGAACCGTTCCAGTAGATGTCGTGCGTGATCTTCTCGCCCAGGTAGGTGAAGGCGGTTGTCTTCGCGCCGTCGGCCAGCACGCCCGCAGCCTGTAGCGCGTCGATCCACATCTGCCAGTCTTCGCCACCCATCACGGCCACGGTGTTGTCGATCTCGCTTTGCGTCGCGGGCTCCAGGATGGTCTCCCTGACCACTTCCTTGTCGGTGTCGAGGCCGCGCAGGCTGACCGCCTTGCCAACCGGCTTCAGCGTCGAGTTGAACACTTCGCCGGTCTTCGGGTGCGTCCGTTTCGGCGAGGCGAGGCTGTAGATCACCAGGTCGACCTGGCCGAGATCGCGCTTGATGGTATCGATCGTCTTCTGCTTGATCTCGTCGGAGAAGGCATCGCCATTGATGCCCTTCGCGTACAGCCCTTTGTCGGCGGCAAACCGGTGGAAGGCCGCGGTGTTGTACCAGCCGGCCGTGCCCGGCTTGCTGTCGGTGCCGGGACGTTCGAAGAAGACACCGAGCGTATCGGCGCCGGCACCGAATGCGGCGGTGATCCGGGCTGCGAGACCGTATCCGGTCGACGCGCCGATCACCAGCACTTTCTTCGGGCCGCCGGCRATGGGGCCTTTTGCCGTGACGTAGTCGATCTGTTCCCTGACGTTGGCTTCGCAGCCTGTGGGGTGGGTGGTAACGCAGATAAAGCCACGCACGCGCGGTTTGATGATCATGAAGACCTCGCTTGTTAGATGCCGAGCCTGATTTAGAAGGCGAAAAACTTCGCGCATTGTAAATGAGGAGGCAAAAGGCGAGGCCGCCCGCCCCGCGGGAGTGCCGGGCGGCGGGCGCCGGCCTTTCAGCGTTGCTGGCGGTACGCTACCTGAAGCCAGCCCTGAGAGGCGCCGCTGGTGTCCGGGCCTGCGGGATCGTCGGCGTGCCGGACCGCGCGCGACAGGCGTGTCCGCAGTTCATCGCGTTCCGTGAAGGTCGGCGCGGCCAGCCAGCCAACAAACTCGTCGTGCCAGTTCTCCCACGCGTTCTCGTCAAAGTCGAACGCCTCGTCCAGCCGTCCGCCATCGCGCAGGTAGGTGCCCACGATGCACGTACCGTCCCAGTACGCCACGGCCACGTCGGTCAGGTCCGCGGTGGTTCCCGCCGGCAGGTCGCGCAGCAACATGGACAAGTGGGACTTGAACGATTCGAATCCGCCTGAAGTCATGGCGTGCTCCGTTTCCGGGGACGAGTCCATCGGGGTGAGGTACCCAATCCCATGGCGCGCAGGTCTTCCGCGTTGGCCGGCGCGCGCAGGACCGGCTGCTTGTTCGAGGGGGCGCGGTTGCCTCCGGTCCCGCTCACCCGAACGAACCCCGCGTCAGGTCTTTCTCGAATTCGATGGTCCATGCGGTGCCATGCCCGATCCGGTAGCCCCGCTCCTTGAGCGTCGACTTGCGAACGATGGTGACATGGCCCTGCAGCGGATAGACCTCGTCAACGACATCCGACGTGCCGGCTTCCTGAAGCAGGAAGTCTGCTTCGTCAAGCCGGTGGCGGTGCAGGATGGCGACGAATTCCGCCTTTTCGTCCGGTGCGATTACTGACATCTTGCGTTCCTCCAATCATGAACGCAGCACTTTTCCAAGATAGCACAAGCGTCAACGCCGTGGCCCTCAGCGCTTGCGCGGCTTGCCGACGTGCGGCGCATCCTCGGCCGGATCGGGAATCAGGTCCTTGTCAAGCACGTCATCAATGCTGGGCGGCGCAGGCGGGTGCTCTTCGCGCTGCGCGCTATGGTCCGCGCGGTCCGCGGGGGTGTCCGCGGGAATACTCTCGGCGGCGCGAGTGATCTCGTCCATGCCTTCTTCCGGTGCGTCATCCTCGTCCGGTTCGTGGCCATGGCGGAAATCGATCGGTTCTGCCGTCTGCCCGGCGAATGCGTCAATGGTCTCGTCGATGTTCTCCCACAAGTCTTCGGCTCCGGCGGAATCCGGCATGCCGGGAAGACGGCGCTCCGGTCGCGGACGATCGGGGAATCCGGTTCGCCGCGTCTTGCCGGAATCGACCTTGTGTGGCTTTTTCATGGTCTGCTCCTGAGCGACGATCGAGCGACGATCGTGGTCATGCCGCAAGCAAGCATGCGCATGTTTCCATAATAAGCACGCAAGGAGCGCGATGTGAAGCCGGGGTGCCTGATGCGGTACCGGTCATGCGAAACGACAGGCCGTGTTTTGCCCAGCACGGTGTCCTAGAATGAAATCCCAGGTTGCCGGAAGTCGCTGGCAGACCAGCGGCAGCGAGTCCGGCACCATACAGGTTGGAGGCGCGTCATGCCCACCTATCAGTATCGTTGCGAGAAGTGCGGTCAGGTTTTCGACCACGCGGAACATCTCGCGGAACACGCGACGGCCCATCCGCCTTGCCCTAAGTGCGGCAGCGAAACGGTCCAGCACATGCCGACACCGTTCGTTGCGAAGACGGCGAGGAAGAGTTGAGGCCTGCCTGACCCTGATAGCGAGGAAGAGCGCGTGGCCCTGTCGGATGCCGGGCAGGACGCCGGGCGAATTGCGTCACCGTGTGCTGTTTGCTTCTCTGCGGCAGCCTCGTTGCCTCGGGCCGCCCCTTGCCCGCGGCGCAAGGATGACCGGCCGCACCGTCCTCTTCCCGGAACGGCCAGTGTTTCGCCTGCGGGTCCTTTGCCTGCCACCGCGCCTTCTCCTCCCATCAGCGGCACCGTCCCACGATACGCCAGCCAGCACCGATAGCGTGCACCAACCATTGCGGAGGCCAGTCATGCCGCGCAAGCTGATTCTCATCGTCCTGATCCTGTTGGCAGCCGGACTCCTCTGGCCACGGTTTTACGGGCTCGGGATCGGCCTTGGCCTCGGCCATTTGCCGGGGGATATCGTCATCCATCGTCATCACTTTCACCTTGTCCTTCCGATTGCGACGTCTCTGCTCGTCAGTGCCGCCGCATCATTCATCCTCTGGCTGATGGGCCGGTGAAGCGCGCGGTTGGTGTCCCGCGCCGGTCCGGCATATATTGAAAGCCTTTCCAGCGCATTCTTCCTGACAGCCCCCTATGCTGTACAAGTTCATCGAGTACCAGCGTTCGCTGATCGAGCCGTGGACAGCGTGGGCGGCGCAGGCCACGAACGCATTCACTGACCCCGGCAGCCCGTTCGCCCATGTCCCTGGGGCGTCTTGCTTTGCTGCGGGCTATGAGTATCTCTACCGGCTGGGCAAGACCTATGGGAAGCCCGCCTTCGGCGTCACCGCGTACGACGCGGATGGCCGCGTCGCGGCAGTGGACGAGCAGGTCGTGCTGGAACGGCCATTTTGCCGGCTGCTGCGTTTTGCCCACGAGGCAGCCGCCGCGCCGGAGCGCCGGCCGGCGGTGCTGGTGTGCGCGCCGCTGGCCGGCCATCACGCCGTGCTGCTGCGAGAAGTCGTTGAAATGCTGCTGCCCGCTCATGAAGTCTATGTGACGGACTGGCGCGATGCGCGTCACGTGCCCGCGGCCGAGGGGCCGTTCCGCCTGGACGACTGCGTCGGCGAGATACAGGCGTTCATCCGGCATATCGGCGGGCAGCGCCTGCACGTGCTTGCCGTCTGCCAGGCAACCGTGCCGGCACTGGCGGCGACATCGCTGCTGGCCAGCGCAGGCGAGCCGGTGCCAAGAAGCCTGGTGCTGATGGGCGGCCCGATCGACGCCCGCCGCAACCCGACCGCCGTGGACCGCCTGGCAGCCCGCCAGCCGCTGGCGTGGTTCGAGAGCAACCTGATCTGCACGGTGCCGGCCCGCTATGCTGGTGCGGGCCGCAAGGTGTACCCCAGCTTCCTGCAGCATGCCGGCCTGGTGATGGCACATCCGGCGCGCATGGTCGGTGCGCAATGGGACTACTACCTTGACCTGGTGCACCGCGATGCCGAGCACGCGCCGGCGCACCGGCGCATTTGCGATGAGTACAACTCGGTGCTCGACATAGCGGCGGAGTTCTACCTGGATACCATCCGCATCGTGTTCCAGGAGTTCCGGCTAGCCCGCGGCAACTGGAGCGTGCAGGGCCACGCCGTGCGTCCCCGGGACATGCGCGATATCGGCCTGCTCACCGTGGAGGGCGGGCGGGACGACATCTCCGGCCGCGGCCAGACCCACGCGGCGCAAGACTTGTGCAGCGGCATCGCGCCGCGCCACAGGCGGCAGCTCACGGCGGCGCAGTGCGGCCACTATGAGCTGTTCTCCGGGCAATTGTGGCGGACCGAGGTGTATCCCGTGGTCCGCGACCTGATCCGGGAGTACGCCTAGCGTCCTTGTGCCGGAGCAGCGTTTGCGCCGCTTGTTTCCATACTTGTTCTCGTCACGGCCCACTATACTGGGCTAGACGCCTGCAACGCTCAGCGTAGCGTCGGGATGCAGCCGCTATCGTCGGCCTTCCGCAGATTTGCACCCACCCATCACATGGAGACTGAATATGTCGATTCGCATCGGTGACGAAGCCCCCGATTTCACGGCAGATACCACGGAAGGCAAGATAAATTTCCACGAATGGATCGGGGACAAATGGGCAATCCTGTTCTCCCATCCCAAGGACTTTACGCCGGTCTGTACTACCGAACTGGGTTATATGGCCGGCCTCAAGCCGGAATTCGACCGGCGCAATACCAAGATCATCGGGCTCAGCGTGGACCCCGTCAGTGACCACCAGAACTGGGTCAAGGACATCGCGGAAACGCAGGGCCACGCTGTCAACTATCCCATGATCGGCGACGTCGACCTCACGGTCGCCAAGCTCTACGACATGATTCACCCGAACGCAAGTGGTGGCCCGCGCACTGCCGTGGACAACGCCACGGTGCGCTCGGTCTTCCTCATCGGGCCCGACAAGAAGGTCAAGGCAATGCTGGTTTACCCGATGAGCGCGGGCCGCAATTTCGACGAAGTGCTGCGCCTGCTGGATTCCCTGCAGCTCAACGCAAAACACACGGTAGCCACGCCGGTCAACTGGAAGCCGGGCGACGATGTGATCATCCCCACCTCCGTATCCGACGAAGACGCAAAGAAGAAGTACCCGCAAGGATTCAAGACGCTCAAACCGTACCTGCGGGTAGTGGCGCAGCCGAAGTAAGGCTAGGCACCCGCCACGTGGGCGGGTAGGCCCGCCAGGGCCTCCCCGCCCACGTGATGCGAAGCGGGCCGTCAGGGTGTACCAGTCTCTCTACAAAATCCCCCTTTCCCTCAACCCTCCCAACTCAGCCTCGCCGAGCCCCAACTCAGCGCGAAGGGCCCCCTCCGTATGTTCCCCCAGCATAGGCGGGCACCGCATTTCCACCGGCGTGGCCGAAAACCGCAGCGGACTGCGCAAGCTGGGCGCATCTACCCCCCGCCCATGCGGCAACCGCACCAGCAACCCGCGATGCCTGACCTGCGCATCTTCGAACACCTCGTCGAGCTCATTGATGGGCCCGCCAGGCACGCCGGCACGCTCGAGCGTATCCAGCAATTCAGCCGAACCCCGCCCGGCAACACGCGCGGCAATCGCTTCGCGCAAGGTCTCCCGGTTGGCGACCCGGTCGACGTTCTGCGCGAAGCGCGGATCGGCGGCGAGTTCCGGACAGCCAAGCAGCTTGCACAGCGCGGCAAACTGCCCGTTGTTGCCGGAGGCGATGATCAGGTGCCCGTCGCGGCACGCGAACACTTCGGAGGGCGCGGCCACCGGGTTGGTGTTGCCGGCGCGCCGGGGCAGCTTGCCGGTCATCTGGTAGCCCAGCGCCAGGTGGCCATTGACCGCCACCGAGGCATCGAGCATGGCGGCGTCAATGTACTGGCCTTCGCCGGTGGCCTGGCGGTGATAGAGCGCGCCCATCAGGGCGACGGTGGCGTAGAGGCCGGTGAGGATGTCGGTGATGGGGATGGCGGTGCGCATCGGCTCGCCGCCGGGGGTGCCGTCCGGCTGGCCGCAGGTGCTCATCAGTCCGGCCATGCCCTGCAGGATGAAGTCGTAGGCCGGGCGGGCGGCGTAGGGGCCGTCGGGGCCGAAGCCGGTGACTGAGCAATAGATCACATCGGGGCGCAGCGCGCGGATGGACTCATAGTCGAGCCCGTATTTCTTCAGGCTGCCGGCCTTGTAATTCTCCACCACCACATCGCAGCGCGCGGCCAGTTGCCGTACCAGTTCGGCGCCTTCGGGCCTGGAGATATCGATGGTGAGCGATTGCTTGCCGCGGTTGCAGGCGAGGTAGAAGGCGGAGTCGTTGGTGGCCGCGCCTTGCGCGTCGGTGAGGAACGGGCCCATCTTGCGGGTGTCGTCGCCGTCGCCGGGTTTCTCGATCTTGTAGACGGTGGCGCCCATGTCGGCCAGGTTCTGCGTGGCCCATGGGCCCGCCACCACGCGCGTCAGGTCGAGTACCTTGATGCCTTCGAGAATTGCGCTCATGTGCCTGCCATCCGGGAAGTAGAGATCCCGCATCATTCGCGGGATTTGCCGTGCACGCAATTTGCCAATGCGGAAGCCGGCTTACGGCGAGGCGGAAGCGTGGGTGTGGCCGGCGTGGGACTTGTGCTGGCCGTGCTCGTGCTGCGCCGCCTGGTTCGGATCGAAGTCGCAACTCGGGTTGGCTTCGTCGTGCGAATGCGGGTGCAGCGCGCCGGGGATATGCCGGCTGCTGAGCCCGTCGGCGTTGAGCCATGCCAGCGTGGCGGCGGCCGCGCGGTCGATGAGCGTGCCGCACTGCGTGTAGTCGTACGGAGAGACGTCGAGCGGGCACAAGGGCGGGACGACCGAGATATGCGCGTGGTCCGCCCAGCGCTCCAGGTCCTGTACCAGCTGGCGCGCGACCAGCAGCGACAGCGCATTGAAGGCATGGTCGATGGGGCCGCGCGGTTCGCGCCGCGCCGCGCAGGCAAAGCCCGCGGGCAGCACCACCACGCGCGTGGCGCCCAGGCGGATGGCGGTGGAGACCGGCGTGTTATTGGCCACGCCGCCGTCGATCAGTTGCCGCCCGCCCAGTGCCACCGGCGGGAACACCCCGGGGATGGCGGCGCTGGCCAGCACCGACTGGACCAGGCTGCCGGAGGACAGCACTACCTCCGCGCCGGTCTGCATGTCGGTGGCGACTACATATAGCGGCAGTTCGGCGCGCTCCAGCGGCATGTCGCCGAAATGGCGGGACAGCAGGCGCTTCAGGGCGGCGGAGTCGACCAGATGGGCGCGCTGCCCGCGCAACATGCCGAACAGGCTGCGCCACGACCACGGCATGACCTCGGCGCGGCGCAAGCCGCGCCAGAGCGTTTCCAGCTGGGTAGTGCCGGCCACGTGCGGGTTGCAGGCATAGTAGGCGCCGTTGATGGCGCCAGCGGAGGCACCGACGACGAAGTCGGGCTTGATGCCCCACGCCACCAGCTCGCGCAGCATGCCGGCCTCGACGGCGCCGAGGCTGCCGCCGCCGGCGAAGACAAATGCGGTTTTTTCCATGGTCTGTGGTGCAGTGCGAAAGCGCAGGGGAATCCTGTAAAGGAAGCATAGGCGACATTTCGCCTGCGCGACAGGCGTCTGCCGCGGGCGGAGGGCGCCGATGGCACATAATGTGCATACAGTGCCAGAAAAAGCACGCGCGCGCCAAGATTTCGAGGCCGCCAAGAGAGGAGACAATGAGCAGTTCAACCGACAAGTTTTCGGCCACCATGCGCGATGGCCTGGCCAATCTCGCGCGGCGCCTGCGCTTTGCCATGGAGGAGGGCTCCATCTGGCTGGACGAGCAGCGCATGATCCTGATCCACACCGGCGCGCTGGGCGCGTTGCGCAAGGAATTGGTGGATACCATGGGCATGGAGCGCGCGCGGGGCTTGTTCATGCGCATGGGCTTCCATTCCGGCATGCGCGACGCGGAACTGGCGAAGAAGCTGCGCCCCGGCGACAGCGACTTCGGCCTGCTGGAGATCGGGCCCTGCCTGCACACCATCGAAGGCGTGGTGCGCGTGACCCCGGTGAAGGTGGATATCGACATCGCCGCCGGCATCTACGACGGCGAATTCCTGTGGGAAGACTCCTTCGAAGGCGATGTCCACCGCCAGTTGTTCGGCATCGTCGATGAGCCGGCCTGCTGGATGCAGATCGGCTACGCCACGGGCTATACCTCGGCCCTGATGGGCCGCACCATCCTCTACCGCGAGGTGGAGTGCATCGCCTGCGGCCACGATCACTGCCGCATCGTCGGCAAGCCGCTGGAAGCGTGGGAGGACGGTGCCGAGGTGCTAAAGCTCTACCAGCCCGACCCGGTGATCGAGACCATCCTGGAGCTGCAAAGCGAGGTCGAGCACCTGCGCGCCCTGCAGCGCAACAACGGCAAGCCCGCCGATCTGGTGGGCAGCGCGCCCGGGTTCCGCGCTGCCTGGGGCCTGTTGCAGCGCGCCGCCGCAAGCCATGTCACGGTGCTGCTGCTGGGCGAGACCGGCGTCGGCAAAGAGCGCTTCGCGCAAGCGCTGCACGCGGTCAGCGCGCGGGCCGACAAGCCTTTCATCGCCGTCAATTGCGCGGCGATCCCCGATGAACTGATCGAAGCCGAGCTGTTCGGCGTGGAGAAGGGCGCCTTCACCGGCGCCCACCAGTCGCGCCCCGGCCGCTTCGAGCGGGCGCATGGCGGCACGCTGTTCCTGGACGAACTGGGCGAGTTGTCGGCGTCGGCGCAGTCCAAGCTGCTGCGGGTGCTGCAGGAAGGCGAGGTGGAGCGGGTGGGCGGCGCCGAGCCGCGCAAGGTGGACGTACGGCTGGTGGCCGCCACCAACGTAGACCTGGCCGAAGCCGTGAAGCAGGGGACTTTCCGCAAGGACCTGTACTACCGGCTCAACGTCTATCCCGTCACCATCCCGCCGCTGCGCGAGCGCCTCGACGATATCCGCCTGCTGGTAGAGCGCTTCATTGCCCGCTACGGCGCGCGCCACGGCAAGAAGATCGTCGGCATCACCGACCGCGCGTTGGCGGAACTCAGGCGCTACGACTGGCCGGGCAACGTCCGCGAACTGGAAAACGTGATCGAGCGCGGCGTGATCCTGGCCAGCAATGGCGGGCAGATTTCCGCGGACCACCTGTTCCTGCCCAGCAGCGCGCCGCAGGCGATGGACACCGCGCCGCGCCTGGGCGTCAGGGGCACGCTGCCGGAACTGCGCGAAGCGGCGGTGCACGGGCTGCTTGACCATATGGCCGAGCAGCAGCTCGCGCTGGGCGATGTCGAGACCGTGTTGATGGAAGCGGCGATGCAGCGCGCCAACGGTAATATGAGTCAGGCGGCGCGGTTGTTGGGGATTACGCGGCCGCAGTTGGCGTATCGGTGGAAGACGAGGGGGATTCGGGGGGAGGGGGGGTGATTTGGTTGGGTTGGTCGGTGTTTGTTTGAGCGGCGATGGCTATTGCACCCAAGTGCGTACGACATCCCCCTGCGGGGGACGCCGGTCACTCTTCTTTGCTTCGGCAAAGAAGACTAACGAGAAGAAAGCCGACCCTGCCGGGAGCAGAGCAATCGCGGGGGCGAGGGGCGCTGGTTTCGTCGTACGGCCGCAGTTTTGCTGGCATCTGCCGTTACCAGCTTGTAGGGCATCGCAATGGCATGATCCATGGGTTTCGTGGTGATGCCCTTGACCTCGTGTGTGGTGACCATTCCCACATCTGCCGTTACCGGCACGGACCACCACGACACACCACATGCCAATGGTTTCGTGGTGGGGCGGGCGCGGTGGTGAAGGCCTGGGGCATATCACCCGGTGCCACCGCGCCCACGACGGAACCGGACCGCCTGAAACTTCGTGGCCGGCCACTACGCGAGCGACAGACGGCTTGAAGCAAGTGATGTCTGCTACCGGGGGCCTCACCACGAATCCCGGAAGCTGGCAGGATCGTGGCCAGTCAAGCCGGTACCGGCAGAAGCCCGCCGGCACTCTGGGCTGTACGACGAAATCATCGATATTCGAGAGCCTGATGGCTCTGCCCCCGGCAGGGTCGGCTTTCTTCTCGTTAGTCTTCTTTGCCGAAGCAAAGAAGAGTGACCGGCGTCCCCCGCAGGGGGATGTCGTACGCACTTGGGTGCAATAACCATCGCCGCTCAAACAAACACCGACCACCCTCGCAGGGGGATGTCGTATAGCTGTTGGGTGCAAAAACCAACGCCGCTCAAACAAACCGCGCCACCCACCACCCAAAAGCCATTTAATCATTTGATGCAGTCAGCAATCCACACCCCAAGCAAGTGACCAATCCGGTTGTTGCGCCGCATGCGCCCGCAATCCCTTCCCCCTCCTACCTCTAACCTCCCCCCGCCCCCATCACTGTTGCAGCGCCGCAGCCTTACCGCGATTCCGCCGACTCCCCGCAAACCACCGCCCGGCGCGACATTTGATCAATTGATCAAATGTCGCCGCCATCTTCATCAATTGATAGAGCTATGGCGCGGGCATCGCTTCGGGTAAACGCGCAAGCCGGTCCGGCAAGATTCCCAGGATCCCTTGTGCCGTCGTGATTTGCATCCGCTGGCACGCTCTTCGCAATAGAGGCCATACAAGCCAAGCGAAGGAGCAGCGCCATGATCAACCAGTCGGTCCCCTTGTTTGAAGCCACGCCCCGCTACGTCCGCGTCGGCGGTCGCACGCCGGAAGGCTTCGTGCAGTTTGCCTTCAGCGTGTCCGACCCGGAGCTCAACGTCGAGCTGATCATGCCCGAGCCGATGTTCGAGGCTTTTTGCAGCGTCAACCACGTGCGCTTCCTGCCCCCGGAAACTCCGGTGGCCGGCCAGGACGACTGAGCACGCCAAGCCCCGCGCACCCGTTCCCCCCACATAAAAAACAGCAAGACCCAGGAGACCAAAGCGATGCAAGTCGACATTAAGACCCAGCAGATCCAGCCGCTGCGCCAGACCTACGGCCACGTGGCCCGCCGCTTCGGCGACAAGCCCGCCTCGCGCTACCAGGAGGCAACCTACGACGTGCAGTCGGAGGTCAATTTCCACTACCGCCCGACCTGGGATCCGCAGCACGAGATCTACGACAAGCGCCGCACCGCCATCGTGATGAAAGACTGGTACGCGCTCAAGGACCCGCGCCAGTACTTCTACGGCGCTTACGTGACGGCGCGCGGCCGCCAGCAGGACGCCACCGAGAAGAGCTTCGCCTTCGTGGAGAAGCGCGGCTTGCTGCAGGCGCTGCCCGCCGAATGGCAGGACCGCCTGGCCGACGGCCTGCTGCCGCTGCGCCATGTGGAGTGGGGCGCCAACATGAACAACTTCTATTGCGCCGACTACGGCTGGGGCACGGCCATCACGCAGGCCTGCACCTACTGCGCGATGGACCGTCTCGGCATTGCCCAGTACCTGACGCGCATCGGCATGCTGCTCGACGGCAATACCGGCGTGGCGCTGGAGCGCGCCAAGGTGGCCTGGATGGAGAGCGCCGCGTGGCAGCCGATGCGCCGGCTGGTCGAGCGCAGCTTCGTGATCGAGGACTGGTTCGAGACCTTCGTTACCCAGAACCTGGTGCTCGACGGCCTGCTTTACCCGATGGTGTACCAGCACGCCGACGCCGCCATCGTCCGCGGCTGCGGCACGGGGCTGGCGGTGCTGACCGAGTTCATGAACGACTGGCGTGAAGAGCATGCGCGCTGGGTCGACTCGGTGGTGCAAACCGCCGCTGCCGAATCCGACGCCAACCGCGTGCTGCTGTCCGGCTGGGCCCGCGCCGCGCGCACGCAGGTGGCCGAGGCGCTGGTGCCGGTGGCCGACACCTTGCTGGGCGAGGGTGGCGAGCAGGTGATCGCGCTGTGCCTGGAGCAGTTCGACGTACGCCTGAACAAGCTTGGCCTTGCCGCCTGAGGAGCCCGCCATGACCGCCAACGTCTATATCGCGCTGCAAAGCAACGACGACACCCGTCCCATCATCGAAGCCATCACCGAGGCCAACCCGCACGCCGTGGTGTCGCAGTTTCCCGCCATGGTGAAGATCGATGCGCCGGGCCACCTGACCATCGTGCGCGAACTGGTGTCGGAAAAGCTCGGCCGCGAGTGGGACCTGCAGGAGATCCACCTGAACCTGATTTCGCTGTCGGGAAACATCGACGAAGACGACGACGCCTTCACCCTGCACTGGAACGCCTGAGACGGCCCGCCCACCGCAAAGAAAAACGGAGACAGAACACCATGGACGCACGCAAGAAGCTGAACCTGCGGGAAAAATACGCGACGATGACCCGCGACCTCGGCTGGGAAACCACCTACGAGCCGATGGACAAGGTCTTTCCCTACGACAAGTACGAGGGCATCAAGATCCACGACTKGGACAAGTGGGAAGACCCGTTCCGCATGACCATGGACGCCTACTGGAAATACCAGTCGGAGAAGGAGCGCAAGCTGTACGCCATCATCGACTCCTTCGTGCAGAACAATGGCCACCTCAACGTCTCGGACCCGCGCTATCTGAATGCGCTGCGCCTGTTCCTGACCGGCGTGACCCCGCTGGAATACGCGGCGCACCGCGGCTACGCCCATCTCGGGCGGCACTTCCGCGGCGCCGGTGCGCGGGTCGCGGCGCAGATGCAGTCGATCGACGAGCTGCGCCATGCCCAGACCCAGATGCACACGCTGTCGGTCTACAACAAGTACTTCAACGGCTTCGGCGAGTGGCAGCACATGC
The DNA here is from genome assembly GCF_056399885.1 of Cupriavidus sp. 01L45. Taxonomy (NCBI): domain Bacteria; kingdom Pseudomonadati; phylum Pseudomonadota; class Betaproteobacteria; order Burkholderiales; family Burkholderiaceae; genus Cupriavidus; species Cupriavidus sp. 01L45. The sequence continues at coordinate 43,881 of NZ_JBFTSG010000060.1, read as the reverse complement.
ACGACCGGGTCTGGTACCTGTCCGTGCCCAAGTCCTATTTCGAGGACGCCATGAGCGCGGGGCCGTTCGAGTTCATCACCGCGATCTCGTTCTCCTTCGAATATGTGCTGACCAACCTGCTGTTCATGCCCTTCATGTCGGGCGCGGCCTACAACGGCGATATGGCTACGGTGACGTTCGGCTTCTCCGCGCAGTCCGACGAATCGCGCCATATGACGCTGGGCCTTGAGGTGGTGAAGTTCCTGTGCCAGCAGGACCCGGACAATATCCCGATCCTGCAGAAGTGGCTGGACAAATGGTTCTGGCGCGGTTTCCGCCTGCTCACGCTGGTCGGCATGATGATGGACTACATGCTGCCCAAGCGCGTGATGTCGTGGGCCGAAGCCTGGGAGATGTACTTCGAGCAGGCCGGCGGCGCGCTGTTCAAGGACCTGGAGCGCTACGGCCTGCGCATGCCCAAGTACCACGAGGTGGCCACCAAGACCAAGGACCGCATCACCCACGAGGCCTGGGGCACCTTCTACAACTACGCCGCCGCGGCCGGCTTCCATACCTGGGTGCCCAAGCAGGACGAAATGGCCTGGCTGACGGAGAAGTATCCCGACACCTTCGCGCGCTACTACAAGCCGCGTCTCGACTACTGGCTGGAACGCCAGCAGGAAGGCGAGCGCTTCTATAACGGAACGCTGCCCATGCTGTGCCAGACCTGCCAGATCCCGATGGTGTTCTCGGAGCCTGACGATCCCACCCAGACCTGCTACCGCGAGAGCACCTACCACGGCATGCAGTTTCACTTCTGCTCGGACGGCTGCAAGGACATCTTCGACGGCGAGCCGCAGAAGTACGCCCAGGCCTGGCTGCCCGTGCACCAGATCTACCAGGGCAATTGCGGCGGCGCCTCGCTGGACGATGTGCTCAAGTGGTACCGCATCAACGTCGGCGCGGACAACCTCGATTTCGAAGGGTCGCAGGATCAGAAGAACTGGAACACCTGGAAGGGCGTGCCCGACACGGCGGCCTGAGCGCGCAACCGACAAGAGACAGAAGATAAGGAGACCACCATGTCCGTCGTATCCATTGGCCCCTACGAGTTCGAACCGGCCGATCGCGAGGCCGTGTTCCACGGCAACCGCCTGCTGTACATCGGCTGGGACCGCCACCTGCTGTTCTGCGCGCCGCATTGCCTGCCTTTTCCGCCGTCGATGCGTTTGCGCGATGTCGTGGAGAACGTGCTACCCGGCGTGTACGGCTACCACCCCGACTTTGCCCGCATCGACTGGAGCCGCGTGGAATGGCTGCGCGGCAACGCGCCCTGGCAGCCGGACCTGGACCGCACGCTGGAAGAGAACGGCCTGGGCCACAAGGCAGTAATCCGCTTCCGCACGCCGGGGCTGGACGGCATCGACGGCAGTTGCAGCTAAGCCGGCGCCGTGGCTGGAACGATCAGAAAGCCTAGTAGGCTAGTAGGAGACACAAGATGTATTCCCTGACCATTGAACCGATCGGGCAGACCATCCCGATCGCGCCCGGCCAGACCGTGCTGGATGCCTGCCTGCGCAACGGTGTGTGGCTGCCGCACGCCTGCTGCCACGGCCTGTGCGCCACCTGCAAGGTGCAGGTGGTGAAGGGCGAGTTCGAGCATGGCGAAGCGTCCAGCTTCGCCCTGATGGACTTCGAGCGCGACGGCGGCCAGTGCCTGGCTTGCTGCGCCACCGCGCAGTCCGACATGGTGATCGAGGCCGACATCGAGGAGGATGCCGACTCGCTCGGGCTGCCGCTGGCGGACTACCGCGCCGAAGTGGTGGAGACCCGCGCGCTGACGCCCACCATCCGCGGCATCTGGCTGCGCGTGAAGGACGGCAATGCCGCCGCCTTCCAGGCCGGCCAGTACCTCAACCTGCGGGTGCCCGGCTGCGAACAGCCGCGCGCCTTCTCGCTGGCCAACCGTCCGGGTGACGACCTGGTGGAACTGCATGTGCGTCGCGTGGAAGGCGGCCAGGCTACGGCCTACCTGCACGAGCAGCTCGCGGTTGGCGATGAGCTTGGTTTCTCGGCGCCCTACGGCCGTTTCTTCGTACGCAAGTCCGCGCAGGTGCCGATGCTGTTCCTGGCGGGCGGTTCCGGTCTGTCCAGCCCGCGCGCGATGATCCTGGACATGCTGGCTGCCGGCGAGACCTTGCCGATCACGCTGGTGCAAGGCGCGCGCAATCGCGCGGAGCTGTACTACGACGAGGCGTTCCGCGCACTGGCCGACGCGCATCCGAATTTCCGCTATGTGCCGGCGCTATCCGACGAACCGGCCGGCAGTGGCTGGGATGGCGCGCGCGGCTACGTGCATGAAGTTCTGCACGGGCTTTACGCCAATGGCGCCACCGCTGACTTCCGGGGGCACAAGGCCTACCTGTGCGGACCGCCACCGATGATCGAAGCCTGCATCCGCACGCTGATGCAGGGCCGGTTGTTCGAGGAGGACATCCACACCGAGAAGTTCATCTCCGCCGGCGATGCGCAGAACAGCGCGCGCAGCCCGCTGTTCAAGATCTGAAGGAGAGAGCGCCATGCATACCGTGGAGATCGCGGGAAGCGGCCAGCGCTATCCGTGCGCGCCGGAGCAGAACCTGTTGCGCGCGATGGAAGCGCTTGGCAAGCGCGGCATACCCGCCGGCTGCCGTGGCGGCGGCTGCGGGGTTTGCAAGGTGCGCATCGAGGCCGGCCGCTACCGCACCGGCAAGATGAGCCGGGCCTGCCTGTCGGCCGAGGAGGAGGGCAGTGGCCTGGTGCTGGCGTGCAAGGCCTATCCGGACAGCGATATCCGCCTGCGGCCGGTGGCGCTGCTGCAGCGCTGCCTGGACCGGCAGCGGGAGCGGTGGGATGAACAGGAAGCGAAGGGATCAACGTAGCAAGCTTGCAGCAAAACGTAGCAATAAAAAAGATGGACCGATAACCCCATCATCAAGGAGACCGTCATGGCATTGACAGGCGTATTGCGCCCCGGGCACGTGGCATTGCGCGTGCTGGAACTCGAACCGGCGCTGAAACACTACACCGAAGTACTCGGACTGATCGAAACCGCGCGCGACGACAAAGGGCGCGTCTACCTGAAGGCCTGGGACGAGCACGACCACCACAGCGTGGTGCTGCGCGAGGCCGACAGCCCGGGCATGGACTACATGGGTTTCCGCGTCGATAGCGGCCGCACGCTGGAACGGCTGGCGCGGGAGGTGGAGCAGTCCGGCCTCGCATCGGATTTCCGGTGGATTCCTGCCGGCGAGCATCCGCATACCGGCGTGCGCTTCCGTTTCACCATTCCCACCGGCCATCCGATCGAGCTCTTCGCCGACAAGGACAAGCTGGGCTGCCTGACCGGCGACAGCAACCCGGACCCGTGGCCGGACGACCTGCGCGGCATGGCGCCCAGCCGCTTCGATCATTGCTTGCTGTATGGCGACGATCTGGATGGCACCGTCAGGCTGTTCCGCGACGTGCTTGGCTTCACGCTGGCCGAGCAGGTGGTGGCCGGCCCGGACAAGATGATGATCGGCGCTTTCCTGACCTGTTCCAACAAGGCGCATGACATTGCGTTCATTCGTCATGCCGAGAAGAACAAGTTCCATCACGCGTCGTTCAACCTGGACAACTGGGGCGAGGTGCTGAAGGCCGCCGACATCATTTCCAAGAAGGATGTGTCGCTCGATATCGGGCCGACGCGGCATGGCATTACGCGCGGCGCCACCATCTACTTCTTTGACCCTTCTGGCAACCGGAATGAGGTCTTCTCCGGCGGGTATATCCACTATCCAGACAAGCCGACCATCACCTGGACCGACAACGAACTGGGCCGGGCGATCTTCTATCACGACCGGAAGCTGAACGATGCGTTCCTGAGTGTATTGACCTGATTCCCGGCGTAGCGTCACGGCCGATGCCAAGTGTTTTCTCCCCTTTCCCGCTTGCGGGAGAGGGGAGAAAGGCGAATCACCAGCAAGATGCGGCGCACGCTGCCGCAACCAGCGAGACAACATGAAAGAGTTCAAGAACTTCATCAACGGCGAATGGGTGGCCACCAACCGCCAGTTCGACGACCGCAACCCGGTCGACAACAGCCTGATCGCCCGTGTGCACGAAGCCGGGCAGGCCGAGGTCGATGCCGCGGTCGCAGCGGCAAGGCAAGCGCTGAAAGGCCCTTGGGGCAAGATGACCGTGGCACGGCGTGTCGAGATACTGCACGCCGTAGCGGACGGCATCAACCGCCGCTTCGACGATTTCCTGCAAGCCGAGATCGCCGACACGGGCAAGCCGCTGTCCCTCGCCAGCCATATCGATATCCCGCGCGGCGCGGCCAACTTCAAGGTCTTCGCCGACCTGATCAAGAATGTGCCGACCGAGAGCTTCGCCATGGCCACGCCGGACGGCGGCGAGGCCATCAACTACGCGGTGCGCTCGCCGCGCGGCGTGATCGGTGTGGTGTGCCCGTGGAACCTGCCGCTGCTGCTGATGACCTGGAAGGTCAGCCCGGCGCTGGCATGCGGCAATACAGTCGTGGTCAAGCCGTCCGAGGAAACCCCCGCCACCGCCACGCTGCTGGGCGAAGTGATGAACGAGGCCGGTGTGCCGCCGGGCGTCTATAACGTGGTCCACGGCTTCGGCCCGGATTCCGCCGGGGCCTTCCTGAGCGCGCACCCGGATGTGAACGGCATCACGTTTACCGGCGAGACCCGTACCGGCGAGGCCATCATGAGAGCCGCCGCCAATGGCGTGCGCCCCGTCTCGTTCGAACTGGGCGGCAAGAACGCCGGCATCGTGTTCGCCGACGCGGACTTCGACAAGGCAGTCGCCGGCATCACCCGCTCGGCCTTCGAGAACAGCGGCCAGGTTTGCCTGGGCACCGAGCGCGTCTACGTGCAGCGGCCCATCTTCGAGCGCTTCGTCGCGGCGCTCAAGGCCAGGGCCGAGGGCTTGCGCATTGGCCGACCGGGCGACGAGGGCGTGAACATGGGCCCGCTGGTGTCGCTGGAGCATCGCGCCAAGGTGCTGTCCTACTACAAGAAGGCGGCGGAGGCGGGCGCCACCGTGGTCACTGGCGGCGGCGTGCCCGAGATGCCCGGCGCGCTGGCCGAAGGCGCCTGGGTGCAGCCCACCATCTGGACCGGGCTGCCCGAGGATGCGGCCGTGATCCGCGAGGAGATCTTCGGCCCCTGCTGCCATATCGCGCCGTTCGATACCGAGGAAGAAGTGATCCACCTTGCCAACGACACGCCTTACGGCCTGGCCGCCACGGTGTGGACATCCAACTTGGGCACCGCCCACCGCATGGGTAGCGCCCTGGACGTCGGCATCTGTTGGATCAACGCCTGGTTCCTGCGCGACCTGCGCACCGCCTTTGGCGGCGCCAAGCAATCCGGCATCGGCCGCGAGGGCGGGGTGCATTCGCTGGAGTTCTATACCGAGCTGCGCAATGTGTGCGTGAAACTGTGAGCCAGTCCATGAAACCCGAACAAATCCTCGACATCGGCGCCAGCCTGCACCACGCGCTGTCCACGCGGCAGGCCGTCGCGCCGCTGACCGGGAGCTACCCCGAGCTGTCCATCGATGATGCCTACCGCATCCAGCTCGCCATGGTGCAGCACCGGCTGGACGCCGGCGAGCACGTGATCGGCAAGAAGATCGGCGTGACCAGCCGGGTAGTGATGGACATGCTCGATGTGCGCCAGCCGGACTTCGGGCACCTGCTCTCCGGCATGGTCTACGCCGATGGCGCGGCCATTGCCGCCGATACGCTGATCGCGCCCAAGGCCGAAGGCGAGATCGCCTTCGTGCTCAAGGAAGACCTGGAAGGCCCGGGCGTGACCAATGCCGATGTGCTGCGCGCCACCGCCTACGTGCTGCCGTGCTTCGAGATCGTCGACTCGCGCATCCGCGACTGGAAGATCCGCATCCAGGACACGGTGGCGGACAACGCGTCCTCGGGCGTATTCGTGCTGGGCGATGCGGCGGTGGACCCGCGCGGCCTCGATCTCGGCACGGTCGGCATGACGCTGGAGAAGAACGGCGAGATCGTCGCCACTGGCGCGGGCGCCGCCGCGCTCGGCCATCCGGCCAACGCCGTGGCGTGGCTGGCCAATACGCTGGGCCGCCTCGGCATCGGGCTGAAGAAGGGCGAGGTAATCCTGTCCGGCTCGCTCGCCGCGATGGTGCCGGTCAAGGCCGGCGACCAGCTTCGCATCAGCCTGGGCGGCATCGGCTCGGCCGGTGTGCGCTTCATTTGAACGGACCCCAGATCTGGATAAGCAGCCCGGGACATCGCCATGAAACTCACCCAAGACATCATCCAGCAGCTCGCCGAGCACCTGGAAAACGCCGAGCTCAATCGTGAGCCCGTGCGCAAGATCACCGACACCCATCCCGACATGGACTGGGATGACGCCTATGCCATCCAGGACGCGATCCGGGCACGCAAGGAAGCGCGCGGCACCCGCATCGCCGGCCTCAAGATGGGGCTGACCTCCTTCGCCAAGATGCGCCAGATGGGCGTGACCGAACCGGTCTACGGCTTCCTGACCGACTACGGCGCCTGCATGGACGGCGGCGCCATCGATACCGCATCGCTGATCCATCCCAAGGTGGAAGCCGAGATCGCCTTCGTCCTCAAGCATCCGCTCAAGGGGCCGGGTTGCCATATCGGCGACGTGCTCGCCGCCACCGATTTCGTGCTGCCCGCGGTGGAGGTGATCGACTCGCGCTACGAGAACTTCCGTTTCGACTTGAAGAGCGTGATCGCGGACAACACTTCGTCGGCCCGCTTCGTGGCGGGCGGCACGCATTGCAGCGCGCAAGGCATCGACCTGAAGAACCTCGGCGTGGTGCTGGAGAAGAACGGCGAAGTGGTCGCCACGGCGGCCGGCGCGGCGGTGCTGGGCCATCCGGCCAGCAGCGTGGCCATGCTGGCGAACATGCTCGGTGCGCGTGGGCGCGAGCTGCCGGCGGGCGTCTTCATCATGACCGGCGGCGTGACCGAGGCCATCGCGGTGGCGGCCGGTGACAACATCACGGTGCGCTACCAGCATCTCGGCGCTGTATCGATGCGCTTCGTCTGATGCGCCAGGCCAGCGTGATGGTGGCGCTGTACGATATTGCCCACTCAACCCACACAGCAGGAGAAGAGCCATGCCCATCATGCAAGTGTTTCTGATCGAAGGCCGGACCGAAGAACAAAAGGCCCGCCTGATCAGCGCGCTGACGGACGCCGCCGTGGAATCGATCGGTGCGCCGATCGAGAGCGTGCGCGTGATGATCACCGAGGTGCCCAAGACGCAGTTTGGCATCGCGGGCAAGACAGCGAAGGAACTCGGCCGCTGAGGGAGCGGCATACGGAATGCCTGGCGGCACTGGACTGCCCGGGCACGGAGACAACATGGACATGAAAGCAGGCGCCGGCGGCAGCCATCCGCCCGGCAAGCACAAGGTAGCCATCATCGGTTCGGGCAACATCGGCACGGACCTGATGATCAAGGTAATGCGCCACGGCCGGCATCTGGAGATGGGTGCCATGGTCGGCATCGACGCCGCGTCGGACGGCCTGGCCCGGGCCGCGCGGCTGGGCGTGCCCACCACGGCCGAGGGCATCGAAGGCCTGGTGAGGATGGACGGATTCGGCGAGATCCGCATCGCCTTCGATGCCACCTCTGCCGGCGCGCATTCGCACCACAACAAGATCCTGCAGCAGCACGGCATCCAGGTGATCGACCTGACCCCGGCCGCGATCGGGCCTTACGTTGTGCCGGTGGTCAACCTGGACCAGCAGCTCGGCGCCAGCAATATCAATATGGTCACCTGCGGCGGCCAGGCCACCATCCCGATGGTGGCGGCGGTATCGCGCGTGGCGAAGGTGCACTATGCCGAGATCGTCGCGTCCATCTCCAGCAGGTCGGCCGGGCCGGGCACGCGCGCCAATATCGATGAGTTCACCGAGACCACCAGCCAGGCGATCTGCTCGGTAGGCGGCGCGGCGCGCGGCAAGGCCATCATTGTGCTGAACCCGGCGGAGCCGCCGCTGATGATGCGCGACACGGTGTTTACGCTATCCGAGAACGCCGACGAAGCGGCGATGGAAGCCAGCGTGGAAGCCATGGCGAAGGCGGTGCAGGCCTATGTGCCCGGCTACCGGCTCAAGCAGCGCGTGCAGTTCGAGCGCATCGATCCGTCCGCGCCGTTGAACATCCCGGGGCTGGGGCCGATGAGCGGGCTAAAGACATCGATTTTCCTCGAAGTGGAAGGCGCCGCCCACTACCTGCCCGCTTATGCCGGCAACCTCGACATCATGACCAGCGCCGCGCTCGCCTGCGCCGAGCGCCTGGCGGAAACCCGGCTGGCCGCGTAAGCGGCGGGCGCACGGAGACAACACATGACCCAGCAAGCCACGCAGAAGAAACTCTATATCTCGGATGTCACGCTGCGCGACGGCAGCCACGCCATCCGCCACCAGTACAGCCTGGACGACGTGCGCCGCATCGCGGCGGCGCTGGACGCGGCCAGGGTGGATTCGATCGAAGTCGCGCACGGCGATGGCCTGGCCGGCTCCAGCTTCAACTACGGCTTCGGCGCGCATACCGATCTCGAATGGATCGCCGCCGCGGCCGAAACGGTACGCCATGCAAAGGTCGCCACCCTGCTGCTGCCCGGCGTGGGCACCGTGCACGACCTGCGCGCCGCGTACGACGCCGGCGCGCGCGTGGTGCGGGTTGCCACGCACTGTACCGAGGCCGATGTCTCGCGCCAGCATATCGAGTACGCGCGCGAACTCGGCATGGACACGGTGGGCTTCCTGATGATGAGCCACATGACCACGCCCGCCGCGCTGGCGCAGCAAGCCAGGTTGATGGAAAGCTATGGCGCGCAGACTGTCTATGTGGTGGATTCCGGCGGCGCGCTCAATATGAACGACGTGCGCGACCGCTTCCGCGCCTTCAAGGATGTGCTCAAGCCGGAAACCCAGACCGGCATGCACGCGCACCACAACCTGAGCCTGGGCGTGGCCAACTCCATCGTCGCCGTGGAGGAGGGGTGCGACCGCGTCGACGCCAGCCTGGCCGGCATGGGCGCGGGCGCCGGCAACGCGCCGCTGGAGGTATTCATCGCCGCGGCGAGCAGGCTGGGCTGGCACCATGGCTGCGACCTCTACACGCTGATGGATGCCGCCGACGAGATCGTGCGCCCGCTGCAGGACCGCCCGGTGCGGGTGGATCGCGAGACGCTGGCGCTGGGCTATGCCGGCGTCTATTCCAGCTTCCTGCGCCATGCCGAGGCCGCGGCCGCGCGTTATGCGCTGAAGACCGTCGACATCCTGGTGGAACTGGGCAAGCGCCGCATGGTGGGCGGCCAGGAAGACATGATCGTCGATGTGGCGCTGGATCTGGTGGCGCGGCGCGAGGCGGGAGCAACGCGGATCGCGGCGTAAGGCAGGGCGCCCGCGTCGGGCGCGGGCGCCGCTTCCCTCAAGCCTGCGCCGGTTCCTCCTCCACCCTCGTCATCCGCCGTATCGCCTGCGGCGGCTGCCCGAATGCCCGCAGGAACGCCCGCCGCATCCGCTCGCGATCGCCGAAACCGGTCTCGCGCGCCACCACGTCGACCGGGTGCCGGCCGGACTCCATCATCAGCCGCGCGGCTTCGATGCGCAGGTGTTCCACCGCCTTGGCCGGGGTTTGCCCGGTCTCCTCGCGGAAGGCGCGGCTGAACTGGCGGGGGCTGAGGTTCGCGGCGTTGGCCAGTTGCTCGACCGACAAGCCTTCATGCAGGTTTTGCCGGGCAAAGGCGAGGGCGGACTGGATGCGATCGGATTTGGGTTCGAGTTCCAGCAGCGCGGAGAACTGCGATTGCCCGCCGGCGCGGCGGTGATAGACCACGAGCTTGCGCGCCACCTGGCGCGCGATCACGGCGCCGGCATCCTTCTCGACCAGCGCGAGCGCCAGGTCGATGCAGGCGGTCATGCCTGCCGAGGTCCACACGGGCCCGTCGATGATGAAAATGCGGTCTTCCTCCACGCTGACCCCGGGATAGGCACGCCGCAACCGGGCCGCATAGAACCAGTGGGTGGTGGCGCGGCGGCCGTCGAGCAGGCCCGCTTCGGCAAGGTTGAACGCGCCGGTGCAGGTGGCGCAGACGCGCCGGGTGGAAGTTGCCGCTTGCCGGAGGAACGCCACCAGGCCCGGCGACGCGGGCTGGATATCGTTGTCGCCGACTACCAGCAGGGTATCGAACGCCTCATCGCCGAATGGCTCGGTAGTAACCGAAAAGCCGGCCGAGGTGGCTACCGGGCCGCCATGCTCGGACAGCAGGCGGACGTCGTAGAGGGCCTTGCCGGCGGTGCGGTTGGCGAACTCCAGGACCGTGGTGACGCCCAGGTTCATGACCTGGAACCCAGGATAAAGGACGATTCCGATACGTAGCATGGCGAATCCCGACGATGGCGGAAAAGGTGGCATCTATGACATTGATGCCACTGGATTATGCACCTAATCTTCGTTCCGTGAGGGCCGGCATGGGGCCGGCAGCAGCATCGGAGAACGAACATGGCAGCAACCACAGCAACCACAGCAACCACAGCAACCACAGCAACCACAGCAACCACGCTGCATCGCGGCACGGCCTTGATTACCGGGGCATCCTCGGGGATCGGCGCCGTCTACGCGGACCGGCTTGCCCGGCGCGGCTACGACCTGATCCTGGTCGCACGCAACCGCGAACGGCTCGCCAGGCTGGCCGGCCGCCTGACCAGCGAGACCGGGCGCTCCGTCGAGATCGTGACCGCGGACCTTGGCGCGGACGCCGACGTCGGCCGCCTTGAGACGCTGCTGCGCACCGACGCCAGCATCACATTGCTGGTCAACAATGCGGGCATCGGCGCCGCCGGTCCGTTGCTCGAGTCAGATGCCGCCAAGATGCAGGCGATGATTGCACTCAATGTCACGGCGCTGACCCGGCTGACCTACGCCGCCGCGCATGGACTCGTGGCCCGCGGCAGGGGGACGATCATCAACATTGCGTCGATCGTGGCGGTGGCGCCCGAGCTGCTCAACGGCGTGTACGGCGGATCAAAGGCCTTTGTGCTGGCCTTTACGCAGTCGCTCCAGCACGAGCTGGCGGACAAGGGGGTGCGGGTGCAGGCTGTGCTGCCCGGCGCGATCCGCACGGAGTTCTGGGATGTGGCCGGGAAGCCGGTGGAGAGCCTGCCGCAAGGGTGGGTGATGAGCGCGGACGACCTGGTCGACGCGGCCCTGTCCGGGCTGGACCAGGGCGAAGTGGTGACGCTGCCGTCTCTGCCGGACGCGGCCGACTGGGACGCCTTCGAGGCCGCCCGCGCGGCGCTGGGGCCGAACCTGTCGCGCAGCGTGCCGGCGGCGCGCTTCAAGGTGGCTGCGGCAAGCTGAGGCTGACGGTGGCCGGGACGCAAGCTTCAGTGGCTGGCGTCCCGAAAGCTCAGGCGCGCCGCCACACCGGGGACTCCGCCACCACCACCTTGCGCGGCAGGATCTTCTGGCTGGTGAAGGCATCCGCAATGCGCTGCTGCTCGTCGAGCGATGCCGCGTCCACGGTCTGCACCTGGTAGGTCCGGCGGCGGTTGGCGGCTTCCACGGTGGGTGCGTCCAGGCCAATCAGCGGTGCTTGCCATTGCGCGGCGACGGCGGGGTTTTGCTTGATCCATTCGCCGGCGCGGCGCAGCTCATCGTAGACCACCGCCAGCACGTCCGCATGCCGCTGCGCATAGGGCGTGGCGGCCAGGTAGAAGCGCCGGTAACTCGACAGGCCCTTGCCGTCGCGCAGGATGCGGGCGTTGGCCTGGCGTTGCACGGCTGCCAGGAAAGGGTCCCAGATCACCCAGGCCGCCACGCTCCCGCGCTCGAAGGCGGCGCGCGCGTCGGCCGGGCTCAGGTAGGCGGGCTCGATGTCGCGGATCGACAGGCCCGCGCTGGCCAGGGCTTCGAGCAGCAGGTAATGCGCGCCCGCCCCCTTGGCAAAAGCGATGCGCTGGCCCTTGAGCTGCGCGATTTCCCTGATCGGCGAATCCTGCCGCACCACGATCGCCTGCGCCTCGGGCGAGGGCGTCTCGATGGCGTAGTAGGTCAGGTTGGCGCCGGCAGCGAGCGCGAAGGGCGGCACCGCGTCGGCCACGTCGGCGCTCAGGTCGAGATTGCCGATATTGAGCGACTCCAGCAGCGGCAGCCCGGAGGTGAATTCATACCATTGCACCGACGCGCCCAGTGGCGCCAGTGCCTTCTCCAGCGTCTCGCGCGATTTCAGCAGGATCATCAGCGTGGACGATTTCTGGAAGCCGATGCGTAGCGTGTGTTTTTGCGCCTGCGCCTGCGCGCGCGCGGGCAAGGCCAGGCCGAATGTCGCTGCGGTGCCCGCGGTGGCCAGGCTGCCCACCACGATTTGCCGGCGCCGCCTGTCGAATGCCCTTGTCAACTTTGTCATTGTCGCTCTCCCCGTGTGTTCCGCCGACTCCATCATCAGCACAAGAGCGTAGGGCATGGCACGGGGGCGGGGAACGAAGAATGCCGCAGTTGCTTATGCGGGGAGGTGTGGATAAGCCGGCGCCGGTGCGTGCCGATGTGCATGATGGCGCGTCAAAGAAAGGTCCAATGAATATCGGCTGGGTCGAGTGCGTTAGACTTCATCAAGCTCGACGCTGTGATTCTGATATCTACTAGGTCCTTTCGCAGAGAATCCCATATGAAACCGACCAAAGCATGTCCTGTCGTGCTGAGAACAGCGCAGAACCGCCTTGAGATCCTGGCATTTGAGCACCCCCTGGCCGGTCTACAGATTATCAAGGGCACTATCGAGGCCGAAGAACATCCCGCGGATGCCGCCGTCCGCGAACTGTGCGAAGAGTCTGGTGTAAATGGAGTGGCTACGGTCGACTTGGGCTTATGGCAATCCGGTTACGRACACCAGATATGGTCTCTGCACATCTGTGAGGCGACCCGTTCGCTACCGAACAATTGGGTGCATCACGCAAAGGACGATGGCGGTCATGACTTCAGATTTTTTTGGCATCCGTTAGGTCACGCTCCATCGGATCGGTGGCATTGGCTGTTCAGAAATGCACTCTCGACCATTGAAATGCGACTCGCAGAGCTTGTATAGCATCGGACCAACTTCCGCTTAGCGTCGTTTTGAGACCCTCACCCCATCACGCAGATCGGCGAAGAGCCAAAAAAAAGAGCCCCGCATGGGGGCTCCCTGGCAGCGCCGCGCCATCGGTGCGCGGCCTGGCTTAGCGCTGGTACGCCGGAGGCAGGAAGCCGGCAAAACGCTGCTGCGTGGTGGCCTTGAACTCCGGCGACTGGTACGCGTCGCGGATGTCCTTGACGAACGGCTTGCCGGTGTCGGCGGTGCGCACGGCAACCAGGTTCATGTAGTAGTCGGGGATCTTCTCCAGGCTCAGCGCCTCGGTCAGCTTGAGGCCCGAGGACAACGCGAAGTTGCCGTTGACGAAGGCATAGTCCACGTCGTCGAGCGAGCGCGGCAGTTGCGCGGCTTCGAGCTGGATCAGCTTGAGCTTGTTCGGATTCCCTTCGATATCGCGCTCGCTGGCACGGATCGGGTCCGTGCCGGCCTTCAGCGTGATCCAGCCGATCTGCTGCAGCATGGCGATGGCGCGCGCCAGGTTGGACGGATCGTTGGGCAGCGACACCGAAGCGCCCGGCTTCACTTCCGTCAGCGACTTGTGCTTGCGGCTATAGATGCCGATCGGCGCGGTGGGCACCTGGATGACTTCGGACAGTTGCAGCTTGCGGTCGCCGGAGAACTTCTTCAGGTAGGCCACGTGCTGAAACGCGTTGGCGTCGATGGCGCCATCGGCCAGCGCCAGGTTGGGCTGCACGTAGTCGCTGAATTCAACGATGGTGACCTTGTAGCCCTTCTTTTCCAGCAGGGGCTTGATGCCGTAGCGGATCTGGTCGGAGTACGGACCGGCGGTGGCGCCGAAGCGGATTTCCTTCTTGTCCGGATCGGCCGCGCCGGCCGTCTGGATAACGCCAAGCGCGAGCACCGCGGCAATCAGTCGAATCCCGAAACCCATCTTCATCTAAAGCTCCCCTTATTGGATTATGTGCATCGTGGCGTGCCGGCGTGGCGCCAACAAGCAGGCCATTGTAGGGAAGTTGATACGTTCAAGGAACGAGTAAATGTGCATGGTCATATAACGCTGGTGCATAAGCAAGGATTGCGATTCCAGGCGCTTTGTACAGGCATCGGTTATTGCGCTGCGGAATATGCATATGGCAATTGCATCGTTGCGGGATAACCCGGATTGCGGCTAGTATTGAGACGTCTCCTCCGTTCCCCCCAAGGGAATTGGGTTTGCGCCCGCTTAACCAGCGGGCGTTTTTATTTGGGTCACTGCATGCACGGCGCCGGTTTTATTGAGGCGGCGGAAACGATGCTGCGCGACTGGGAGCAAGCGTCGTAGTCTCCGGAGTGACATCAGGACCAACGCGCGGAAACCGGACGGCAGAAAGCTAAAAGGCCGGTGGCACCATGCCACCGGCCTTTTTCGCCAGCGCCGCGCCGCGGCGCTACACACGCAGGACTCAGGCCGCAGCCAGCGCCCGCTCCAGGTCTTCCAGCAGATCGTCGATATGCTCGATGCCGATCGACAGCCGCACCATGTCTTCGCTGACACCGGCGGCCTTCAGTTCCGCCGCGTCGAGCTGACGGTGCGTGGTCGATGCCGGATGCGTTGCCAGCGACTTGGCGTCGCCGATGTTGACCAGGCGCGTGAACAGCTGCAACGCATCGAGGAAGCGTGCACCGGCTTCGCGGCCGCCGCTCTTCAGGCCAAACGACAAAATGCCCGGCCCGCGTCCGCCCAGGTAGCGTTGTACCAGCGCGTGGTCCGGGTGCTCGGGCAGGCCGGCGAAGTTGACCCATTCCACCTTCGGGCTGGCCTTCAGGTGACGCGCCACCGCCAGCGCGTTCTCGGTGATGCGGTCCAGCCGCAGCGCCAGCGTCTCGATGCCTTGCAGGATCAGGAAGGCATTGAACGGCGACAGCGCCGCGCCGGTATTGCGCAGCGGCACCACGCGCGCGCGGCCGATATAGGCGGCGGCGCCGAGCGCTTCGGTGTAGACCACGCCGTGGTAGGACACGTCGGGTTCGTTCAGGCGCTTGAAGCGTGCCTTGTGCTCGGCCCACGGGAACTTGCCGCTGTCGACGATGGCGCCGCCCACGCTGTTGCCATGGCCGCCCAGGTATTTGGTGAGCGAGTGCACGACGATGTCGGCGCCGTGTTCGAAGGGCCGGCACAGGTAGGGCGACGGCACGGTGTTGTCGACGATCAGCGGGATGCCGTGGTTGTGCGCCACCTTGGCAATGGCTTCGATGTCGACGATATTGCCCAGCGGATTTCCCACGGATTCGACGAAGATCGCCTTGGTGCGCGCGTCCACCAGGTCGCCGAAGGCGGCGGGATTGCGGCCGTCGGCAAAGCGGGTCTCGATGCCGGACAGCGGCAGCGTGTGGGCAAACAGGTTGTAGGTGCCGCCGTAGAGCTGGCTGGCCGAGATGATGTTGTCGCCGGCCTCGGCGATGGTCTGGATGGCGTAGGTGATGGCCGCCATGCCGGACGCCAGCGCCAGCGCGCCCACGCCGCCCTCGAGCGCGGCCAGGCGCTGCTCAAGCACGTCGTTGGTGGGATTCATGATGCGGCTGTAGATATTGCCGGGCACCTTGAGGTCGAACAGGTCGGCGCCGTGCTGCGCGTTGTCGAACGCATAGGCCACGGTCTGGTAGATGGGCACGGCCACCGCACGGGTGGTCGGGTCCGGGGAGTAGCCGCCGTGAACGGCAATCGTCTCGATTTTCATGATGTCGTTGTCTTCTTGTTGGAATGATGGCGCTCAGGAGCAGGCATGGTAGCAGTCGTGGCTCCCGCATGTCACCGTGGCGGACCGTGGCCGGGGCCGCCGCGGATCCGCTCAGTGGCTGGCCAGCGGGAAGCTTGCCTGCCAGACGTTGTCCTTCACCTTGACGGCGGTGGGGATCAGTTTTTGCTCATGGAACAGGTCGGCCACCTGCTGCTGGACGGCGACCACCTCCGGCGTTACCGGCGTGGCGCCGTACGGCACGCGCTTGAGCCAGGCTTCGACCACCTGTATGTCCAGGCCCACGGCGGGCGCCAGCAGGGCGGCGGTCTCGCCGGGGTTCTTCACCACCCACAGCCCGGTCGTGCGCAGTTGCTCCAGGATGGCGTTGACGATCTGCGGCTGCGCCTTGACGAAGCCGTTGGCGGCTTCATAGAAGTTGAAGGGCGAGGGCACGCCTTCGTAGTCGGCGATAGTGCGCACCTTCAGCGCCTTTTGCGCCAGCGCGTAGTACGGGTCCCAGACCACCCACGCGTCCACGTTGCCGCTCTCGAAGGCGGCGCGCGCATCGGCCGGCGGCAGGTAGATGGGCTGGATGTCTTGCAGGCTGAGGCCATGCTTCTTCAGCAACTGCACCAGCAGGTAGTTGGAGCTGGAGCCCTTCTGCAGGGCGATGCGCTTGCCCCTGAGATCGGCCACGGAGCGGATGGAGGATTTCTCCGGCACGAACAGCGCCTCGTTGGTCTTGCCACCGGGCTCGGCGCCGACGTAGACGAAGTTGGCGCGCGCGGCCTGGGCGAAGACAGCCGGCGGTGCGCCGGTGTAGCCAAAATCGATGCCGCCGGCGTTGAGCGCTTCGAGCAGTTGCGGGCCGGCGGGGAATTCCTTCCACTCCACCTTGAAGCCGAGCGGGGCGAGCTTTTTCTCCAGCGAGCCCTGGGCCTTTAGCACGGCAAGCAGGCCGGCCTTCTGGTAGCCCACGCGCACGGCCAGGTCGGCGGCATGGCCGGCGGCGGACCAGGACAGCGCGGCGATAGCCAGGGCGCGGCCCGCGAAGGGCAGCCAGCGGCGGAAAGGATGCATTGCGATTTCTCCGGGAAGGGTCTTGGTTTGTCTGCGGCCCTATGGTTGCGAAATCGCGCGGGGAGGGGAACGAAGCTTATTGCATTTGAATAGAACGGCGCCGGGTGATACCCATGAATGTGATCGATGTCACGCTCCGCGTGTGATGGCGCCCCTTCCTGGATTGGTGCAGCTGCTTTCAAGGGTGCGCACCCCTGCGACACCTTGCCGCAGGCAAAATTATCCTGAACTAGTGCGGAGTTGAACGTGGGATGGGCGGAGAAGTTGCATTGTCCGATTTGCTGAACAGTGTGTTCTAGCTCACGGGTTTACCCTCAATGCTGCGATGCGGTAGATTTCGCGCCACGATGTCAGACGTACCGCGACCCTCACCTGAATACCCTGTTTGCCCGCCGGGCGAACATACCGGGCGTCGCCGTGCCGACATCCTCCTGTGTGGACCACCGCAGTCCCACAATGATCCGTCCCACAAGGACCAAGCCAGCCTGCCCCTGATCGGTGCGTCGCCTGGCACACAGGGCGCTTGACCCGGATCTGACCCAGTTTCCCCCAGCCTTAAGCCTGCCGCTTGCTCCCGCATCCGGCAGCAAAACCGCGCCGCGCCGTCGCTGCCGTGGCCAACTCAACCAGTCGTGACATGAAGATACCCAAACTTCCGCGTTGGACGCGGTTACTGCCTTGCGCCGCCCTGCTGCTGGCCGGATGCAACATGACCGTGCTAGATCCGAAGGGCCAGATTGGCGCCGACGTCAAAAACATCATCCTGATCGCGACCTGGCTGATGCTGCTGGTCGTGATTCCGGTGATCGTCCTGGTCTTTACCTTCGCCTGGAAGTACCGCGCCAGCAATAAGTCGGCCCGCTACGAGCCGGACTGGTCGCACTCCACCGGTATCGAAGTGGTGGTGTGGCTGATTCCCTGCCTGATCATCCTGGTGCTGGGCATCATCACGTGGAAGTCCTCTCACGACCTGGACCCTTACAAGCCCATCGAATCCAACGTCAAGCCCGTCACCATCGAGGCCGTGGCGATGAACTGGAAGTGGCTGTTCATTTATCCGGAACTGGGTATCGCCACGGTCAACGAGATCGCGTTCCCGGTCAACACGCCGGTGAACTTCAAGATCACGTCCGATTCGATCATGAACTCCTTCTTCATCCCGCAACTGGGCAGCCAGGTGTACGCCATGGCGGGCATGGAGACCAAGCTGCACCTGATCGCCAACGAGAACGGCATCTTTGACGGCATGTCGGCCAACTACAGCGGCGGCGGCTTCTCCGGCATGAAGTTCAAGGCCAAGGCGGTCTCCAACTACGACTTCGAACAATGGGTCAAGCAGGTCCGCGCTTCGTCGAACCAGCTGACCCTGGCCGACTACAGCGAACTGGCCAAGCCCAGCGAGGCGAATCCCGTGGCGCTCTACGCCAAGGTCGATCCGCAGCTGTACCACGGCATCCTGCACAAGTACATGGACGGCGCAGGCGGCGCGATCGCCGGTAACGGCACGTCGTTCGGTCCTGTCTGCACCTCGCGCAACACCCTTGGCGTGAGCCAGGTGTCCATGGCCGCGCCCGCTACGCCGGCGCCGGGCTCGAATTCCTAGGAGTTAAGATGTTTGGCAAATTGAGTTTGGATGCCATCCCGTTCCACGAGCCCATCATCATGGGCACGTTGTCGATGGTGGCATTGGGTGGGGTGGCGCTATGCGCGCTGATCACCTATTTCGGCAAGTGGAAGTGGTTGTGGAACGACTGGTTCACCTCGGTCGACCATAAGAAGATCGGCATCATGTACACCGTGGTTGCGCTGATCATGCTGCTGCGCGGCTTTGCCGACGCCATCATGATGCGTACCCAGCTGGCCCTGTCCACCAACGGCGCCACCGGCATTTTGCCGCCCGAGCACTACGACCAGATCTTCACCGCCCACGGCGTGATCATGATCTTCTTCGTGGCGATGCCGCTGATGACGGGCCTGATGAACCTGGTGGTGCCGCTGCAGATCGGCGCGCGCGACGTGGCTTTCCCGTTCCTCAACACGCTGAGCTTCTGGCTGTTCGTGGCCGGCGCCATGCTGGTCAACGTCTCCCTGGGCGTTGGCGAGTTCGCGCGTACCGGCTGGCTGGCCTACCCGCCGCTGTCCGGGATTGCGTACAGCCCCGGGGTGGGGGTGGACTACTACCTCTGGAGCTTGCAGATCTCGGGTCTCGGCACCTTGCTGACCGGCGTCAACTTCCTGGTGACCATCCTCAAGATGCGCGCGCCGGGCATGACCCTGATGCGCATGCCGGTGTTCACCTGGACCGCCCTGTGCACCAACGTGCTGATCATCGCCGCTTTCCCGGTGCTGACCGTCACGCTGGGCCTGCTGGGCCTGGACCGCTATCTCGGTATGCACTTCTTTACCAATGAGATGGGCGGCAACGCCATGATGTACGTGAACCTGATCTGGATCTGGGGCCACCCCGAGGTGTACATCCTGATCCTGCCGGCGTTCGGCATCTTCTCGGAAATCATCTCGACGTTCTCGGGCAAGAAGCTGTTCGGCTACAAGGGCATGGTCTACGCGACCAGCGCCATCATGGTGCTGTCGTTCCTGGTCTGGCTGCACCACTTCTTCACGATGGGTTCGGGCGCCAACGTCAACGCGTTCTTCGGCATCACCACGATGATCATCTCCATCCCGACCGGGGTGAAGATCTTCAACTGGCTGTTCACCATGTACCGCGGCCGCGTGCAGATGACCACGCCCGTGCTGTGGACGCTGGGCTTCATGGTCACCTTCGTGATCGGCGGCATGACCGGCGTGCTGATGGCAGTGCCGGCGGCTGACTTCGTGCTGCACAACAGCCTGTTCCTGATCGCCCACTTCCACAACGTGATCATCGGCGGCGTGCTGTTCGGCTACCTGGCCGGCATTACCTACTGGTTCCCCAAGGCGTTCGGCTTCAAGCTTGACGAAGGCCTGGGCAAGTGCGCGTTCTGGTGCTGGATCATCGGCTTCTACCTGGCCTTCATGCCGCTGTACGCGCTGGGCTTCATGGGCATGACCCGCCGTCTGAACCATACCGACAACCCGGCGTGGAACCCGTACCTGTACGTGGCCGTGGTGGGTGCGCTGTTTGTCGGCCTCGGCATCGTGTTCCAGGTCCTGCAGATCGTTGTCAGCGTGCGCCGCCGCAACGAACTGCGCGACGTCACCGGCGATCCCTGGGGTGGCCGTACCCTGGAGTGGGCAACTTCGTCGCCGCCGCCGTTCTACAACTTCGCGCACACCCCGGTGGTGCGTGACCTCGACGCCTTCGCCGACATGAAGGCACGCGGCGAGCTGCCGCAGATGCAGGCGCACTACGAGCAGATCCACATGCCGAAGAACACCGGCGCTGGCTTCTACATCGGTGCCTTCAGCCTGGCGCTCGGCTTCGCCCTGACCTGGCATATCTGGTGGCTGGCGGCGGTTGGCCTGGTGGGCATGATCGTCAGCTTCATCTTCCGCAGCAACGACGACCATATCGACTACTACGTGCCCGCACGTGAAGTCGAGGCGGTTGAGTCGAGCCATTTCCAGCGCATCGCGTCACAGGCCTGAATCGAATCATGACGACTGAAGCTCTACATCGTTATCCCGCGCATGCCGCCGACGCGGCGCATGCCCACTCGCACGACCACGCCCATCACGACACCAGTGCCAACACGGTGTTCGGTTTCTGGGTGTACCTGATGAGCGACTGCATCATCTTCGCCGGACTGTTCGCCGCTTTCGCGGTGCTGCGCGGCGAAGTGGCGGGCGGCCCCTCGGGCAAGGAACTGTTCGAACTGAACTACGTCCTGGTCGAGACCTTCCTGCTGTTGTTCAGCAGCCTGACCTCCGGCATGGCGATGATCGCGCTGCACAACGGCCAGCGCGCCCGCCTGCAGTTCTGGCTCGGCGTGACCTTCCTGCTGGGCGTGGCGTTCATCGGCATGGAAATCAACGAGTTCCATCACATGATCGCCGAAGGCGCGGGTCCGGAACGCAGCGCGTTCCTGTCCTCCTTCTTCACGCTGGTGGGCACCCACGGCCTGCACGTGGCCAGCGGCCTGCTGTGGATGGCCGTGCTGATGTGGCAGATCTCCCGCAAGGGCCTGACCGCCACCATGACCAAGCGCCTGGCCTGCTTCGCGCTGTTCTGGCACTTTCTGGACATCGTCTGGATCGGCGTGTTCACCGTGGTCTACCTGATGGGAGCGATGTAATGGAACACAGCAACGTTTCTACCGCCGGCGCGCACGACGCGCATGGCACCACGTCGGCCGGCGCTAGCCACGGCAGCGTCAAGTCCTATGTGATCGGCTTCGTGCTGGCGGTGATCCTGACCGTCATCCCGTTCAAGCTGGTGATGGGCGGCACGCTGGAAGCCTCCACCACGCTGGCCGTGATCCTGGGCCTGGCCGTGGTGCAGATCGTTGTGCACCTGGTCTACTTCCTGCATCTGGACAGCTCCTCGGAGCAGCGCTGGAACGTGATGGCGCTGGCCTTCACCGCGCTGATCCTGCTGATCGTGGTGGCGGGCTCGCTGTGGATCATGCACAACATGAACAGCAATATGATGGTGCACTGAGCGATCTGTGCATCAGCGCTGACAAAGGCGGCCTCCGGGCCGCCTTTGTCGTTTTGCGCCCGGCATGGGCGCGATCCTGGCGGGACGGTCCTGAATTGACCTATGCTGGTTGAGTGCGAAGGACAGCAGCAAGAATTGGCGAGCGCCGTTACCGCCAGCATTCTTGAGAGGAGGGATGCGCCATGAAGGAATCATCCATCAAGGTGGGCGTCATCACGGACCAGACGGGGCCGCTCTCGTTCGCGGGAATCGCCAATGCAAACGTGGCCAGGATGGTGATCGATGACATCAACGCAACGGGTGGCTTGCTGGGGCGGCAAATAGATCTGTACCTTGAGGACAGCGCGACCACGGACAGCGTAGCGGAAGCCAAAGCTGCCAAGCTCATCCGGCAGGATCAGGTCGATGTGCTCTTCGGTGGCATTTACAGCTCCACGCGGCAGGCGATCAAGGGTCCTGCCGTAGTGAATGGCAAGAAGCTCTACATTTACCCGGAGCAATACGAGGGACAGGAATGTGACCCGCTGATCTTCTGCACAGGCCCGGTGCCAGCGCAGCAGGTTGAGCCTCTCATACCCTGGCTGATGCAGCAAACGGGGGCGAGGAAATTCTACCTGCCGTCAGCGGACTATATCTGGCCGCGCACGATGAACAAGAAGGTCCGTCAGGTTGTCACGGCCCACGGCGGCTCGATTGCCGGAGAGGAGTACTTTCCCCTCGATCACGCCGACTATGGCAAGACAATCGACCTGATCGCGTCCACTGGCGCAGAGGTGGTATTCAATACCATCGTCCCTCCCGGGCTCACGCCGTTCCTCGAGCAGCTCTACCGCTCCGGTTTCACGCAGCGAGGCGGATACATAGTCTGCACGTATTTCGACGAGAATTTCCTGAACCTGGTGCCGGCCGCGCATGTGGAGGGCCTGTACAGTTGCCTCGACTACTACCAGAACGTCAGCGATGCCTTCAGCAAGACACTGATCGATCAGTACGACAAGCGCTATCCGGGCACTGCCAGGTTCACTGCCGGCAGCGCGTGTTCGGGCATGTACCGGGGCCTGAGGCTCTGGGAGGCTGCGGTCAAGGAGGCGGGCTCGCTAAAGCAGGAGGATGTCATCAAGGCGCTAGACCACGCAAGGATTGCTGAAGGGCCCGGTGGTCCGGCTGAAATGGTGCCCGGTCAGCATCACGTTCGCATGAACATGTACATTGCACAGGCAAGCAACGGCAGCTTCAGGATTGTCAAAAGCCTGGGGGTTGTCGATCCGAAGGAGTGCATGCAAGGCATCAGCTAGGCAATGCAAAGTGGCCGGGCGCGAACCGCCCGGCGCGGACCCGCATGCCGTTGCCTTAGGCCGCCGCGCTTGCCGGGGCAGCGTGATTAGCCGGCTCGCCGTGCCTGGGCGCCCCCGACTTCACCGCCACGCTCCGCCTCCCATCCACGCTGACCGGTACATCGCCCGCTATGGTCACGCGGCGCACTACGCGGTGCGCGTCGCCGTAGTCGTTGATCGCATAGTGCTGCGTCGCGCGGTTATCCCAGATCGCCACGTCGTTCGCGCGCCAGCGCCAGCGCACGGTGTTTTCCAGGCGATGCACGTGATCCTGCAGCACGGAAACCAGATGCTGCGAATCGGACGACGAGTAGCCCAGCAGCTTCCTGACGAAATGCCCCAGCACCAGCGTGCGCTCGCCGGTCTCCGGATGCACGCGCACCACCGGGTGCTCGGTTTCGTAGATGGCGGAAGTGAACACTTCGCGATAGCGCTTGATGGCCTCGGTGCTGGCCGTATTGCGGGTGGCCGCGTAATCGTAGTCGTTGGTGTGGAGCGCCCAGAGCCGGTCGGCCAGTTCGCGCAATGCCTCCGGCAGATCCAGGTAGGCCGTCGCCGTATTGGCCCACACGGTGTCGCCGCCGGCCTCCGGAATGACCACGCCACGCAGCACGGAGACCTGCGGGTAGGCCAGGTCGAATGTCACATCGGTATGCCAGGAGTTGGCACGGCCGCCGTGCCCGGAATCGAGTTCGAGCAGGAACCGCGTGCCGTCGCGCGAGGGCACGGTAGGGTGGGGCACCGGTGTGCCGAACAGGCTGGCGAAGCCTTCCTGCGCGGCATCGTCGAGGTGGTCCTGGCCGCGGAAAAACAGCACCTTGTGGCGCAACAGCGCGGCGCGCACGGCGCCGAAGGTGGCGGCATCGAGGTCCGGCGCCAGCTTTAGCCCGCGGATCTCGGCGCCGATGCGCCCCGCTACCGGGTGGATGTCTAGCGTGACTTGGGCTGCGGTTTGCTGCTGGGTCATCTGGGATTCTCCTGTGGGTGGCAATAAAGGGCGCGATCAGGGGAGCAATATAGGGTGCGATTCAGATCGCGAACCGGATATGCGGCGGCAACCCGCCGCCGGCGTCGGGATCCGGCAGGCGCCGGATGGGCGCTTCGGCCAGGTCGGCCGGGCGCCCGGTGAATTCCTGCAGCACATCGTCCTTGACCCGCGCGAAGGACAGCGCCGCGCGGTCGCGCGGATGCGCCAGCGGCACCGGCAGGATGCGGCGGATGCGGCCGGGGCGCGGTTCCATCACCACCACGCGGTCGCCCAGGTAGATGGCTTCCTCCACATCGTGCGTGACCAGGATCATGGTGATGCCCTCGGCCTGCCAGATGCGGTGCAGCTCCTGTTGCAGGTAGGCGCGGGTCAGCGCATCGAGCGCGCCGAAGGGTTCGTCCAGCAGCAGGATCTCCGGGCGCGTGACCAGCGCGCGGGCGATGGCCACGCGCTGCGACATGCCGCCGGAGAGCTGGTGCGGAAACGCGGTCTCGAAGCCGGCCAGCCCGACCAGCCCGATATGCTCGCGCACGGTGCGGCGTTTCCCGGCCTCGGTCAGGTCGGCGTTGAGCAGCGCCATGCGGATGTTCTGCTCCACCGTCAGCCAGGGAAACAGCCGGTGCTCCTGGAACACGATGCCGCGGTCCAGGCTGGTGCCGGCCACGCGCTTGCCGTCGAGCAGGATCTCGCCTTTGTAGTCCTCCTCCAGCCCCACCACCAGCCGCAGCAGCGTGGATTTGCCGCAGCCGCTGGCGCCGACGATGCTGACGAACTCGCCGGGCGCGATCGAGAGGGTGATGTCTTCCAGTACGGGCAAGGGCTCGCCCTTGACTTCATATTGCTTGCGCAGGTGCTCGATGCTGAGCGTGCCGGCATGGGCCATGAGCGGGTTTCTCCAGTGAGTTGTTGGGAGAGCCGGCGATTCAGAACGCGGCGACGGAGCGGCCGCGCCATGCCAGCAGGCGGCTTTCGATACGGCTGGCGATCCAGTTCAGCGTGAAGCCGACCAGCCCGACCACGATCACGCCGAAGATCACCAGGTCCATCCAGAAATTCTCGCGGCCATCGGTCATGGTATTGCCGATGCCTTTGCCGGAGACCAGCATGTACTCGGCGCCGAGCGTGGCCAGCCATGCGTAGATCAGGGCCAGGTGGATGCCGGCAAAGATCGACGGCGAGGCCGACGGCAGCACCACGCGCAGCAGCACCTGCCAGCGCGAGTACTTCAGCACGCGGGCCACTTCCAGCAGGTCCGCGGGCACGCCGCGGATGCCTTCGAAGGTATTGAGCACCACGGGGAAGAACGCCGCCAGCGACAGGAACACCACCTTGGCGGTGTCGCCCAGGCCGAACCACACCGAGATCAGCGGAATCCACGCAAACAGCGAGATCTGCTTGATGGTGTGGAAGGTCGGGCCGAACAATTGCTCGAACAGCCGCGACAGCCCCAGCGCGGTGCCGAACACCAGGCCCACGCTGGCGCCGAGCGCGAAGCCCGCCAGGTCGCGCCACAGGCTGGCGGAGAGCGCCACGAAGAGGGCGCCGCTGCGCACCTGCTGCACCGCCGTGTCCCAGACCTTGGAAACCGGCACCAGCAGCGGCGAGGTGCTCCAGCCGAAACGCACCGCGGCCCACCAGAGGACGATCAGCGCGACCGGCAGGACCCAGCCGCGCAGCGCGCGAGGCATGCGCACGGCACGTGCGCTGGCGGATCGGGTGGTTGGCGTCGTGATTGCATTGGCCATCCTGGCCTCCTTGTATTGCAGCGATCAAAGGCCCGGCTTGCGCCAGCGCAGCACCGCGCGCTCGGCCAGCGCCAGCACCTTGTCCAGCGCGAACCCGACCGCGCCCACCACGATCACCGCGGCGATCACCATATCGAGCTGGAACAGTTGCCTGCCATAAACGATCATGTAGCCGAGCCCTTCGGATGATGCGAGCAGCTCCACCACCACCAGCGCCAGCCAGGCGTGCGTCAGCCCATAGCGGATGCCATTCCAGACCGGCGCGGCCGCGGCGGGAAACACCACCCGCGACAGCAGTTGCCAGCGCGTGAACTTCAGCACCCGCGCCACTTCGATATAGCGCGTGGGCACGTTCTGGATGCCCTTGTACGTATTGAGCGCGATCGGCACCAGCGAGGCCTTGGCGATCAGGATGATCTTGAGCGCTTCGTCGATGCCTACCAGCAGCATCAGCAGCGGCAGCCAGCCCAGCACGGGCACCTGGCTGAAGGCCTTGAAGGTGGGATAGACGTAATCGCGGAAGCCGGGCGACAGGCCCATCGCCACGCCCAGCGCCAGCCCGCCGGCCAGGCCCAGGGCAAAGCCGCCCGCCACCCGCAGCGCGCTGACGGCCAGGTTGGCCTGCAGCTCGCCGCTCTGGTACAGCTCGGCGAGCGTGTGCCAGACCGCGTCGGGCGCGGGCAGGACCTGCGGCGGGATCCATGCGAAGCGTGCCGCCACGTACCAGGCCAGCAGCAGCGCCAGCGGCACCGGCCAGGCCAGCAGCCAGGCGGCGTGATGCAGGCCGGGGCGCCAGTGGCGGTGCGCCTTGCCGCCGTGCTCGGGCGCTGGCCCGGCTGAAACAGGCCGGGCCAGCGCAAGGGAATCGTCGGCGGCCATCGCGTCAGGCTCCGAGAATCTTGCCGTTCGGCTGGTAGACCGGCCAGTAGCTCTGCAGGCTCAGGTCGTTCAGCGCGTTCTTGAGGAAGCTCGTATCGATCCACTGGTCGACATCGAACCTGGCGCGCGACAGGCGCAGGCGGTAGGCCTGCTCGGTGGCGTCCTTGTAGCGGCTGACCAGGAAGGGGTCGAAGTTCGGGTTCAGCCGCACGCGCAGCGGTTCGCCTTCATAGTCCTCCTTCCAGTGCTCGTAAGGCGTGCCGGCGCGCGCCCAGGTGCGCAGCACGTCTTCGCGGTTCTTCTCGTCGGAGGCCCAGCGCGCGGCCTGCACCGCCGCCTTGACGAGTTGCTGGGTGGCTTCCGGATACTTGCTGGCGAAGGCGTCGGTCACCAGCACATGGCTCTGGCGCGTGTAGATCGGCGACTGGCTCTTGCTGGAGTAAAGGATGCGCACCGCGCCCTTGTCGCGCAGGCGCAGGATGTCCATGGCGCCGATGGCGCCGTCGATATCGCGTGTTGTCAGCGCGGCCAGGTAGCCGGCGGTGTCCAGGTTCAGCAGCCGCAGGTCTTTTTCGGCGAGGCCATTGGCCTCAAGCAGGCGCAATGCCGGCAGATGCATATTGGTGCCCTTGAACAGCGACACGCGCTTGCCGCGCAGGTCCGACACCGTCTTGAGCGGGGAGTCGGGCGGCACGCCGATATAGATATTGGTGCGCACGCCCGTGGCCAGCACCAGCCGCGTCTTGAGGCCGGCGGCGCGCGCCACGATGGCGGGCAGGTCGCCCTGCATGGCGAAGTCGAGCTGGTTGGTGCTGATGGCCTCGTTCACCGCCGGGCCCGCGCCTTTGAAGAAGAACCATTCGATAGGCGTGCCCGAGGGCTTGAACGCTTCCTCCAGCCATCCGCGCGCATGGGCGATGGCCATCGAACTACCCGCGAAGCTCGGCGGCGTGCCGGTGGCCGGCTGCGCCACGCCAATGCGGATCACGTCGGGCCTGGCGGCGCCGCTGGCGCTGAATGCGCTCAGCGGGCTGGCGGAAGCGGCGGCACCCAGGCTGGATACGGCAAGGCGTTTGAGAAGGGTTCGTCGCGTGATTGCCATCTTGGCTGTATCCCTGTGCAAAGCGGTGAAGAGTGAATCGACGGCTCTCAAGATACGCGGTGCTGCCGGCGCGGCAGAAGGAATGTTTTTGGCTTTGGTTATGGGCTGCGCGCATATGCGCCGCAGGTGGCAATGTTTGCGCGGCCACGCATAAGGGCATGCGTTATCCTTCGTTCCGCGAAGCAGCGGGGTGGCATAGAGTGCGCCATTTTCGAACCGTGACCTTGGCGAGCCCATGACGAACAAGAACGAGAAGAACGCGCAGCCGCAATCCGGCCGGCGCCGTTTCCTGCGCCAGGGTGCAGGACTGGGCGGCGTGGCGCTTGGCGCCGGTGCCCTCGCGGCGGCTGCGCCAGCCACGGCGCGTGCCGAAGCGCTGACGGTGCCGCCGTGGACGCGCGCGCCCGGCGAGCCGGTGCTGTGGCGCGCCTACGGCCAGCCCGCTGAGTTCGAGAAGAACGTGATCCGGCGCAACCGGGGCGCCGCGCCGATGCCCGGCGCCAACTCATCGATGACGCCGCTGCAAGACCTGCACGGCATCATCACGCCCACGGGCCTGGTATTCGAGCGCCACCACGCCGGCATCCCGCTGATCGATCCTGCCCTGCACCGGCTGGCCGTGCATGGGCTGGTGGATCGTCCGCGCATCTTCACCATGGACGACCTGGTGCGGCTGCCATCGGTGTCGCGCATTCACTTTCTCGAATGCTCCGGCAATACCGGGCGCGAATGGCGCGCGCCGAGCGCCACTTCGGTACAGATCAGCCACGGCTTGCTGTCGTGCTGCGAGTGGACCGGCGTGCCGCTCTCCGTCGTGCTGGAAGAGGTGGGCGTGCAGCCGGAAGCGGCCTGGGTGCTGGCGGAGGGAGCCGATTCCGCGGCGATGACGCGCAGCGTGCCGATGGCCAAGGCGCTGGAGGATGCGCTGCTCGTCTACGCGCAGAACGGCGAGATGCTGCGGCCCGAGCACGGCTATCCGCTGCGGCTGTTCCTGCCGGGCTTTGAAGGCAATATGAGCATCAAGTGGCTGCGCCGCCTCAAGCTCGGGCGCGAGCCGTTCATGACGCGCGAGGAAACCGCGAAGTACACCGACTCGCTGCCCGACGGTAGCGCGCGCCAGTTCACCTTCCTGATGGACGTGAAATCGGTGATCACGTTTCCCGCGCCGGATCACGTGCTGCGCGACAGGGGCTTCCATGAAATCTCCGGGCTCGCGTGGTCCGGCCATGGCCGCATCCGGCGCGTGGACGTATCCGTGGACGGCGGCCGCAGCTGGCGCGAGGCAAAGCTGCAGGATCCCGTGCTCGACCGTGCGCTCACGCGCTTCCGGCTGTCGTGGCGCTGGGATGGCGGCCCCGCGGTGCTGCAAAGCCGCGCCATCGACGAGGCCGGCAATGTGCAGCCCTTGCCGGATCAACTGGTGGCCGCGCGCGGCTACGAGTCCACTTATCACTACAACGCCATCCAGGCATGGCGCGTGGGCGCCGACGGGAGGATTGCCAATGCGCGCGCCTGACACTCTCCGTAGATCCCTTGGTGCTGTCCTGCTGGCGATGGTCGCGGTGTGCCCGCGGGCACAGGCGCAGACCTATGGCCTGGGCCTGCTGGCCAGCGAGCGCGATCTCGCCGCATGGAATATCGACGTCACGCCCGATGGCGCCGGCCTGCCGCCGGGCAGTGGCAGCGTGGCGCGCGGCAAGCAGGTCTACGAAAACTTATGCGCCGCGTGCCACGGCATCAAGGGCGAAGGCAAACCGGCCGATGCGCTGGTGGGCGCGCAAGGGAGTCTGAAGAGCGCGCACGCGAATGGCAAGCCGCCGCTGAAGACCATCGGCAGTTTCTGGCCGTATGCGACCACGGTGTTCGATTTCATCAATCGCGCGATGCCTTACAACGCGCCGCAAAGCCTGAAAGCGGACGAGGTTTATGCGGTCACGGCCTACCTGCTGCATCTGAACGGCATTGTGCCCGCGGAGGCTGTGCTCGATGCGCGGACCCTACCGCAGGTGCGGATGCCGAACCGCGATGGCTTCGTTGCCGACGGCCGGCCCGATACCGCCAACGTGCCCTGCCGCAACGCCTGTGCGGCGCGACCCTGAGTCCAATGTAAAGACATGGATATGCGTTAAACGGATAAGCGGCAGCGATTTCATTCGTTTACCGCTGCAGGCCTGGAACTCTACAGTGCAAAGCTTGAGAACGAGCGGTGCAGGGCCCGGCTTTTGCCGGAAACGGCATCGCACCTGGATCCGATATCGGATCCGCACTTTAGGTCTTCCGTTTTAGGTCCCCCGCTTAAGAGCCTGTCATGACGATTGGAACCCACACGGCCTCATTCACGCTTGCTGCCGCCCCCGCCGTTTCAGCCGCTGCTTCCGGCAGCGCCGCTTTCGAGATCCGTCCGTTCGAGGCGCCGCTCGGCGCGGAGATCATCGGCCTGGACTTGTCCGAGCCGCTGTCCGCGGAAGACTTCGCGCGCATCCATCGCGCGCATCTCGACTATCACGTGGTGGTGTTCCGCGACCAGCGCATCACGCCGGAACAGCAGATCGCCTTCAGCCGCCGCTTCGGGCCGTTGCAGATCCATGTGCTGCATCAGTTCCAGCTCGCCGGTCATCCCGAGATACTGATCGTCTCCAATGTGCTCAAGGACGGCAAGCCGATCGGCCTGGGCGACGCCGGGCATTTCTGGCATTCCGATCTCTCGTACAAGGAAAAGCCCAGCCTGGGCTCGCTGCTGCATGCGCAGGAGCTTCCGGCCGAGGGCGGCGATACGCTGTTCGCCAACATGCACCTGGCCTGGGAGACGCTGCCCGCGCACCTGAAGAGCGCGGTGGAAGGGCGCAATGCCGAGCACACCTACCTGGCCAGGTACGCCGAGTTGCAGCAACGCAGCCCGTGGCGTCCCAACCTGACGCCCGAGCAGATCGCGCAGGTGGCGCCGGTGCTGCAGCCGGTGGTGCGCACGCATCCGGAGACCGGCCGCCGCGCGTTGTTCGTCAGCGAGCATTTCACCACGCGCATCGCCGGGCTGCCCGAGGATGAAAGCCGTGACCTGCTGGCGCAACTGTTCGCGCATAGCGTGAAGCCGGAACACGTCTATCGCCACGCATGGCAGGAGCACGACCTGGTGTTCTGGGACAACCGCTCGCTGCTGCACCTGGCCGCCGGCTGCCCGGAGTCGCTGCGCCGCGTGATGTATCGCACCACGATCGAGGGCGACCTGCCGGTCTGACCGGCACGCACGTCCGGATCATCCTGTCCCATACCGAATCCACCGAACCGAATCCACCGGAGTTCCGCATGTCCCTGCTTCGTTCCCGTCTCTTCTCCGCCCGCTGGCCGCGTGGCGCCGTCGCGCTCGCGCTGGCTGCCGGCATGGCGATGTCCGGCGCGGCCCGTGCGGAAGGGAAGATCCGCATCGCCGAGCAGTTCGGCGTAGTCTACCTGCTGCTCAACGTGGCGCGCGACCAGCAACTGATCGAGAAACACGGCAGGCAGCAGGGCGTCGATGTCAAGGTGGAGTGGACGCAGTTGTCCGGCGGCGCGGCCGTCAACGATGCGCTGCTGTCCGGCGCGATCGATATCGCCGGCGCCGGCGTGGGGCCCTTGCTGACGATGTGGGATCGCACGCACGGCAAGCAGAATGTGAAGGGCGTGGCGTCGCTGGGCAACTTCCCGTACTACCTGGTCAGCAACAATCCCAAGGTCAAGACCATTGCCGATTTCACCGACAAGGACCGCATCGCGCTGCCCGCGGTGTCGGTATCGGTGCAGTCGCGCGTGCTGCAGCTTGCCGCCGCCAGGCAATGGGGCGACAAGGAATTCAACCRCCTGGACAAGTGGACCGTGGCGGTGCCGCACCCCGATGCGGCCGCGGCCATCATCGCCGGCGGCACCGAGATCAGCGGCCACTTCGGCAACCCGCCGTTCCAGGAACAGGAACTGGCCGGCAACCCCAATGCGCGCATCGTGCTGAACTCGTATGACGTGCTGGGCGGCCCCAGCTCGGCCACGGTGCTGTACGCCACCGAGAAATTCCGCAATGACAATCCCAAGACCTATCGCGCCTTTGTCGATGCGCTGGCCGAGGCGGCACGGTTCGCCACTGCCAACCCGGAAGCTGCGGCCGACCTGTATATCCGCGTGAACAAGGCCCGGATCGACCGCGCGCTGCTGGTCAAGATCCTGAAGAACCCGCAGGTGCAGTTCAAGGTCACGCCGCAGAACACCTTCGCGCTGGCCGAGTTCATGCATCGGGTGGGCGCCATCCGCAACCAGCCGAAATCCTGGCAAGACTATTTCTTCCAGGACCCGGCCACTGCCCAGGGTAGCTGACATGGCCGTGCAGCCTTCCCCGCTACGCGTGGTTTCCGCGCGCCCCGCCGCAGCCACGCCGCTGTTGCAGGTCGACGGCGTCTCGCTGGAGTACCGCACCCGCGAGCGCGTGGTGCGGGCCACCCACCAGGTCAGCTTTGATGTCCATGCCGCCGATCGCTTTGTGCTGCTTGGCCCTTCGGGCTGCGGCAAGTCGACCCTGCTCAAGGCGGTGGCGGGCTTCGTGCCGCCGTGCGAGGGCGAGATCCGGCTGGAGGGCGTGCCCGTCAGCGCGCCCGGCCCCGACCGCATCGTGGTGTTCCAGGAGTTCGACCAGTTGCCGCCCTGGAAGACGGTGCGGCAGAACGTGATGTTCCCGCTGGTGCGCTCACGCGGCATGTCACGGCGCGAGGCCTCGGCATGCGCGCTGCATTTTCTCGACAAAGTCGGGCTGGCGAATTTCGCCGATGCCTATCCGCACACCCTGTCCGGCGGCATGAAGCAGCGCGTGGCGATTGCCCGCGCGCTGGCGATGCGGCCCAAGGTGCTGCTGATGGACGAGCCCTTTGCCGCGCTCGACGCGCTGACGCGCCGGCGCATGCAGGAGGAATTGCTGGCGCTGTGGAACGACGCCGCCTTCACGCTGCTGTTCGTCACGCATTCGATCGAGGAAGCGCTGGTGGTCGGCAGCCGCATCCTGCTGCTGTCGCCGCATCCGGGGCGCGTGCGCGCCGAACTCAACAGCCACCAGTACGACCTGGCCAGCCAGGGGGGCGCGGAGTTCCAGGCTACCGCGCAACGCATCCATCATCTGCTGTTCGACGAGCCGCCGCACGCCGCGCCGTCGACGGCACGCACCGCGCAGGCGCGCTGAGCCCCGCCAGGATCGACCATGAGCACAAGCACGTCATCTATTCCCGCCACCACGGTGGTCCGCGCCGAATATGAGCGCAAGCTCGAACCCTTCACCGCCTTGCCGGTGGCGCGCGCCTTGCCCTGGCCGCAACGCCTGTGGCAGCAAGGCTGGCTGCGCAAGGCGCTGATCCTGGCGGTGCTGGCCTGCCTGTGGGAAATCATCGCGCGCGTGCAGGACAACGACCTGCTGTTGCCGGGCTTTCTCGCCACCGCGCGCGCCTTTGCCGAAGGCATCGGCAATGGCGAGCTGCTGACCAAGGCGGGCATCTCCATGTCGGTGCTGCTGCAAGGCTACGCCGGCGGCATCGTGCTGGCCTTCGTGCTGACCACGCTGGCGGTCTCGACCGAGCTGGGGCGCGATGTGCTGGACACGCTGACCGCCATGTTCAACCCGCTGCCGGCCATCGCGCTGCTGCCGCTGGCGCTGTTGTGGTTCGGGCTGGGCAGCAAGAGCCTGGTGTTCGTGCTGGTGCATTCGGTGCTGTGGCCGCTGGCACTGAACACCTATGCGGGCTTTCGCGGGGTGCCCGACACCCTGCGCATGGCCGGGCGCAACTACGGGCTGCGCGGCTTGCGCTATGTGCTGCTGATCCTGGTGCCGGCCGCGCTGCCCGCCATCCTGTCCGGTCTGAAGATCGGCTGGGCCTTCGCCTGGCGCACGCTGATCGCGGCCGAGCTGGTGTTTGGCGCGTCGTCTGGCAAGGGCGGGCTGGGCTGGTACATCTTCCAGAACCGCAACGAGCTGTACACCGACCGCGTGTTCGCCGGCCTGGCCATGGTGATCCTGATCGGCCTGCTGGTGGAGAACCTGGTGTTCAAGACGCTGGAACGCGTGACAGTGCGCCGCTGGGGCATGCAGCACTAAGGCGGTATTGGCCCGCAACGGCGTGGAGCGGGCAGAGCGCCAGCGGCGACGACTGGCTTCAGCGCGAAGTGCGCTGTGTTTCGATCAGCCGGCACAGTGTCTGGATGGCGCCTGGCATGGATTCCGCGGGGGTATTGCCAAAACCCATCAGCAAGCCTTGCCGCGCGCTTGTGCACGGCGGCGCGAAGAATCCCGATAGCGGCGCGACGCCAATCTGTTGTGCCCGTGCGGCGGCTACCAGCGCCTGGTCGTCGCAATCATCGGGTAACTCCGCAAGGAGATGCAGTCCCGTGGTAGCGGTCAAGACGGACAGATCTCCACTGCCTGCGGCACTGATAGCCGACAGCAAGGCAGAGCGCCGTTGCGCGTAGAGCGATTTGGTTCTGCGAATATGCGTGCCGAGATGGCCGTTGCCGACAAATTCTGCGGCAGTGACCTGCAGCGACATCGGCACACGGTGGCCGCTGCCATTGCGCACTTTTTGCAGAATATCGATCAGATCGTCGGGCACGACCAGGAATCCCAGCCTCAGGCCTGGGGCCAGCAGCTTACTAAGTGTACCGATATAGATCACGCGTCCGTTGTCGCCATCAAGTGCTTTCAGGGCAGTCGTCGGCGCGCAATCGTAGTGGAACTCGCTATCGTAATCATCTTCAAGAATGAACGCATCGGCATCGTGGGCCCACTGCAAGAGTGCTAGGCGCCGTGCCAGGCTCATGGTGACGCCCAGCGGGTATTGGTGCGAGGGCGACACCACCGCAAGCTTTGCATCGGGCGCGCGCGAGCGCCCATCGAGCACATCCAGGCCTTCTGCATCCACGCGAATACCGACCGCGCTCACTCCGGATAGCAAAAGGCTGCGATAGGCGGCATCGTATCCGGGATTCTCCACCCAAACGCGATCCCCGCTATCCGTGAGCGCTAGCGTTGCGATCAGGATTGCCGCTTGCGCGCCGGGGGTAACGACGATGTTGTGCGAACGGCAGCTTACACCGCGCGCCGCGCCGAGATACTCCGCCAGCGCTTCTCGCAATGGCAGGAAACCTTGCGGGTCGCCATACGAAAAATCCGGCGGCGTGCGCCGGCGCCAGATGCGGCCCTCAAGGCGGCCCCATAGCGCGTAGGGGAATGCATCCAGGGCTGGCAGACCCGGGGTCAGTGGCCACGCCGCATGCGCGACCGACATTGAATCGGGACCGACCAGCAGTCGCGCGCGTGCCGACCCCATCGTTGCTTGCCGCGGGGCTACAGGCGTGCATAGCGATTGCGCCTTGTTGCCGATCCGGGCCGCCACATAGGTACCCGCGCCCTGACGCGCCTGCAGAAACCCCTCGGCGATCAGCTGCTCGTAGGCATCGGTGACAGTCATTCGCGACATGCCGAGTTCCAGCGCCAGTACCCGCGATGCCGGAAGCCGGATGCCTGCCTGCAAGGTGCCATCCGCGATGCCTCTGCGAAAAAAACGCACCAGTTGCTCGCGCAGGGATAGGGGATCGTCTTGTGACGGCAGGAAGCCGGTCCAGATCGGATAAGCAGTGGCGCGCGTCTTCACAAGGGCGATTTGGTCTGGTCTGTGTGTGCCTGGGCAAGCGCTGCAAAAGGCGCTTGGGTCACAAAGTGGTCTGATTAATTATATATAAGTGGATATTCAAAATAGACCATTTAGACCGCAAACTCGGGACCTATGCAACCAATCAAAGACTCAAGCACGGCCCCCTTGACGGCGACGGTCCGCCGATCAGACGACTTGCTGCATCCAATCGTTGCGGCGCTGATCTCGGTGATCGTCAACTACGGTGGGACCTTTATTCTGGTGCTCCAGGGCGCGAAGTCCGCTGGACTGAGCCCCCAGCTGACCGCTTCATGGATCTGGTCGATCTCGATCGGCGTCGGAGTGACCGGGGCCTGGCTGAGTTACCGTTATCGCGAGCCAATCATCACGGCATGGTCTACGCCAGGAGCTGCCTTTCTCATTTCAGTACTGCCGAATACGCCTTATCCGGAAGTCATCGGCGCCTATATGCTGTCCGCCCTTGGTTTTGTGGTGCTGGGGCTGTCGGGCTACTTCGAGCGGGTCGTGAAGATGATCCCATCAGGCATCGCGGCAGGCCTTCTGGCTGGCATTTTGCTGCGCTTTGGCATGGGTGCCTTTGGTGGCGCGGGCGTTGATCCGTTGTTGGTAGGCGCACTGATTCTCAGCTATGCAGTGCTGCGCCGCTTTACGGCGCGTTATGCGATCATTGGCGTACTGGTGATCGCCATCATGCTGTTGCTTGGGCTGGGGCAGGTCAGCTTCCAGAGTGTTGCGCTGAGTTTGGCTGCACCCGTGCTGACCACGCCAGCCTTCTCGCTCAACGCGGTGTTTAGCGTTGCGCTCCCACTGTTCCTGATCACGCTGACCGGCCAGTACATGCCGGGAATGCTGGTGCTGCGCAACGACGGCTTCAAGACCAGTGCCAATCCCATACTTACGGTGACCGGGCTTGGTTCCCTGCTGATGGCGCCTTTCGGCTCCCATGCATTCAATGTGGCAGCGATAACGGCGGCAATCTGCACGGGCAAGGAGGCGCACGAAAATCCAGCCAGGCGGTACATCGCCGGCCTTGCCTGCGGGGTGTTCTACACGCTCGTCGGTGTGTTCGGTACGACCCTGGTGACGTTGTTTGTGGTGCTCCCCGCGACTTTCATTACCACGCTGGCTGGCCTCGCCTTGCTGGGGGCAATTGGCGGCAGCCTCGCAACCGCGCTGGGCGATCCACGTGGACGTGAAACGGCCTTGATGACATTTCTGGCGACAGCGGCCGACGTCACGCTATTCGGGCTTGGCGGTGCATTCTGGGGATTGCTTGTCGGTCTGGTTGTGCATGGATTGATCCATGGCAGTTTCAGATGTTCCAGGTGCGGCTAATCCACTTTATACCCCGCCGCGACCGCTGCCACAGGCTGAGGAGTGGCCTTATCTATCGCCTTGCGGACGCAGCAGAGTCGAGTTTTCGAGCCCGAGCTTCGCAAGCACGCGTCCGGCGGCATTCGCCACGCTCTCGCCGTGCGGGGGCATGACCAGGTGCGCCGCCTCGCGATAGAGCGGATCGCGTACCCGGTAAAGGGCTTCCAGCGTGGCGCGCGGGTTGGGGCCTTGCAGCAGCGGGCGGTTGCGGCCGCGCCGGGTGCGCTGCCACAACTCCGCGGGTGAAGCGCTCAGGTAGATCACGTAGCCGCGCGAGCGCAGCATCTCGCGGTTTTCCGGGCGCAGCACGGCGCCGCCGCCGGTGGCCAGCACGATGCCTTTACGCTGTGTCAACTCGTCGAGCGTGCGGGTTTCGCGCTGGCGGAAGCCTTCCTCGCCTTCCAGCTCGAAGATAGTGGGAATGCGCACGCCGCAACGCGCCTCGATTTCGTGATCCGTATCGAAAAAAGGCAGCCCCAGCCGGCGCGCCACCGTCCGGCCAATGGTGGTCTTACCGGCGCCCATGAAGCCGATGAAGAAGAGGTTTTCGAAGTCCAAGTGTGGGGGGGAGCCAGCGGCAGGCTCCGGATTCGGTCTTCTCTACGTTAGCACGAGATGGGCGCCGCTCAAAACGGCACGGTGTTCCGTTGCTTCGGCGGCTTCGGTACAAGGGGCTTCACAGACCGAGCAGCTGCCGCGCTTGCGCGGGCGTGGCCACGGCGCGGCCATACTCCGCGCACAACTGCGCTACCCGGCCGACCAGTTGCGCATTGCTGGCGGCCAGCGTGTCCTTGTCCCAGCGCACGTTGTCTTCCAGGCCGGTGCGGCAGTGGCCGCCGAGTTGCAGCGTCCAGTGGTTGACTTCCAGCTGGTGCCGGCCGATCCCCGCCGCGGTCCAGGTCGCGCCAGGCAGCACCTTCTTCAGTTGCTCCACCTGGAACTCCAGGATCTCCTTGCGCGCCGGCAGCGCGTTCTTGATGCCGAACACGAACTGCACATGCACCGGGGGCAGCAGCAGCCCTTCCTTGACCAGGTCCGCCGTGTTGTAGAGCATCGCCAGATCGAAAATTTCGATCTCGGGCTTGATGTGGTAATCGCGCATGGCCTTGGCCAGCGCGCGCACGAAATCGGGCGGGTTTTCGTAGACCGTGGTGGGGAAGTTGACCGAGCCGGTGGCCAGCGAGGCCATGTCGGGGCGCAGGTCGAGCATGGCGCCGCGCTGCTCCATGGCGCGTCCGCGTCCGCCGGTGGAGAACTGCACGATCATGCCGGGGCAGTGCTTGCGGATGCCGTCCTGCAATTGCGCGAAACGCGCGGGGTCCGAACTGGAGTTCCCGGCTTCGTCGCGCACGTGCAGGTGGACCAGCGTGGCGCCCGCCTCGAAGCTCTCGTGCGTGCTCTCGATCTGCTCCGCGACGGAGATGGGG
Organism: Cupriavidus sp. 01L45; assembly: GCF_056399885.1. Classification (NCBI taxonomy): domain Bacteria; kingdom Pseudomonadati; phylum Pseudomonadota; class Betaproteobacteria; order Burkholderiales; family Burkholderiaceae; genus Cupriavidus; species Cupriavidus sp. 01L45. Next base: position 5,813 of record NZ_JBFTSG010000060.1, on the reverse strand, counting down.
ATGGCGGGGTTGTCCGTCTTGCGGGGGACCGAGCCGGTGATGGCCACCGAGATGATGCAGGGTTCTTGCATTTGAAACTCCGGGGAACGATTGTGGTGCCCGCCTCAGGCGGGCCGGGCCTTGTGGTTGCGGCTGGCCAGGGCTTGGGCCGCCATGCGCAGCGAGGCGTTGGCCGCGCCGAAGCCGAGGTAGCCGTCGCGCTGCACCAGCTCGAAGAAGAAGCGGTCGTGGAAGGGCTCGGTGTAGGCGTGCAGGAATTCGCCGCCGGCATCCTTGTCGTAGAGCAGTTGCTGCCGGCGCAGGCGCTCCAGCAGCGCGTCGTCCAGTCCGAGCCGCGCGCCGACATCGTCGTAGTAGTTGTCGGGCACGTGGAGCATGGCGGCCTCGGCGGGAACGATGCGCTCCAGCGTGGCGCTCAGGCCGGGCGTACGGAAGGCAATGTGGTGGATGCCCGAGCCGGCATAGGCCGTGACGAACCTGCCGGTGGCGGTGCGGCTGCTTTCCGAGACGTTGAGCGGAATCCGGATGTTCTGCTCCGGGCTGACCATGGCGCGGCTTTTCACCAGTCCGTACGGGTCGGCGATCTCGTGCAGCGCCTCGGCCTGCAGGCCGAACACCGTCTTGTAGAACAATACGAAGCTGTCGAGCCGGTGCGGTGGCAAGGCCTGGGCGATATGGTCGATGGCCGTGAGGCCCGCGCCTGTGTCGTCGGCGCAGCCGGGTTCCAGCACGAAGTCGCTCTCGTAGATGCTGCGGTCCGAGTCCTTCTCGTCGATCAGGTAGAACAGCATGCCGTCCGGCGCGCGCACCGCGGGAATGCTGCGCTCGTCCGGGCCGATGGGCTCGCGCCATTCCTTGCACAGCAAGGCCCGCGCACGCGAGACGGCGCGCTGGGCGTCGTCCACCTTCAGCCCGAGCGCGCAGACGGAAGGCCCGTGAAGCTGGAAGTGCTCCGCGGCGGCGCTGTCCTGCTCGGCGTTGAGGATGATATTGACGCCGCCCTGGCGGTACAGGTCCACCGCCTTGGAGCGGTGGCGGCCGGCGTGGCTGAAGCCCAGCGAACGCAGCCGCGTGCCCAGTTCCCGTCCGGCTACATAGTCCACCGCGAATTCCAGGAAGTCGACGCCGCCGAAATGCGGCGCGGCTGGCAGGGCGGGGCCCCCGGCTTCGGATTCGAGCCAGATCAGCGAGCGCAGGCCATCCTGCGCGGTCAGGCGCGCGGGCGCCGCGCGGAATTCGTCGTTGAAGATCTCCAGCGACAGTGGTCCGCGATAGCCCGCGCCGATGGCCGCGCGTGCAAACTCGGTCACGGCGAGATCGCCCTGGCCGGGAAAGTTGCGGTAGTGCCGGCTCCACGACAACACGTCCATGCTCATGCGGGGCGCATCGGCCAGTTGCACGAAGAACAGCTTCTCCGCCGGCACTTCGTCGATGCCTTCCAGCGTGTCGCCCAGCGAGAGCGTGTGGAAGCTGTCCAGGATCAGGCCCAGCGCGGGGTGGTCGGCCCGCCGCACGATATCCCATGCCTGCCGCCACAGCCTGGTGTGCCGGGCCCAGGCCAGCGCCTCGAAGCCCACCAGGAGCCCGCGCTTCGCCGCGGCTTCGGCCATGGCGCGCAGGTCGGCGGCGGCGCGCGCGGGATCGTCGATGGCGATGCCCTGCACATTGCTGCAGACCAGCACCATGCGCGCGCCCAGTTCCTCCATCACGTCGAACTTGCGTTCAGCGCGCGCCATGTTGCGGGCGCGGAATTCGTCGGGCATCGCCTCGAAATCGCGGAAGGGCTGGTACAGCGGGATATCCAGGCCGAGATCGGCCGCGATGCGGCGCACATCGGCAGGGGAGCCATCGAAATTCAACAGGTCGTTCTCGAAGATTTCGACGCCATTGAAACCGGCCGCGGCGGCCGCTTCCAGTTTTTCCGGCAAGGTGCCGGACAGCGATACGGTGGCGATCGATTTCGGATGGCGCCAGGCTGCGGTTTGCATGTCAGATCCTGCGTGCTTCGTGTAGGGGAAGGTTAGGACCGATCTGACGCAGCAACAAGCGCAATCCGCGCGCATACGTGCGATAATCGCGCCATTGAGAGCGACTGGCGCTCGGAACTAGGGTTATCGCTATGGATAAAGAACCGCTGAACCGGCGCGACTGGATTGCCGGACTGGAAAAGGGCCTGGCCATCCTGGAGGCCTTCGATAACGATCATCCGCGCCTGACGCCGACGCAGGCGGCCCAGCTGACGGGCCTCACACGTACCGCGGCACGACGTTATCTGCTCACCCTGGAGCATCTGGGCTATACCACCAGCGACGGCACGCTGTTCAGCCTGACCCCCCGCGTGCTCAAGGTGGGCTGGTCCTACTTCGACTCGGCGCGCCTGCCGCGCACGGTGCAGCCTTTCCTGCAGCAGATCACGGCGGCGGTCGGCGAGCCGGCGTACCTGAGCGTGCTGGATGCATGGGAACTGGTGTTTATCTGCCGTACGGGTACGAGCCGGGTGATGAATACGGGTTTTGTGCTGGGTGCGCGCGTGCCGGCGCCGCTGGCTTCCGCCGGCGTGATGATGCTGGCCTCGGAGCCTGAGGACAGGGTCAAGGCGTGGCTGGAAGACGTCGTGCTGACGCCGTACACGCCGTACACGATCATGCAGCAGGACCGGCTGCTGGCCGAGATCAGGAAGGCGGGCGCGCAGGGTTATGCGCTGGTCGAGCAGCAGTTGCAGATCGGCGTGCGGGGGGTGGCGGTGCCGCTGCGGGATCGCCATGGGAAAGTGATCGCCGCGCTGAGCGTGAATATGCAGATCGGGGAGGAGAGCGCGGAGCAGGCGCTGGAGCGGGTGTTGCAGGTTTTGCAGGATACGGCGATATCGATCATGCGGGTGTTGTGAGCAACCAGGCGCGCCGCAAGAGTGTGTGTTTGCCGGCCAACTGACTATCACTGACCACCGAGGCCACCATGACAATCAAACGTGCGGACCTTAACAAGGTCGACCTCTCGGATGTCGCAACCGGTGAAACGATCGAGCCGGCACACCCGGGAGAAATCCTGCGCGAGGACTTCCTCGTTCCACTCAATATGTCCGCGAATGCGCTCGCGGTGGCCCTGCACGTGCCGGCACCGCGCATCAACGACATCGTGCGCTGCCGCCGCACCATTTCGCCGAATACTGCGCTGCGCCTGACGCGGCACTTTGGCACCACGCCTGAATTCTGGACGAATCTGCAAGCGACCTATGACTTGCGCGTTGCGCAAGCGGCCGCCGGCGAAGCGATAGCTCGCGAGATTGCGCCGCTGGCGGCGTGATGGATCCACTCACTCCCCACCATCCCCCAACGCCRTCGCCAGCACATGCGGCCCTTCGGTAAGCTGCGCTTTCAAAAAATCGATGCACACCCGCATCTTGGCCGACCCCGAAGCCCGCGCGGTCGTCACCGCCCACACATCGGCTGGTTGCCGGTCAGCCGGCAGCACCCGCACCAGCGCATCGTTTCCTGCGGCAGATCACAGCGGCGGCCAGCTCGGCAGCGCAACTTCTTATCGCCTGACAGGCCCACGGTCAGTGCCGCGCTTTCCCATGGCTCGGATTTCACCCGCCGACGAACCGTCCGCTCGTTGGGCCAACTGGTTGATCCCGGGCGAGCCAGTCCTGCACTTCACTGTCCAAGGCCGGCAGTTGGCGAATGCCGCATCACGCATGTCCCTAGCGACTCACCGGTCTGCAGGCAGTCCCACAAGGGTTGCAGGAGCGAGCCCACTAGGAAGCCGAACAACAGGGCGGCGATGACATAGGCACCAACACGGTCGCGGGGCGGATCGGCGCGATTGAACCAGGCGCCGATCCGGCGCAGCCCATAACCGGCCAGATAGATCGCCGGAAACAGGAGGGCGGAGAACACGGATATGATGCCGAATGCGAAATACTGCATGCTTGTTTCCTTGAGTTTGGGAAGGTGCGTAGAGCGTATCGAGCCAAGTCAGCCTGCCATGGCGTCCGAACTGCCGATCAGCACGCAGCCGCATTCGGTGCCATCGCCTTCGCAGGCAGCGGGACGCTCGCCAATCATCAGGCCGGAGGTCGCTTCGATGATCTTGTTGATGCCGTGCGGCCGCCCGTCCGGGTAGTGCTGGGGGCAGTCCACCAGATCGCCCAGGCGGGCCATCGGCTGGCCGTCCAGCAGGTCCACCTCGGACCCGGTAGCGACCACGCCGTCGTGGCTGGTCTTGTCGCCCTTCTTGATGAGTCTGCGTTGCATCCTGTGTTCTCCTGAACTGGCTTATTGGGTGACGACCACTTCGACGCGGCGGTTGGTGGCGCGTGCGGTTGCGGTGGCGTTGTCCGTCAACGGCTCGCTATCCCCCTTGCCGACGGCTTCCAGCCGCTCCTTGGCGACGCCCTGCTGGCGAGGTATTCGCTGACCACGGTGGCGCGCTCCTCGGACAGTGCCTGATTCGATGGGTAGCGGGCGCTCTTGATCGGCTGGTTGTCACTATGGCCGATGATCTGCACCGTGCCCTCCACCTTGTTGAACTCGGCGGCCAGCTTATCGAGCGCTGGTAATAGTTTCCTGCGTACCTCGGCCTGGCCTGCGCCAAACATATCGTCGCCCCGAAACACCACGGTGCTGCGGCGGTAATCGTCCTTGACGGCCACCACACCGCGCGCAATCTCGTCCTTCAAGCGCTCTGTGAGCCGTAGTGGCATGGGCGGGGGCGGTGGCTTCATGTTGCCGATGTCCGTGAGTATTTGCAGCACTTCGCGCTGTTTGACCAACAGCTGATATTTGAACGAGATGAACATTCCGAGGAGGATCACCGAGGATAGCGCTACGGTGATCCAGACAGGTATGACGCGCAGCGGGGGGAAGCGGCCAGGCGGTGCGGGCTTCCAGTGGGGCGACAGTGCTTTCGGTACGGGGCCGCGATGCTGTAGCAGCAGGTCGTACAGCCGCCGGCGAATGGCATTGATACGCTGTGTTCCATCTGGCATCTTGCAATAGCGGCCTTGGAATCCCAGTGACAGCAGGATGTACATCACCTCGATGACGTCGATGTTCTCCGTCGGGTTTTTCAGCAGCCGGGCCAGCAGCTGAAAGAAGCGCTCGCCGCCCCGGTTGTCCTGATGGTGCAGGACCAGCAAGCTGTTCGTCGTCCACCAGCCTTGCCCCCAATCGTGCCGCTGAACGCCTTCATCGATGGCGCTGCAGAGGCAATAGTGCGCAGCGACAATATGTTCGTGCTTGATGTTCGCCCGTTCGGCCAGTTCCTGGAAATCCTTCAACTCCGCTGTCACGATGTCATGGAGATGCGGAACCATCTCCCGATCCTTCACCGGCGGCATCTCCGCAACAGCGAGAGCGAGTGGCCAGGCGGCTTCCATCAGTGGATTCGGCGCCGACAGCATCGTCTTCAAGCGCTGTTCCATGGTGGGTGGCGGCCGAATCACGCGCCTCTTCGGCCTGGGTTCTTCCGAATTGATAGCGGCTGGTTTGCCGTCATTACTCAGTGCTTGTGCCATGCCACTGGCTGAGGGCGGCGTGTCCGTCGCGGGTTCGGGCTTCTTCTGCGCGTCCATGGTCAACGTCTCCCTCAATCCGCCGGCGTAACCGGGTATGGCGCATCCGTCACGGTGTAGCCAAGATCGCGCAGCTTCTGCTTGACGAGTTCACGCTGTTCCTTGGTGTAGGTGACGTGTTCCTCGATCTTGAACGGCAGGTCCAGTTTCAGTGTCTTGGCGATGATGTTCAGCGCGTAGTCGCGTGCGCGGCAATAGCGCTGTTCTTCGGGTGTCATGGCCTGCTCGACGCCTGCTCGAC
>NZ_JBFTSG010000059.1:0-65320 GCF_056399885.1 Cupriavidus sp. 01L45 | reverse complement strand
CCCCCAACCAGAGCCGCGAGTCAGGCGACGCCGCATTCTGACGTCTGTCGCGCATCACAAATAATGGGGCCCGCGTGGCCCCTTTATTGTTGAGCAATTCACTCAACCTTGCGCCGCCATTTATGCGCGGTTTTACACCGCCGCTAACAGGGGTGAAAGTGGTTGCCGGCGTGATTCGCGTCGTCGGCCCTTTTCGGCTAGTATCGTTCCTTGGCGCACGTCTGCGCGAACGTCCGGTGTTCGGTGAACGGTCATCCGTGGGATCGAAATCAAACGGCGAGACTGGTATATGGCTCCGATAGGAGTCTTTAGTTGCCAATTTCGGACCTGAGCCCATGAGTGCATCAATGCACTGATCGTCATTGGCTGCCATCGCACGAAGATCGCGAGCACGAACCGGAGCTGTTGGTCGGCCGCTAGCTTCGACTCCAGAAAAGGTGCCGCCGAAGTTCGCCATCCTAGATGACGCGAATTACAGCTCGGGTGGTTGACTCGATGTTACTAAGAATCCCCTCCCTCTGTTCCAACGATTCCGCCTTCTTCTGCATCTCCGGCGTCCAGACGTTTCTCGCCGCCATGCGAAACGCCCTTGAGGTCCGAGCGCTTTGCGCGTTTGGAATAGCGGCCGCGAACACCGTGTACGACTCAGGGAACTTGCCCATGGCGACAAGGATGTACTTCTCCAGTTCGTACCCGACAGTGGCCTCCAGCTCTTCATCGGAGACCTCACCTTCCACCTCAGGATAGATCAACCACAGATAGAGCACGCCAGGTTGATCTGCCGATTCCACCAATGTGCTCCAGAACGTTGATGGATGTTCCTGCAGCACGTGAGCGACAGCCAAACCGATCAGCATCCGCGCCATTCTTGGCTCCGCTGCCAAGACCTGAAACGCTGCAGCGTGATAAGCCAGCGCTTCATCCTGTCCTGCGAGCACTCTTCCAGCAAAATACTCGGACGCCAACTGCTCAATGACCTCATCAATCAAGTATGAAGGAGCAAGCAACTCCTTGCGCCGCAGAAAATTCTGGTCGGCGCGCAGCGAGGACCACACGCCGGTCGGGACGCTGCGCACACCGTCTTCCGAAACGTCGCACAACGCACCGAGCGGTGTGGCTCCGTCAGGACGTCGCTTGCGCATATACGCGCCGATCAAATCCTCTTCACCCTTAAGCCGTACATGCCCCCGAGCGAACAGGGTCTCCTTCGCGGTCAGATACTTGACCAAGTCTGCCGTGGTGTCAAAACACTCGAACAGCGCGTCAAGAGTAGTTCGATTGATCACATGCACGAACTCAGGGAAATGCACGCCGACTGTGAGCAGCACCCCACTGTCCGTCAGACGTGAATCCACGCCGAGACTGGGAACTCCGAACTGCCGGACGCACTCCCGTTCACTTCCATGGGCGACCGCTATTAGGTGGTAACGAGCGCGGCCCGCGTCGGGAAACTTCAGAGGAAAGGGCGACGAGATACGTGCATCCAAATGAATCGTCTCGGGCGACTTCTTGATCGTTTTCAAGGCACCCCGAAGTTGTGCCACGCTGGCTAACACTGCTTTCCGGTACCAGCGATTCCACGCTGTTCTTGCGTCTTTTTCTTCACTATAACTGATCACCTTGTCCGACATGATGATCACGTCATCGCCAAAGACGACGAGCACATCACACAGCTCCTTGCCTTCGTCGTAGAACGGGTTCTGATAAGCCCACATTGACAGGAACGCCTGTCGTGACAACTTCGCAAGTCGTGCCTCGGAATCATTTACGCTCATCTGTGAGCTCCCTTCATTTTGTGCTCGTTGTCGTTCAGGCCGATGTTGTTGGCGGTACTTGCACAATTGAGAGGAGAACAGATTGTGCTGAACCGCTACGGCGAATCACTATCTGCTTGCGTCGGGAAAAGCTGGTTGATCAATTCACATATAATCTCGAACGTGTGCAGTACGGTCGGATGAAGCATTTTTGAGCCATGTGCATACTCGTTGCGGACAGCCGGTAAGCCGTCAATGAAAACACTGAGCCAGTCGACTTGTAGATCCTCCTCTGTCGGCCGCACTCCAGAGTTGTCCACCTGCATCATCGTAAGACCAAGCCGATTCATCTCCTCGATCTGCTCAAGCTCAGTTCGGCTCCGCGCTCGAGCATGCGCCCATCGCGTGCGGAGCTGCAGCTTACTGCTCTCAAGCAGTCCGAGTTGCCTTGCCTCTCGCAATAGATTACTCAGTCCGCTCACTTTGAGCTTACCGGGGCTCATGGAGGCGTCAGCTTTTGCCTCTAATCGCGCACGCAGCGCGAACTCAAGTGTCCCCAAGGCATACTGCTCCGCGACCGCGTGAAAACGGTACACAAACCAGGCATAAACATAAAGATTCCTAGCTGTCTCAAAATTTACTCGTACTTCTTCCGGCACTGCGACTCCAAGAACAAACGGCAAAATCTCCGCCAAGTGATCTTCTGCCGTGCGTCGCCTGGATTGGCCGAGATCATTGACTTGAATGAAGCTAGAGCTTCTCGGATCTGCCTTCATCATGGCATCCAAATCACGAATCGAATCACAATGATTTATCGATGACAATTGGTTCTCCATAGTGAAATCACGAGCAGCGAAGGCTCATTAGCACCTTAACGCCTCTTTCTTGTCCATATAAGCARGCCAGCCGACTCGCAACGCACGCGCATCGTAAAGCGCGGCGGCGGCGCTGTCCAGGTCCAGCTCGATGCCGTCGGCAATGGCGCGCAGGGCGTCGCTGTCCACGATGCGGGCCAGGCGGCCGATCACGGCTTCGGCCAGCTGGTACTGGCGGGCCAGCTCGGTCAGGGCGTCGCCGGCGACTTCGCTGCCGTCGGGGTTGACCAGGGCCGCCTTTTCCATGGCCAGGCGCAGCAGGTAGGCGTTGAGCTCRTTGTCGTCCTTGATATAGCGCTCTTCCTTGCCGTGCTTGATCTTGTACAGCGGCGGATCTTGTACAGCGGCGGCTGGGCGATATACACGTGGCCGCGCTCGATGATGTCGGGCATCTGGCGGTAGAAGAACGTGAGCAGCAGCGTGCGGATGTGGGAGCCGTCCACGTCCGCGTCGGTCATGATGATGATGCGGTGGTAGCGCAGCTTGTCGAGGTTGTAGTCGTCCTTGCCGATGCCGGTGCCTAGCGCCGTAATCAGCGTGAGCACTTCCTGGCTGGAGAGCATTTTGTCGAAGCGGGCGCGTTCCACGTTCAGGATCTTGCCCTTGAGCGGCAGGATGGCCTGGAACTTACGATCGCGGCCTTGCTTGGCGGAGCCGCCTGCGGAGTCACCCTCCACCAGGAAGAGTTCGGACTGGGCGGGGTCTTTTTCCTGGCAGTCGGCGAGCTTGCCGGGCAGGCCCATGCCGTCGAGCACGCCTTTGCGGCGGGTCATTTCGCGGGCCTTGCGGGCGGCTTCGCGGGCGCGGGCGGCGTCTACGATCTTGCCGCAGATGATCTTGGCGTCTACCGGGGTTTCCAGCAGGAAGTCGCCGAGGGCCTTGGCGACGAGTTCTTCCACGGGCAGGCGCACTTCGGAGGAGACGAGCTTGTCCTTGGTCTGCGAGCTGAACTTGGGCTCGGGCACCTTGACGGAGAGCACGCAGGCGAGGCCTTCGCGCATGTCGTCGCCGGTGGTTTCTACCTTGGCCTTTTTGGCGATCTCGTTTTCTTCGATGTACTTGTTCATCACGCGCGTCATGGCGGCGCGCAACCCGGTGAGGTGGGTGCCGCCGTCACGTTGCGGGATGTTGTTGGTGAAGCAGAGGACTTGTTCGTTGTAGCCGTCGTTCCACTGCATGGACACTTCTACGGCGATACCGTCTTTTTCGGTGTTGGCGTAGAAGATGTTGGGGTGCAGGGTGCTCTTGCCGCGGTTGATGTATTCAACGAAGCCTTTGACGCCGCCGGAGAAGGCGAAGTCTTCTTCCTTGCCGGTGCGCTGGTCGGCCAGGCGGATGTGCACGCCGTTGTTCAGGAACGAGAGCTCGCGGATGCGCTTGGCCAGGATCTCGTAGTGGAACTCGACGTTGGTGAAGATTTCTTCGTCGGCGAGGAAGTGGACTTCGGTGCCGCGCTTGTCGGTGGGGCCGAGGATCTTCATCGGCGAAACTTCCACGGGCACGCCGTCGGGGCCGGTCACGGTTTCCACCAGGCGGTTCTGCACGGCGCCTTGGGCGAACTCGAGCAGGTGGGCCTGGCCGTCGCGGCGCACGGTCAGGCGCAGCCACTTGGAGAGGGCGTTCACGCAGSWCACGCCCACGCCGTGCAGGCCGCCSGASACCTTGTAGCTGTTCTGGTTGAACTTGCCGCCGGCGTGCAGCTCGGTCATGGCGATTTCTGCCGCGCTGCGCTTGGGTTCGTGCTTGTCGTCGAACTTGACGAGCGGGGGAATGCCGCGGCCGTTGTCGGTGATGGAGATCGAGTTGTCGCTGTGGATGGTGACGGTGATTTCCGTGCACCAGCCGGCCAGGGCTTCGTCGATGGAGTTGTCCAGCACTTCAAATACGAGGTGGTGCAGGCCGGTGCCGTCGGACGTGTCGCCGATGTACATGCCCGGACGCTTGCGCACCGCCTCCAGGCCTTCCAGGATCTGGATCGAGCCTGCGCCGTAGCTGTCTTGCTGTTGCGGTTGCGATTGCGGTTGTTGCTCTTCGGTCATGTTCTCTTACTCACGGCGAATGCGGCGATCTCTCGTCACGCCCGGATGGGCGCGCCCGGATCGGGCCGCATAGCGGGTTACATAAAAACGGCAAAAGGGGCGGATCTCGACGATCCGGCCCCTGGTGCGGCGGGTCTTGCGCGGGGCCCCTGGGGCGGCTGCGCAAGCCGTGGTGTGCCGTTAGATGCTCCGGTTTTGCGTATCTTGTGGTCCTTGTTACCGGCTCATCAAATGCGCATCGGCATGACGACGTACTTGAAGTTGTCGTCTTCCGGCACGGTGATCAGCGCGCTCGAATTGGAGTCGCCGAGGCTGACCTGGACTTGCTCGCTCTTGAGGTTGGCGAGCACGTCCAGCAAATAGGTCACGTTAAAACCGATATCGAGGGCATCGCCCGAATAATCAAGTTCGAGTTCTTCCTGCGCTTCTTCCTGGTCCGCGTTGGTGGAGCTGATCTTGAGCACGTGCGTATCCAGGATGCAGCGCACGCCCTTGAACTTGTCGGTGGTCAGGATGGCGGTGCGTTGCAGGGCTTGCTGCAGCTTGACGCGATCGATGGCGAAGGCGTTCTTGTAGCCCTTGGGGATCACGCGCTGGAAGTCCGGGAACTTGCCTTCGACCAGCTTGGAGATCAGCTCGATATTGGCGAAGGTGAACTTGACCTGGTTGGCGGCCAGTTGCACTTGCACGGGATCGTCGTTGTCTTCCAGCAAGCGTTGCAGCTCGAGGATGGTCTTGCGCGGGATGATCACTTCCTGGCGCGACGGGGCGCCTTCGCCGCTTGTGGCTTCGGTGTCCAGCTCCACGCCGCAGTAGGCCAGGCGGTGGCCGTCGGTGGCGACTGCCATGACCTTCTTGCCGTCCACCACCAGCAGCATGCCGTTGAGGTAGTAGCGGATGTCTTGCTGGGCCATGGCGAAGTGGACCATGGCGAGCAGGTGCTTGAAGGTCTTTTGCGGCAGGCTGACGGATGCGCCGAATTCGCTGGCTTCGGCTACCGTGGGGAATTCCTCGGCGGCCAGGGTCTGCAGCGCGAAGCGGCTCTTGCCGGACTGCACGGTCATGCGCTTGTCGTTGAGCGACAGGGCGACTTCGCCGTCGGGCATGGCGCGCAGGATGTCGAGCAGCTTGCGGGCGGCCACGGTGGTGGCCACGGTGTCGCTGCCCACACCACATTCGGCGTGCGTGGTGATCTGGATCTCGATGTCGGTCGAGAGGAAGGATACGTTGGACCCGGACTTGCGAATCAGCAGGTTGGCCAGGATCGGGAGTGTGTGGCGGCGCTCCACGATGCCGCTCACGATTTGCAGCGGACGCAGCAGATTGTCTCGCGAGGTTTTGACCAATTGCATTGAATTTATCCTTCGTCGTTTGTAGTAAGCGACCGCGGGTGCGTATTGACGACTTGCACTAACTCGTATGCATTACCAAAATTACTTTGGAATCAACAAGTTAATTCGCCATTGTACCAAGGATAAGCCGCTGCGGTGAAGCGGGAGAAGCGCGACCGGAGGGTTAATTGTGCACCAAACAACACAATTGAAGACTTCTTCGGCGGCTGGCGACTTTTGTCGCCGGCCACCCCCTCCGCCGCTCGTCCCGACTCACCGCAAAGCCTTAGCCCAGGCCGTTTTCATGGCAATGTTCCGGCAATGCCCCGGCGATGCTTCCGATTGATTCATGCGCCGGGCCATGCCCGGCGCGTACCCTACAGTATGCCAGCCCCGCGTGACGGGTCTGCTAAATGCTGATTCACTGCGATTTCACGCTCGGGGTTACCCCTTGAGCGTCTGTTCCAGCACGTGCAGCTCGTGGTTGAGCTGCGCGTCCTTGCTGCGCTCATCGGCGATCTTGCGCACCGCGTGCAGCACGGTGGTGTGATCGCGTCCGCCGAACAGCTCGCCGATTTCCGGCAGGCTTTTCTGCGTGAGTTCCTTGGCCAGGTACATGGCAATCTGGCGGGGCCGCGCGATATTGGCGGGCCGCTTCTTGCTGTACATGTCCGCGACCTTGATGTTGTAGAAATCCGCGCAGGTCTTCTGGATGTTCTCGACAGAGATCTGGCGGTTCTGCACCGTCAGCAGGTCCTTCAGCGCTTCACGGGTGACATCGATGGTGATGTCCTTGCCGTGGAAATTGGAGAAGGCCAGGATCTTGCGCAGCGCGCCTTCCAGCTCGCGCACGTTCGATCGCAAATGCTTGGCGACGAAGAAGGCGACTTCCTCGGGCACGCTGACGTTCTCGGCGGCGGCTTTTTTCATCAGGATCGCTACGCGCATTTCCAGCTCGGGCGGCTCGATGGCGACCGTGAGGCCGGAGTCGAAGCGCGAGATCAGGCGATCGTCGATGCCGCTGATTTCCTTGGGGTAGGTATCGCTGGTGATGATCACCTGCGCCCGGTTGGCGATCAGGGCCTCGAAGGCGTAGAAGAACTCTTCCTGCGTGCGGTTCTTGCCGGAGAAGAACTGAATATCGTCGATCAGYAGCAGGTCGAGCGAGTGGTAGTAGCGCTTGAACTCGTCGAAGGCTTTTCGCTGGTACGCCTTCACCACATCGGAGACGTATTGCTCGGCGTGGATGTAGCGGATGCGGGCGCGCGGGTTCTCCAGCAACATGAAGTTGCCGATGGCGTGGATCAAGTGGGTCTTGCCCAGGCCTACGCCGCCATATAGATAGAGCGGGTTGTAGGACTTGCCGGGATTGTTGGCCACCTGGATGGCGGCGGCGCGCGCGAGCTGGTTGGCCTTACCGGTGACGAAGTTGTCGAAGGTCAGGATGTGGTTCAGGCGCGAGCGCTCGTGCACCGAGTCGTTCTGCTGCTGGCCGCCTGGCTGGTTGCCGGGGTGGCCCTGATGTCCCTGGTGCCCCTGGTGCCCTTGATGGCCGCCCTGCTGACCGGGGTGGCCGCCCTGCATGGGCTGCTGCGAAGGCTGCACGCGGTAGGAGCGGGCGCTGGCCTCGGCCGGGTCCAGTTGCGGCACGTCAATATCGACGAGCTCGCCACCCATGCCGCCCATTTTGCCCTGGCCAGCATTGCCGGGATAGTTGCCGGGGTAGGGCGCTTGCCCGCCGCGCGGGCCGCCTTGCGGCTGCGCGCCGGCCTGGTTCATGGGGCCGTAGCCAGGCGCCCCCTGGCCCGGCTGCATGCCGGGCTGGCCGAAATTCTGCGACAGCGGCTGGCCGGACGGATAGCCGGGGCCGGCGTGCGCCGGCGCCATGCCGGGCTGCCCTTGCTGCGGATAGCCGGCAGCCGCCCGGCCCGACGCGGCGGGATCCAGGACGAAGTGAACGCTGACGTTGGCTTCCCAGTATTCGCAGGCGAGCGCGGTGATGCGCCCGGAGAACTGGCTTTTTACCCAGTCGAGCTTGAAGCGGTTGGGCGCGGCGATCCGCAGCGCGTGCGCTTCCTCGTCGAAGCCGACAGGCGCCAACGGCTTGATCCAGGTCTTGAACTGTTGCGGCGTCAGTTCGCGCTCGAGTTGCGCGGCTGCTGCCTGCCAGAAATCTTGCATTGTTTTGTTGTTCGGTTTTCGCCACGGGTACATGGTCAGTCCGGTCAAATGGACAACAGGCAAGGATCGATGTGGCATCCCTGCCGGCAGTCCGTAAACCCCGAAAAGCGACCGCAAAAGCGATCCGCAAATGACCCCGCAGCCCGGGCTCCCTGGTGATCGACGCGACAAGCGGGATCCGCTGACGAGACAGGTGGCGTAACCGCCGCCGTCCGTTGCGCGTCCGTTGTCCGGCATGCCAGGAGTAGTGCCCGGGTTGCGCTTGCGCCACGCAGCCCGTGTGGTGTTTGGACCCGGATTGTACCCCCCGCCCCAAGTTATCCACAAAGGATAAGTCTGTGGATAAGTTGTGAAAAAGCAGTGAATTGTTGTGCACAACCCCAGTTCTGGTGCGGGTTTCCGGGTAGGTAAAACGCAGGAAAAGCCTGACAAAACAGGGACTTCACTCACCCCCGCCAACCCTGGGTGCAACCCCCGCAATAAAAAAACTTACCCACTGGCGATTGTGGACAATGAAATACAACAGGCTGTTGCGTGTTTTTCAGGCAGGGGTGCCGCACAAGTCTCTAAACCATCCGTAGTCTTGACACACCGCGCGAAACTCAGTTAAATGGCGGGTTCTGCGATGCCGCAGGGGATCACGTATGCGCATCGCCGGGTCTGACCTGTTCCGTGCGAGACTGGCGCGTTACCTCAGCTTTTCACTAAGCTGAAGCGTGCCGGAAATGGCTGGATTGGCCGGAACAGGCAGCGGGCCGAGCAGGCTGACGGGGTCGGAGCGGATGGGTTGATGAGATCCGGTCCGGCGAGATTCCCTCCCACACCTGCTTCGCGAGTGTCGATGTCCGATTCGTCGGTGCCTTCGATGCGCGAGACACACGGCCGGCAGCAAGATCACCACAGCAGTCGGCAACACCGCAAACCGCGGCAGCCCCATGCGAACCATACGCGGCGGCGCCCGGCTTAACGCCGGAAGCCGGGCGAGCCCAGATCAACCAGAGAGTGCAACATGAAACGTACATACCAACCTTCCGTTACCCGCCGCAAGCGTACCCATGGTTTCCGCGTGCGCATGAAGACCCGCGGCGGCCGTTCCGTCATCAACGCGCGTCGCGCCAAGGGCCGCAAGCGCCTGGCAGTCTAAGGGCCTGGCGACCGGCCACGGTGGCGCTGCAGTTTGCGCCGCCCTGGCCAACCGCCTCGCCTTTTGGACGGCCGGTAGCCTGCCGCCAAGCACAGCTTTTTCGCTAGCTTCGCCCAGCGTGTCTACTTTTGCCTACCCTAAAGCCGCGAGGCTCACAAAGACGGATGAGTTTTCATCCGTTTTTGCTTTGCGCCCGCGCCGCCGCAGCCAGCATTTCGTGCTGTATGTGGGCGAGAACAACCTGCCGCAAGCCYGCCTGGGTGTCGTCGTCGGCAAGAAGTTCGCGGCGCGTGCCGCCGAGCGCAACCTGGTGAAGCGCATGGTGCGGGAACTGTTCCGCCTTCGGCAGGACCAACTCGCGGGCCGCGATGTGTTGCTGCGCCTGCAGGCAAAGTTTCCGCGTGCGGAATTTGCCAGCCGCAGCGCCATACGCCGGGCGTGCCTGGCGGAGCTGACCGGCTTGTTCGAGGTAGCGGTCCGTCCGCTTGCCCCGCGCCCTGCTGCCCCTTCCGGGGTGTCGCCGCCGAAGTCCGCCGAGGCTGCGCCCACTGAAGTCCCGCCCTCGGGCGCTCCAGCCTGACCAGCCCGCTGCCATGAAGCGAATCCTGCTTGCCCTGCTGCGTATCTACAAGATCGCCCTGAGCCCGTTTTTTGGCTCGCAGTGCCGCTTCCTGCCTACCTGTTCCGATTACGCCCGCGAAGCGATCCTGTGCCACGGCGCCGGTCGCGGCAGCTGGATGGCCGCTTGCCGGCTGTGCCGCTGTCATCCGTTCACGGATGGCGGGTATGATCCGGTGCCACCGGCATCGGCAACCAAGCAAGACCGGGCTTCCGCCGCGGCTGGCCACCCGCCAGTCACGATCCGGCTACCCCGCCCCTGATTTCCTCCGACCACAGCGAGACATGGATATCAAACGCACCATACTCTGGGTCATCTTCTCGATGGCCCTCGTGCTGCTCTACGACAACTGGCAGCGCGCCAACGGTCACCAGTCGATGTTCTTCCCGAGCGCGACGCAGCAGGCTCCGGCAACCGCCGGCGGCGCTTCCGCTCCGCAAGGCGACGTGCCCAAGGCCAATGCGACGGCCGGCACCGCCGCAGGCGCCCCGGTGACCGCACCGGCAGCCGCGGCCCAGCCGGGCGGCGAGAAGATCGTGGTGAGCACCGACGTGATGCGTGCCCAGATCGACACCGCCGGCGGCATCCTCACGCGCCTGGAACTGTTGAACCACCATGAGAAGGACGGCCAGCCCGTCGTGCTGTTCGAGCGCGACCAGACCCGTACCTACATGGCCCGTTCCGGCCTGATCGGTGGCGACCTGCCCAACCACACCACCATCTTCACCGCTTCGGCCGGTCCGCGCGACCTGGCCGGCTCGGACAAGGTGGCGGTGACGCTGACGGCGGAGAAGGACGGGGTCAAGCTGGCCAAGACCTATACCTTCCATAAGGGCAGCTACGTTGTCGACACGCAATTTGCCGTGACCAACGACAGCGGCAAGCCGGTCTCGCCGACGCTGTACATGGAACTGACGCGCGACGGCAGCAAGGTCGAGCAATCGCAGTTCTACAGCACCTTCACCGGCCCGGCGATCTACACCGATACGGACAAGTATCACAAGATCAACTTCGACGACATCGCCAAGGGCAAGGCTTCGGTCCCCGCGGCGGGTTCGAGCGGCTGGGTTGCGATGGTGCAGCATTACTTTGCCTCGGCCTGGATCCCGCAAGCCGGCAAGGAGCACAGCTTCTACGTCGAGAAGATCGACAACAACCTGTTCCGCGTGGGCGTGCAGCAGCCGCTGGGCGCGATCGCCCCGGGTGCCACGGTGACCACCGATGCGCGCCTGTTCGCCGGCCCGCAGGAAGAGCGCATGCTCGAGAAGATCACCCCGGGCCTGGAACTGGTGAAGGACTATGGCTGGCTGACCATCCTGGCCAAACCGCTGTTCTGGCTGCTGGAAAAGCTGCACGGCTTCCTGAACAACTGGGGCTGGTCGATCATCGCGCTGACGGTGCTGATCAAGCTGGTGTTCTTCCCGCTGTCGGCGGCCAGCTACAAGTCCATGGGCAAGATGAAGGACCTGCAGCCCCGCATGACCGCGATGCGTGAACGCCTGAAGGGCGATCCGCAGAAGATGAACCAGGAGATGATGGCGCTGTACCGCACCGAGAAGGTCAACCCGCTCGGCGGCTGCCTGCCCATCGTGATCCAGATCCCGGTGTTCATCGCGCTGTACTGGGTGCTGCTGTCGTCGGTGGAAATGCGCGGCGCGCCGTGGCTGGGCTGGATCCATGACCTGTCGGTACCGGATCCGTTCTACATCCTGCCGGTGATGATGGCGGTATCGATGTTCGTGCAGACCAAGCTGAACCCGACCCCGCCGGACCCGGTGCAGGCCAAGGTCATGATGATCATGCCGCTGGTGTTCTCGTTCATGTTCTTCTTCTTCCCGGCCGGCCTGGTGCTGTACTGGGTTGTGAACAACGTCCTGTCGATCGCCCAGCAATGGCAGATCAACCGGATGCTCGGCAAGAGCAAGGCGAAGGCTGCCGTGGCGGTTAAGAGCTGAAGTTGAAACCGGGCCGCGGGTGGCAAACCCGCCGGCCCGGCACGTGCACCAAAGGGGCCGCCCGAAGCATCAATGGCGGCCTGACTGGAATCCCCCGCAGGTATCGGCTTGCGGGGGATTTTGCTTTTCCGAGGGGTGCTTTGTCAGGTGGTGTTGCCTTGGCAGCAAGGCTCCATGCAGAAGGTTTGCCAAATTTTGCCAAACTCGCTAGCATGAAACCATGAGCACCATGAATATTTCCCTGCCCGAAACGCTCAAGGCCTTTGTCGACGAGCAAGTCAACCGGCGCGGCTACGGCACCAGTAGCGAGTACGTGCGCGAGCTGATCCGCAAGGATCAGGATCGCCAGCACCTTCGCGGCCTGTTATTGGCGGGTGCCGATTCGGCGCCGACGGCGCCGGCCGATAGCGACTACTTCGACGCCCTGCGAGCGCGGGTGCGCAACGCGCGGGAATGAGGGCCAAACCTGTCATCCCAAGAGCGCTTGCCAGGCGTGATGTCGAGGAAGCGGTCAGCTACTATCTGAATGAAGACGCCGAGCAGGCAGCACTTGGCTCCATTGACGCGCTGGAGCAGGCCTACGTGCACATTGGCAAGCATCCGGCCGCCGGCTCGCCCCGCTACGTACACGAGCTTGATCTTCCGGGCCTACGCACCTGGCCTCTGGCGCGCTACCCGCACATCGTGTTCTACGTTGAGCGCGATGACCACATCGATGTCTGGCGCGTCCTGCACGGCATGCGAGACATCCCCGCCTGGCTGCGTGACAGCGACGAGGTTCCCCGTTGACGCTTTCGCAGGCACGGCCAGGCGCAAGACGTAAGTGACCGTCGCGACCGTCGGACCGTCTCGTCAATCCAGCCGCTTGCCCGCCGTTTCCCGCACCATCGCCAGACCCACCAGCGAGACAATGCCGCAGCCGATCACATATAAAGCCGGCGCGTTGCGGCTGCCGGTCAGGTCGATCAGCCACGTTGCCAGGAACTGCGCAAACCCGCCGAACACCAGCACGCCGATGCAGTAGACCACCGACAGGCCGGTAGCGCGAATCCTGCGGGGAAACAACTCCGTCAGCAGTACGACCGAAGGCACCACATTGAAGACCAGCGTCAGCGCCAGCACGGCCACCGCGAGCAGCAGCACCTCCAGCGTGGGGTGCGCATTGATCAGCAGGAAGGCCGGATAGATCAGCAGCAGCATCGCCAGGCGCGACCACAGGATGGCCGGCTTGCGCCCCACGCGGTCCGACAGGCGGCCGGCACAGGCGGACAGCGACACCTGCACCAGCGCTGCCAGGCAGCCGGCGCCCATGCCGAGCGACAGCGGCATCTTCAGCACGGTCACGGCGTAGCTCGTCATGTAGTGCAGCACGATGTAGGTGGCGGAGGTGCCGCCGATGGTGATCAGCACCCCGGCCATCACCGCGCGGCCATGGCCGACGAATACTTCGGCCAGGCCCGCGCGCTCGCCGGCGGTGCCGTGGGCGCCCACGGTTGCGGGATCGGCTGTCTCGTCCAGATGCCGCCGGATGTAGAGGCCAACCGGGATCACCAGGATGCCAAGCAGGAAGGGCAGGCGCCAGCCCCAGCTTTCCAGCGCTGCGGGCGCCAACGTATTCGTCAGCAGCAGGCCAACCAGCGAGCCCAGCAACACGCTCACGCCCTGGCTGAACAATTGCCAGCTACCGAAGTAGCCGCGCGAGTTGTCGTCGGCGTATTCCATCAACAGGGCAGTGGACGCGCCCATCTCGCCGCCGATGGCAAAGCCTTGCACCAGCCGCGCCAGCACGATCAGCGCCGGCGCGAACAGGCCCGCCTGCGCATAGGTGGGCGCCACCACAAACAGCGCCGAGCCCAGCCCCATCATCCACAGCGTCAGGGTCATGGCTGGCTTGCGGCCGACGCGGTCGGCGTACAGCCCGATCAGCACGCCGCCCAGAGGCCGCGCCACAAAGCCCACGCCGAAGGTGGCCAGCGACAGCATCAGCTGCCCAAGCGCGCCTTCCACCGGAAAATACAGCCGTCCGATCATCACGGCAAAGAAGCTGTAAACGGTGAAATCGTAGAACTCGAGCCCGTTGCCGATGGTGATGGCGGCGATAGCGCGGCGCGTGGGCGCCGGCAATGCGGGCGCGGCGGCAAGCGGCTGCGCCGGTGCGGCGGTGGTGGACATGGTCAGGTCTCCTTGAATCGTTATTGCCGGGCATCCGCCCGGTCATGCCCGTGCGCGGTGGGGCTCAGGCCAGGAAGCGTTCGGCCAGCTTGACCCAGTAGGTCGCGCCGAGCGGCAGGCAGGCGTCGTTGAAGTCGTAGCCGGGGTTGTGCACCATGCAGCCGCCCTCGCCATCGCCGTTGCCGATGATCAGGTAGCAGCCCGGGCGCTGCTCCAGCAGGAAGGCGAAGTCCTCGCTGCCGGTGAGCGGGACCATGTTGTCGATCAGCCCTTCCTCGCCCAGCCATTCGCGCGCCACCTCGCGGGCCAGTTCCGTCTCGGCGGAGTGGTTGACCAGCACCGGGTAGCGGGTGTCGTAATCGACTTCGGCGCGCGCGCCGAAGCTCTCGGCCTGGGCGTGGGCCAGCGCGGTGATGCGGGTCTGGAGCAGGTCGCGCACCTCGGCCTTGAGGGCACGCACGGACAGGCGCATCTCGGCGCTGTCGGGGATCACGTTAGGCGCCTTGCCCGCCTGGATGGCGCCGACCGTGACGATGGCCATGTCGAGCGGGTTCACGTTGCGGGCCACCACGCTCTGCAGCGCCATCACCATGGAGGCGCAGACCACCACCGGATCGATGGCCTTGTGCGGCACCGCGCCGTGGCCGCCGCGTCCGTTCACGCGGATGGTGACGGTATCGGACGAGGCCATGAAAGGGCCGGGCAGGAAGCCGAACTTGCCGACCGGATGGCCCGGCATGTTGTGCAAGGCGAACACGGCATCGCACGGAAAGCGCTCGAACAGGCCGTCGTTGAGCATTTCGCGGGCGCCGCCCATGCCTTCCTCGGCGGGCTGGAAGATCAGGTGCAGCGTGCCTTTGAAGGGCTTGTGCTCGGCCAGGTACCTGGCGGCGGCGAGCAGCGTGGCGGTATGGCCGTCGTGCCCGCAGGCGTGCATCTTGCCGTCGAGCTTGCTGGCGTAAGGCAGGCCGGTGGCTTCCTGGATCGGCAGCGCATCCATGTCGGCGCGCAAGCCAAGCGCGCGGCCTTCGCCGTGGCGCAGCGTGCCGACCACGCCGGTGCCGCCCAGGCCGCGATGCACCGCGTAGCCCCAGGCCTGCAGGCATTCCGCCACCAGGTCGCTGGTGACGAATTCCTCGAAGCCGAGTTCGGGATGCGCGTGGATGCGGTGACGCAACGCGACCATCTCGGCTTCGATGGCGCGGATGCCGGGCAAAACCGGGGACGTTGCGGATACGGGGGCTTGCGGCATGACAGGTCTCCTTGTGGGTACCGGGCGGCTGACGCCATGCTGGCGGCGCCCCCGTGGGACAGGGAACCGATCATAGGCAGCGTCCACCCGTCGCGGGAAGCCGCAATCTTGTTATCCTGACAACCGTTGGTTGTCGCTAGAGCGCAGCCCGCCTCCAGTCCACGCCGGTCCACCCGATTCCCCCACCTGTGAAACTGCATCAACTACAAGCCCTGGTTGCCGTTGCCGACGCCGGCAGCATCCGTGCCGCCGCACGCCTGCTGGCCCTTTCCCAGGCGGCCGTGACCAAGGCGTTGCGCGAGCTGGAGGCGGAACAGCGATTGCCGCTGCTGCTGCGCACCGCGGGTGGCGTTGGCTTCACGGAGACGGGGCAAAGACTGCTGGGCCACGCGCGCCTGGTAGTCGGCCAGCTCGAGCGCGCCAATGCGGAACTGGCGGAACTGCGCGGCGAGGTGGGCGGCCGGCTGTCGATCGGGGTCACGCCCTGGGTCATGCTGACCTTCCTGTCGGAGGCGATGCTGCATTTTCGCGAGCGCATGCCGGGAGTGCAGCTTGAGGTGTTCGAAGGCTTGACCGCAGTGGCGTTGCCGCGCTTGCGCGAGGGCCTGCTCGATTTTGTCGTGGGGCCGTTCACGCCGGCCATGTCCGGACAGGAGTTCGACTGCGAGCTACTGCTTGCCTATGACTCCTGCGTCGTGGCCAGCCGCGGCCATCCCTGCGCCGGCAAGACCGCGCTGCATCAATTGCTCGACCAGGACTGGGTGGTGAACTACACACCCGCCAGCTATCCCGCCATGATGCAGAACCTGTTCTGGCAGCACGGCGCCGACATCGAGCCGCGCCATCTGCATTGCGCCCATTCGACCTCGCTGCTGCTGGAAATGGTGCGGCATGCGGGCATGATCACCTATTGCCCGCGCCCGCTGATGGTCACCGAAGCGCTGCGCGGCTGGGTGCAGGCGGTGCCGGTAGCGGAACGCTTCGAAACCAGCCAGCTCGGCATCATCGCGCGCCGCAGCGCGATGCGCGGCGCGGCCGCGCAGTGCTTCGTGGATTGCCTGCTGGCAGTGATCCGGCGGCGCGCCCGTTCCGCCGCGCCGCCGGATCGCGAGTTGTTCGATTTGCTCAAATTGTTGTTCTGAGCGCCGGCCCCTCACGCAGGCACATGCAGGCACATGCAGGCTCTCCCGGGCTCACTCAGGCGCGTGGCAAACCGCCTCGATATTGTGACCGTCCGGATCCAGCACGAACGCCCCGTAGTAGTTCGGGTGATAGTGCGGCCGCAAGCCCGGTGCGCCATTGTCGCGTCCGCCGGCCGCCAGCGCCGCCTTGTAATAGGCATCCACCTCCGCACGCGTGTTCGCGCGAAAGGCGATGTGCAGCGGCGGCTGGTTGGGCGTGCCGTTGCTGATCCAGAACTCGGGCTTGTCGGCCGGGCCGAAGCCGGCGACATCCGCATGGCCGGTCACGCTGGCGGGAAACTCCATATTCTTGATGAAGCCGAGCGAACCCAGCGCTGCGGTGTAGAAGGCCCGGCTCCTGGCGAAGTCGCTAACTACGACGCCTGTGTGATCGATCATCCTGTCGCTTCTCTCTGGTTTTGGGTTGGTTTTCTGAATCAGGCCAGGTCGAGCACGCTCATGGTGGCGTTGAAACGGCTGACCAGCACCGCCTCGCCGTGCACGCTGGCGAAGACATCGGCTTCGACCACGATGATGGCGCGTCCGGATTTCAGCACGTCCGCGCGGCAGGTCAGGCGCTCGCTGCGGGCGGCCCGGAGCAGGTTGATCTTGAACTCGGCCGTCACCACATGACGCCCGGTGTCGAGCATGGTGGTGGCGGCCGCGCCGGCGGTATGGTCAGCCATGGTCGCCTGCACGCCGGCATGCACGACGCCGCCGTGCTGCAGGTGGCGCGGCGTGACCAGCAACTCGCTCTCGCACCAGCCCGGCCCGCAATCCACCAGGTGTATGCCGATGTCGGTGACAAAAGCAGCCTGGCGAAAGCCGGCCTCGATGGTGTCCCGCAGCAAAAGACGCTCTTGTTCGGTGGACATGCGCTTCTCCTCGCACTGGGCGGTGGCCGGGTACGGCAAGCTCGGGGTGGCCGGATGGCCTTGCCAACAGCCATTCCAACCCGAAGCCGGCAGGCTGTCAATGGAGTGCGGCGCAACCGGCACAATCGCCTACACTGGATAGAGATGTTCTGAACCTGGCCTCCGCCAGATCTGGTAGATACGCCATGCGTGCCGCCAACCTTCCCATCCAGTTGCACCCGCGCATGCGCGTCATCGATGCTTTCATGGCGCTGGCCGATGCGGGACTGGTTGCCGTTGCCGATCAACTCGATGCGCTGCACCGGCGCGACCATCCCGACGACGTCCATGCGCTGCGGGTGGCGACGCGGCAGCTTCGCGCCATCTGCTGGGCATTCGGGCCCGCCCTGCCCAGGCCGGTCCGCGCGCGCTGGAACGATTGCCTGCGCCAGCTGGCGCAGGCTGCGAACGATGTGCGCGACTGGGACGTGTTCATCGCCGAGACCTTGCGGCCCGCGCTGGACAGCCAGCCGGAGGATCCGGTGCTGGCGGCGCTGCACGATACCGCCCTCACGCGCCGCCACTACGCACGCGCGACGATGGTGGCACAGCTCGCCGAATACCAGCACTGGCCGCTACCCGTGCTGCACCGCGATCTCACACACCTGAACCGCGCCGGCCCGCGTGGCGCGGGCGCCGCCGCGCGGGATCACCTGGCGGACTTCGCGCGCCGGCGGATACGCCGCGGGCGCAAGCGGGTGAGGGCGCTGATGCGCGCCGCCCGCTCGGAGGAGCTGGCACGCGTGCACCGCTTCCGGCTTGCCGGCAAGCGGCTGCGCTATGTCATCGAAGCCCTGAAGCCGGTACTGGCCGAACGCTATGCCCGGCGCCTGCACCGCAAGCTGGTGAAGCGGCAGGGCAGGCTGGGCAGCTTGCTCGACGGCGCCGTGGCGCGCCGGCTGATGGTGGAGTGCCTGTACGCGCCCGTCGCGGAAGCGCCCGGCGCAGCCGACACTGCGCAAGCGGCAAGTGCGCCGGGTGCGGCACCCGCGCAGGATCGATCTGCGACAATATCGCCATGACCGCCATCACCTCCTCCCAGCCTCGTACCGCTTCCGCCGCCAACGCCACTCCCATAGCCGCCATCGCAACCGCGCCCGGACGCGGCGGCATCGGCGTGGTGCGCGTGTCCGGCCCCGATGTGAGCGCGATCGCGCTGGCCGTGTGCGGCCAGGCGCTCAAACCGCGCCATGCCACCTACCTGCCGTTCCTCGATGCCCACGGCAAGGCGATCGACCACGGCCTGGCGCTGTACTTCCCGGCGCCGCACTCCTACACCGGCGAAGAGGTGCTGGAGCTGCAGGGCCACGGCGGCCCGGTGGTGATGCAGATGCTGCTGGCGCGCTGCCTGGATGCGGGCCGCGGGATTGGCCTGCGCCTGGCCGAGCCCGGCGAGTTCACGCGCCGCGCCTTTCTCAACGACAAGCTCGACCTGGCCCAGGCGGAAGCCGTGGCCGACCTGATCGAAGCCAGCACCGAAGCCGCCGCGCGCTCGGCCGCGCGCTCCATGGAGGGCGTGTTCTCGCAGGCCATCCACGCGCTGGTGGAGCAGGTAATCCACTTGCGCATGCTGGTAGAGGCCACGCTGGATTTCCCCGAAGAAGAGATCGATTTCCTCGAAGCCTCCAACGCGCGCGGCCAGCTGGCCAATATCCGCGAAGCGCTGAGCGGTGTGCTGGCGCAGGCCAGGCAGGGATCGCTGCTACGCGAGGGCTTGTCGGTAGTGCTGGCGGGGCAGCCCAATGTGGGCAAGTCGTCGCTGCTCAACGCGCTGGCCGGCGCGGAGCTGGCCATCGTCACGCCGATTCCCGGCACCACGCGCGACCGCGTGCGCGAGACCATCCAGATCGAAGGCATCCCGCTGCATATCATCGACACCGCCGGCCTGCGTGAAGACGCCAGCGACGAGGTCGAGCGCATCGGCATCGAACGCACCTGGGAAGCGGTAGGCCGCGCCGACCTGGTGCTGCACCTGGTGGATGCGGCCGATTACGCGGAACACGGCTTGTCCGAAATCGACGACGCCATCGACGACCGCCTCTCCGGCCACCTGCCGCCGGGCTCGCCGATCCTGCGCGTGGTCAACAAGATCGACCTGGCGCCGACGGTGGGCGAGCGCCACTTCGGCGCCGACCGCCCGCACGTAGTGGCGGCCATCGGCCCGAACCCGGCCGAGGTATGGATCTCGGCGCGTACCGGCGCCGGCATCGACCTGCTGYGCGACCAGTTGCTGCGGCTGGTGGGATGGCAATCGGGCAACGAAGGGGCTTTCCTCGCCCGCGAGCGGCACCTGACCGCGCTGCGCAATGCGCAATCGCATTTAGACCTGGCCGAGGAGCGCGCGGCGCAAGAGGCGCAGGCGCTGGACCTGTTTGCTGAAGAGCTTCGGCTGGCGCAGGACCATCTGAACAGCATCACCGGCGAGTTCAGCAGCGATGACTTGCTGGGGACGATTTTTACGCGGTTTTGTATTGGCAAGTAATGGGATGCCAAGCGTTAGCTATCGACGCCCACGTACTCCCAGCAATCCCAATAAATTCAAGGAATCTATGACAATGACTTGCCATCGTTGCCCATAGACACCCGCCTATTTTTAGTACACAGTTCAGTACACACGCCACCTGTGTACTTAACCTTGTGTACTAACAATGCCCCGTCTCGCCACCCCACTTACCGACACCCGCGTCAAGGCGCTGAAGCCAAAGGCCGCCCGCTACTTTGTCTCTGACGGCGGTGGCCTAGTGCTGGAGGTCATGCCGTCCGGCTCGAAGATCTGGCGCTACCGATACTCGCTGCACGGCAAGCAGCAACCGCTGATCACCGTTGGCGACTACCCGGCGACAGGCCTAATGGCGGCGCGCGAGCGGGCACGCAGGTATGCGGAAATCGTGGCGAGAGGGGTTTCACCGGTTGCTGACGCTCGCAAGGACCGGGGGACCGAGAAGCTGAGTGACACCGTGGCCGACTTCGCCGCCATCTGGATGACTGCTGAGATCGAGGGGAAGTCTGAGAGCTACAGCCGCACGACGCGGCGAGCATTGGAGAAAGACGTGCTGCCGGCCATCGGCAACAAGCGCCTGGCGGACGTGACGCCTGGCGACGTGCTGGCGATCTGCGACAAGATCAAAGGGCGTGGTGCGCCCAAGATGGCTCTGACCACCCGGAACGTGGTCAAGCGACTCTACGAGTACGCAATCGCCCGCCAAGTGGCCATCTCCAACCCGGCCCAATCGGTAGCCGCGCGCTTCATTGCCACAACGGAGAGTCGCACCCGTGTGCTTTCCCCAGATGAGATCGGGACGATGCTCCGCACCGTCTACGCCTTCAACATCAGGCGACCGCTCAAGCTGGCCCTGCATCTGCTGGTGCTAACCATGGTCCGCAAGTCCGAACTGATCGAAGCGAAGTGGGAACAATTCGACTTGGACGCGGCGATCTGGCGTATTCCGGCAGATGCCATGAAGATGAGGAAGGAGCATTGGGTGTATCTGTCCGCCCAGGCCGTGGAGATGCTGCGCGAGTTGCGCACCATTGGCGGCAACGTCTACGTGTTCCCATCATCCCGCGGGCGACTTGAAGCCCCGATTGCAAAGCCCACCCTCAACACTGCCGTGAAGTCGCTTGGATTGGATATGGAGCACTTCGTGTTGCACGATTTCCGGCGCACAGCATCCACCCACCTGCACGAAATGGGGCTTCCGTCCGACGCCATCGAGAAGGCACTGGCCCACGAGGTCAAAGGCATTAAGGGCGTGTATAACCGGGCCGAATACGCCAATGAGCGGAAGCGCATCCTTCAAACTTGGGCATCCTTCGTAGAGGCGCAGATCGAAGAAGGTCGCAAGGTCGTCCTCGCGCAATCTGGCAAGGCTGCATAGCAGCTACCACAAAATCTCAGATCCGCGTTGCCATATGCTGACACAATGCCTATTGTTGCCCGTCAGCAACAATTTCTCCAATTGAAATTCCGGTTAGAAATCACGGAAATTATTAGAAAAATAGACAGATTTCTCTGACGCACGGTCCCAAGGCAATGAGAAAGTTCCCAAGGCGGTACCGCAGAAACGAGGATAATGATTGCCACTGATCGCCCATACATTACTTGTGGGCAAAAAGACGAAGCCACCAAGTCTGCATTGGAGCGCGGAACTTGGTGGCCTCAGAGGCAGCGCGCATCAATCTTGTCGAGGGAGCAATGCGCGCTTTGTACCAAATGCCGTCGAAGGCACTGGCAGGCAGTATTTGCGAATTAGGAGGAATCCGATCCTCGCGGCGCTTAACCCTTGGGTTCCCAAGAATTCTGCGTCATACGCAAATTACCGCACGGCCCAAGGTTAGCGGGCTATGCTGGCGCGAGCAAGGAAAATATAGACATTTCTGTCCGCTTGTGGGCACCTAGTTACACTCGCGGACGGATTTCCACCCTCGCAAGCCGACGACGGCACTTCGAGATCGAAGAGCCAATGGCAAAAAAAATCGAAGTTGCCACCATTGAGGTGGCGCAAGTGACCGTCCTTCCCAAGGACGGTGTTTCCCGGTTCGCGCAACTCTCGCCCTTTATCGGGTTGAGCCGCGAGAAATGGCGGCAGCTTGTACGGGACGGGAAGGCGCCTGCGCCGATCCGACTGGGCACACGCTGCACCGTCTACCAGAATGCGGCGGTTCATGCCTGGCTGGTCGACCCGGTTAACTACCGCGCCGAGGAGGCAGTATGAGCGCCGCTCTTCGGACCGCGGCCGCGCTGGTATCCGCGAGCCGGGCTGGGGCCGTCACCATGTCGTCGCGCGAAATCGCGGAACTGACGGGTAGCACGCACGACAACGTGCTCAAGACCGTCCGCGCGCTGGTGGATAAGGGTGTCGTTTCTGGAAACGAGACCCCCTACATCCACCCGCAGAACCGCCAGACCTACGCCGAGTTCCGCCTGAACTACCGCGACACGATGGTTGTGGTGTCCGGGTACAGCGTGGAACTGCGGGCCAGGATCATCGACCGCTGGCAGGATCTGGAGGAGCAAGAGCAACTTCAGCGCACTCCTTCGGCCGCCAAGCTGACGGGCGAGCTTGCCATCATGGAATGCTTTACTCGTCTGCTGCGTCCCGCGCCGTCGTCTCAACTAACCATGCTTGGGACAATTGCCAAACAGAATGGCCTGGATCCCAGCTTCCTGCCCGCCTATGCCCTTGATGCACCGACTGACGCCGAGAATGGCTCGTCGCTGCCCACGTCATCGCTCACTGAACTGCTGAGGACCCACGGCATTAAGATCGGTGCTGCCAAGTACAACGCGATGCTGCGAGATGCAGGCATATTGACAGAGCGCACGCGCAAGAGCACATCCAAAGGCTCTCGCAACGGCGAGAAGCGCTTCTGGTGCATCACTGAACGCGGCCTGGCCTTTGGCAAGAATCTAATCAGCCCAGAGTCTCCGCGCGAGACGCAGCCGCACTGGTACGTGGATCGCTTCCCGGAGCTCCGCCGCATCGTGTCGGCTCGTCTGCTAGGAGACGAGCAATGATTTTGAAGCGTCACATCGCGTGCGCTGGGGCCACTTGCAATCCACGGGCTCCGAGCTATACTCCGACCGTGCCGAAGACAAACGGCACCGGGATTGGCGTCCCGAATGAGGCGGCGAGCAAGCCGCAACAACGTGTGCGGCTTTTTTGTTCGCGCCTGGTTATGCCTTCTATGGTGGCTGGGCGGGAGGAGCCGAAAGGCTCGCCGGTGCCTCATCGGTACGCCAACTTCCGTTTCAGCCACCACCCTCAATTGGCGTTGGGGGTGGCGGTTCACGCACCGCAAATGAGGCACACCATGACACACCCTTCCGCTCACCCTGCGCAAAGGCAATCCGCTTTCATTTTCAGCCCCAGAGGCGCTCGCTTTGCTGCGAAACGTGCAGACCATGCACAACTCCGTTGGATCGGCGACGGCATCGGTCTTGATACCAGTCAGGCAGCAACGATCAATTTTATCGATCAGGGCGGCCGCGTCGAGAGCCTGACCTTGGCCGAGACGCTTGCCCGGGCGGATGAGATCGATGCTCGCGGGCTTCATCGCATCCTGGCCGCGGCGCGCTGCGCCTTCGAAGCTGGCGATCTGTCTGAAGCCGACGCCCAAGCCTGGCAGCAAGCTGATGTGGAAGTTCTTGCTGCGGCAGATCGTGCGCTTCCGGCGGTTGCGGGGGAAGCATGAATTCCGAACACCCACCACTCACGCCGCCCGACTGCGATCTGCGGGATTTCCCGTTCATGCAGCTTGAGATAAAGCGGCTGCTCGGCTCGGAGACGTGGATCCTTGGCACGGGCGACGAGCGGGCCGCCGCAATCGCGCTGTGGCTTGAGAGCTGGCATCAAGTGCCCGCGGCAAGCCTGCCGGACAATGACCGAATGCTCGCTCACCTATCGCAGTCGAAGGCTTGGAAGCGTGTGAAAGAGCACGCATTGCGCGGCTGGGTGAAATGCTCGGACGAGCGCCTATATCACCCGGTAGTTGCGGAGAAATCGCTCGAGGCCTGGATCGAGAAGCTGCTGAATAGACTTTCCGGATCGACCGGCAATGCCAAGCGCTGGGGCATTGAGGTCGACATCGACGGCATTTCGAGGCGCGTCGTTGAGGCCGCCGCGCTCCTGCGCTCAATCGCCCCCCAATCAAAGTCACTCAAAAAAAAGCAGGTTGTATCAATCGTATCGGGATCGCTCCCCGATAGAAATCGTATCGCCCCCCGACAAGATAAAACATCGCCGCCCGATTCGCCCCCCGAATCATCAGGCGATCGCAAGAGAGAGGGAGAGAGAAAGAGAGAAATTAAAAACAAAAGCTATAGCGGCGGCGTTGGTAGCTCGAACGTGGTGGACCCTGTGGATAACTCGGCATCGCCGCCGCTTTCCGCCGATGAAATCGAAGAACACCTAGTGCGGCTGGAAGCCAATCGGAGCAAAAGCCTGGGCCTGTCCCCGCGTGCGCGCGAGGCGTTTCCCCGGATTGCGGACCGCCAGATCGGCTTGCCCGTGTTGCTCCGGGCTCACGTCCTTGCGTGCGCGCGACGGGCGGCCGACGGGGACCAGTCCCCGGTGAACCCAGCATTCCTCGAGTCGTTCATTGACGAGGCCATCGCCGAGCGCAAGCAGGGCGCCACCACCGCGCCGGACTGGGACGAGACGACAGAGGGCGTGCGCGCCAAAGCGGATGAGCTCCGCCTGGCACAGCAGCGCGACGATGAGCCGTGGTTCTGGTTCCAGCTGCGCGTCATTAAAGCCGCGGGAGACATGCATGTGATTGATCGCGCGGTCAGCAAGGCAGAGCGCATGAACCTGAGCGAGTACGAGCGGGTACATCGGTTCCTCTACGGCGTGCTGCCGGGGCAGGCGGCCGCATGAGCGCGGCGGCAGTGCTTCGCCGGGCACGAGAAACCGGCGCGAGCCTTTGGCTTGACGGCGATCAGACGAGCGTCTCCGGGCCGCTTGATGCCGTGCGCGAGTTCCTCTCCGCGAGCGCCGGCTACGAGCCAGCAATCGTCGCCGTGCTGCAGTGCGTTGACAGAGCACTGGCTGCGGAGACGGATCCGGCCGGCGCGCAAGGGGCGCGCCCGCAGGCGGAAACGTTGCTGCGGGCCGAGTTGGTGGCGCTGATCGGGGAGGTTGCGGCGCTCCTGGGAGAAGAGCCTCCGGTCGCCGCCCTGAATCACGCGGTCCTCGAACCACTTCACGCCATCCCGGCAAATTTGGTTTTCTTCCGGGATTGCGCCTTGAGCCTGCGCGCTGCGCAGGCTGCTCGGGCATTCATTGGGTCGCTCCTGCGGTGCCCGCTCGAACTACGAACAAATGGTGGGGTGTAAGTGCCGGAAGAACCTCCATTCCCTCCGTGCGCTTTGCATACGCTTCTCGCACGCATGCAACATCGCGGCATGTGTCGCGCTGCAATGACCTCCAGTTGTCCTGCTCGCGCTTGAACGCCCGTTTGTCCGTGGTAGCCGCCATGGCCTCCTTGTAGAGTTCGACCATTCGACGGTCGGCCGCGGATAGATCTTGATTTGCGCAAATCATGTGCTCGACCTGAGTTCTTGCTCTTCTGCAGTCGAAGCTGGGAGACCACGTGGCTTGCTCTTTGGCTGGCGACATTTGGCTCTGGTTCGTTGGTTCGGTACCCGCATCGCCTTGATCGTTTGCGGGTGCCAGATCCGCAACGGGTGCCGTGGCAGTAGCGGGCGTGGGCATTGCTTTAGCCATAGGATCAAATGGCGGATCTTTGCAGTCGATCTCTCGGTCCCACGCGACAATCCGGCCACCGTCCTTGAAGGTCACGATAAGACCACCTTGGAACGGGTCATAGCGATCTACTCGCCGGCCCAAGTCTCCCTCAATCTTTTCAGCATCGCCGCCGTCATATCGACCAAAAACAGGATAGCAGCGCGATCCGTAATACCTGGGGGCGTATCTCATCTCTACCTGCCCTGTATTCCCAGCCTCATCGGGTGGAGCGGCAGCGGGCTCTGATTTTGTGCATCCCATCGTGATTGAAATGAACATGGGTATGGCCGCAAGCCAAGTCCAGTTGCGCAACATTAGATATCCCGATTCGATGTGACCTGAAGGCAACGTATCCGAGCGAGCGAACTATAGTCAAGCGATTTTGCAGGCGCTTGGCTGCGCTCGTGAAGTACCAGCACGTGGACTTCCGCTGTGCTTGGTCGTGACGCAATTCTGAGTGCCGATCAACTCGCCAAGGAGGCGCAATGAAGACGAAATCGGGGGGCAGAGATGCGGGCTCATCCCGCGGCGCTCCCGTTCCAGAGTGGTGGCACGGACGGCAGGCACCTCGCGTGGTCGCTGCCAGGGAGAGGAGCACGATGGAACAGCTATGTGACAAGGCAGATCATCTGCTGAAGTCGTTGAGGGCTTGCCATGTGCAATGAGTTGCAGATCAAGGCCGCCGAAGAGTGCTTGCGCGCCGCTTTGGTCGGTGGCCTGGACACGACGCCCCACCGCGCTGAATTGGATCGCCTACGGGCCGATCTGGCGCAGAAACGGGCCGTCGCTGCCCAAGCAGCGGCGGCGTCTGCCCGTGCTGCCCGGGAGGCGGCCGAGGCATCGATTCAACACGACGCAGCCTGCATCGCCGCTGAGTCGGCCGAACGAGTACAGGCATTTCTGGCAGCATTTTCCATCGAGGATTCTCAATAATGATTGAGCAGCACGCTGTTCGGGTGGCGCACGCACGCGCCCAACTTTCGGAGGCCATCCGGGCCGCCGACACCATTTCGGCGCGCCACGCCGAGGTCCACCAGCGCATCGCAACTGCCTGCGCACGGCGGGATGCGGCCTTCGCGGGTCTGCGTTCTGGCGAACTACCGGAGGACGTCGGCGCCGCGCGCCTGGCAATCGCGAAGGCCGACATCGACGATCTAGAGGCGTTGGCGGCCGGCCTCCAATGCGAAATTGCCGCCGCGGAGCAGACACGCCGCGTTGCGGAGGACGCCCTGCGCGGAGCGGAAACGGCCCTTGCCCATGCCGAGCGCGCCACTGCCATCCAAGGTTTGAACGAGGTCGTGGTCCAGCTCGAGGCCAAGCTGTGTGCCGCCATCGGCGAGCGTCACCGATTTGCCGTCGAGCAAAGCGGCGGCGGCTTCTTGATGCTTTCCCGTTCGTGGACCCCCTCTCAACCTCTGTTCGCCGCTGTCACGGCTGGCGTCCCTCCGGCGCCGCCTGAGCGCTGATACGCATCACCCGCGGTTAGCTGGCCCATGCCGGCGCCGCTTCTCTCGATGTCCTCTTGCAGCTGGCACGCGCCGTCAGCATCGCCGGGCAATCCCCTTGGAGCTTTGCCTCCCCCCGTGAGGAACCGGAATTCGTGAGACTGCATTTTCCGAAGAGTCAACGACTTAGCAGTTAATGTGCTCACCCACATTAGAACCGCAAATAGCGAGACTGCCCTGAGTTGAAGCGCGAATTTGTTGGACTGCTCTTCACCGGTTGCTCGCTGGCTCTTCCCGACCCCTATGTGCAGATTGAAACTATGCGCACATGCCGTGGATTTCTTGGTACCAGCCCAGATCCGCAAGGATGCGGACCGATACCATCTGGGCATAGTTATAGCGCCCGTAGGAACCGCATGAGTGAGTCTGATGCCTTGAATCGGCGCATGGCGTTACCTGGAGGGGCCAGTCGTGCGAGTGCCTTCTCTTTCATTGCTAGGTCAGCTTCGACATACCGATGTGTGGTGGTGGTGCTCTCGTGGCCAAGCCAGAGTGCGATGACATTGAATGGCACCCCCGACTGCAGGAGATGCATGGCCACGGTATGTCGCAATGTGTGGGGAGAAACGCGCTTCTTGAGCAGGCTGGGTTCTTGGTCGGACGCCCGTGTTACAGCGAGTGACAGACGCTGTGCGACGTTGGATCGGGACATCGCTTGCCCATCGCGATTGGGCAGTAACGCTGCCTGGTCATGGAGTGTTGGATTCAGTCGTAGCCACCTGCGGATTTCTTGCACGGTGGTCTTCCATAAAGGTACTGATCGCTGCTTGCGGCCCTTGCCGCGAAGGTGGACGCAGGCAGCACCGTCAAGCACGATATCCATCACCCGCACGCCGATAATCTCTGAGACCCGTGCACCGGTGTTGTAGAGCAACACCAAGAGCAAATGGTCGCGCTGCGAGGACCACGTATCGCCCGGTTTCCCCAGAACGGCAACCATCTCGTCGCGCGTGAGGAACTGAAGCATTGGACGTTCGAAGCGCTTCATCGGGACCGCCAAAGCTCGTTCGACGACGTGAAGCGAGGTCACGTCGCGCCGACCGGCGAACTTCAGGAATGCACGTAAAGCAGTAAGCCTTAGGTTGCGGCTACGAATTGCGTTGTGCCGAACGTGCTCCAGATGGTCCAGGAACGCCAGAATAGTCTCAGGTTGGATGTCGGCCAGCCGTAAGGATGTTGGGGCCTTGCCTAGTTTGCGGCTGGCGAAATCCAGGAACAGCATCAGAGCATCGCGGTAGCAGGCCACTGTGCGCGGACTGAGCGCGCGTTGCGCGACGAGATATTCGGTGAAGAACTGCTGGACCAGCGCGGCAAACGACGGTGGTTTCGGTGCGGCAACATTACGCATTTGGTGCCTCCGCCTGGGATGCGAATGACTCAAAGCGCTTTGCTGCCAACGACATCA
This sequence comes from Cupriavidus sp. 01L45, assembly GCF_056399885.1. Lineage (NCBI taxonomy): Bacteria > Pseudomonadati > Pseudomonadota > Betaproteobacteria > Burkholderiales > Burkholderiaceae > Cupriavidus > Cupriavidus sp. 01L45. Next base: position 36,744 of record NZ_JBFTSG010000059.1, on the reverse strand, counting down.
ATTGCGGCACCGCCGAGAGGTACCAGTAGGTGTTGGTGATCATCGCGTGTCCGACGTAAGTCGATAGCGACAGCATGGACTGATCGATGTCGATGCCCTGCGCTTGCCACAACATAATGCGGCGAACTACGAAGGTGTGCCTCAGATCGTGGATGCGCGGAGCATGATGAGTGCCACGGTTACGCCAGCCCAGTTGCTTGCGCAGGGAGGCGAAGACGCGGTCGACGTGACGTCTGCTCAGTGGCATGCCAAGTCTATGCCCACGTGTACCGACGAAGAACGGAGCATCGATGTGGGCAGATATGCCGGCGAAGTCGCACTTCCTGCGATAGCGACGCAACGCTTCAACCGTGCTCGCGTGCATGGGTACCTGACGCGATTTGGCAAACTTGGTCCGCTCAATGGTGAGTACACCCCGCTTCAGGTTAACGTCCGAGTTGCGCATTGCCAACGCTTCGGAAATCCGCAGACCTGTACTCGCGAGGAGCCCGAACAGCGTTTCGTAGACGGCACTCCGCAGTCCACGAGCCGGATCCAGCCGCCGCGCAGCGGCCAGCAAATCGGTAATCTCGCGTTCACTGAAGATGTGTGGAGTCTGCCGCTCCGGTAGCCGACCAAAGATCGTATCGTCAGGCACTTCGGTGCGCGGCTCAAATTGCTGCAGCCAACGCATGAACGAACGCAACCGCTTCAGTCTGCGCGCCCAAGTAAGCGGGTCTTGGCTGGCTTGCCTGTCGCGCCGCGCCCAGTCGGACATAACTTCCACGGTCAACGGTCCGCGGTGACCAACGGCCCGAACGTGGCACGCGAAGCTGCGTAGTGCGTAAGCTGATGTGCTTATGGAAAAGCCAAGTTGGCTACGCTCGCTAAGGTAGCGCTCAACGAGCCGTTGTAGAGACGTGGCTGTGCTCATGCTGCGCTCCCCGGCCAAGGCAAGGCGACCTCAACGAGCTTCCGGCTGTCGAGTTTGGCGTAGATTAGCGTGGTGTTCAGCGAGCGGTGGCGCAGGACGTCGGCCACCTCCTTAAGGGAAGAACCGCCCGCCAATAGCCGATTAGCCATCGTGTGCCGAAGCAAGTGGGAGCGCGTGTACGGTAAACCGGCTCTCTTGAAGGCCTGACGGACAGTCTTGCGTACGCAGTCCGCACCGACCGGCTGATCGCGTGGCGCGACAAGACGCATGAAGACCATTCGATTGTGCGTCTTAGGTCGCTCGTACTTCAGATAGGCGGCGATTGCCATTGCGGTCGTCGCCGGTAGTGGCAACACGTCGTCGCGGCGGCCCTTAGTATGGCGCAGCGTTACAGTGCCGGCGCGCCAGTCGATGTCGTCGAGGCTTAGCTGCGCGACTTCACCGCTGCGAAGGCCGAGATCGAGGGCGCAGCGTACGATAGCGTCGGCGCGGCGCAGAGAACGTCCTGGCTTACCAAGCGAACCGATCAGTTGCTCGACTTCCTCGGCGCTTAGGGTCTTGGGAAGCGATGCCAACTGCCAGTTAGCGGGATAGGAAAGCGCGCCTATCAGTCCGTGTACTAGGTCACCAAGCGAAGCACGATAACGAAAGTACCCGCGCAGTGCTGCGACCACCGTACCAGCGCTTGCCGGTTTGCTGTATAGCTTGGCCTGTTGCGCGAAGAAGCGCCGTACATGGTATGGCCTGACGGCCATGATATCGATGACTCCGTCGCTAAAGCGAGAAAGCAGTAGCCGCCCTACGATGCGTAGAGCTATCTGCCGGGTCTTTGGTGCCAGCCCACGCACATGGTTCATGTACTCGCTGTAACGGAGCAACTCCTCATCTACCGGAGTTCTGCGTGACACGGATGGGGCGACAACCCCTTGATAGCGTAATACGACCAGCAGATGACCCAAGGCAGCACTCAGATTGCGTCGATCTCGTTCAACGGGGCCGGTGCAGTGGCATTGACTAAGATGAACGTCAAGGAACTCCGTAACGACGGCCTCATTGATGCTTGATATGCGCAAGCGGCGACTATGCAACCATTGAGCAAAGTGGGCAACAGCGCCCATGCAATGGGCCAACGTGGCTGTCGCATAGCCACGCTCAGTCAAATACTGCTTGAACGCATCAACATGCGGGGAAAGCGGTCCCCTGCCGACCCAGTCGAATCGTTCGGTGGGTCGATGTGATCGGATGTTCGCCATGGTGGTCTCCTACAGTGGGACCACCACTACAATCCGCGGCCAAAACTATGTCCAGATCTACCCCGATCGACCTTGCCAGAAGCGGCGTCCGTCCTACATCCACCTTGTAGCCAGGAAGAATCTGCGCATAGCTTCGATCTGCGCATAGGGGTCGCTATGCACAGATTTGCATAGCGCCCCATAGCGGCCGTCCGTGCGGACCACAGCGGGACAGTAATGAGGGACTCCAGCTACGCCGGAGGCCGGCTCGCGCGTCAGCAGAGCTCTAATCATTAGCTGACGCTTTTATGTGTTGGAACCAATAGTCGAGCGAGTGCAGCTCGATCAAATGCTCCTTCACGATGATCGGCAACTGCCACTCAATCTCCGGCAGCAGCGCCTTGAGGTACGAGCGTCGCTGCTCGCCCATATCGCGAAATGATAGGTCCATGTACGAGGGCAGCCCCTCGGGACCTTCGCGTTTCTCGACGCGATGCGAACGGAATAAGCCCGTCATGAGCGAGGCTCGAACGTTGAGATAGGCCAATGGCATACCCGCTTCCTCTCGGCTCTTAATGCTCTCGCTGGTGACAAGGTAGTCGGCCACCCAATTGTTACCCAGCACTTGGCTAGCCTCGTCGCGGATTAACGGATGAGGATGGCGCTTAGGCGACAGATTTAGATTGTCTGGGTAGTTGGAATAGAATCGCTGGAACATGCATCCCATGGAGCAGAGCAGAAGGTACCAGACGTTGAAGTTAAGTCTGCGCTGCTCTACAAGGTATTTCAACGTTAGGTCAGTCGCCTCCGCATCGGCCAGAAGCTCTCGTGCCTGTGCCGGAAGATCGGGCGGCACGGCCTTATTAGCATCTTGGGATGCAGGGTTCATCTTGGCAGAGTCGCTCTGAGCCACAGCGACCTCCTCCATCTCCCAGAAAGCATCGTCATGGATCCTTGAGGCTCCCTCCGAGTGCAGCAGATGGTGCCCCTGCACAACGTGACCCAACTCATGAAAAAACGTCCACACGAGCATCAACTCAAACATGATGAACCTGCACCGAACGTCGTCAGGTTGAAGTCGCCGCGCGTCGCCCTTATTTTCCGGGATGAGCCTGACGAAAGTCTCGCATGTAGGTCTAAACAGCTCAGTCACGTTCGACGCATGCAAATGCGGCAGGGGATCAGTGAACCGAACCCGGCAATCGAGAAACATCTCCATCTTATTGAAGTTGTTCAAGGTATCGGTTTCCATCGCGAGACGGCGGCAGACGATGGGAAATGTGAACGCATCAGCGTAGATTTCCGAGATGAGAGATGTGCGGAACTCCATGCGAGGGTGAAGCGGGCGGCTTGGGGAGACGAATACGCCGGCGTTGGGCGGGCCTAAAGTCATTTCGAACGTCAGTTCGCCGCCCCGAGGCTCAAAAATCTTCTTATTGGCCCATTCAACGAGGCTGCCGATTAGCTGCTGCGCCAGCGCCTCGGTGAACTCATTGTTGATGAACTTCTTTTCTTCTTGAAGCCTAAGCCGTTTCAGACCGTCGATCGCGTTCATGGTGGTCCCTCCTTAAAAGCTGTTTGCTGATATGCGTTTCGGGGTCAGCTCGCCAACGGTAAGTGCAAAACAGTTTTGCGTCATTATCAGTGAGGCAACGAAAACAAAAACTGAGAATTTATCCACTAAATCAATCCGATTGTCGAGGATCTTCCCTGTCCTGTCGAATGTCCCTTCATGGCCGACAGCGGTCGTGCGCTGTGCCGGCGCCCGAGCCTCGGCTTGCCGCGCACGCGGTCAAAAGTTGTAGGTGATGGCGCCCTTATTGTCGACGATCCAGCGCTTGGAAACGAGTTTGGCGATGATCGCCTCGACCTCGGCGTCGCGCAACTCGCGCGGGCGGAGCATCGACTTGATGTGCGTGGCCAGGGTGCTCCGCCGGCGGGGACGGGCGACCTTGCTCGACCGCCCGAGGATCTCCTTCGTCTTCTCGGCGTCCGGCTCGGCGCCGGAGGCCGCCTTGGCAGTGGGCCTGGGCTGGGGCTTGGCCTGCTCCGCCCACGCGGCTGTGGGCGTGCTGGCCTTTGGCGCCCCGGCGGGCCTCGCGACGGGCGCGGGCGCTGCTGGGCGCGCGGCGTCGGCGGTGGCCGCCCCTGGCCGCTCGCGCGAGGCGCCGTTGGCCTGCACCGCGACGATCGCACTGACCGCCTGGCTCGCGGGTGCGACGGCAGGGGCCTCAGGGGCCAGGGCCGGGGCGCTCGGGAAGGCCGGAAGCGGGGGCGCCGCTGGCACGCCGCCTCCATCCCTGTCCCGCGTCGCGCCGCTCGCAGCCGTGTGGATCGCCTGGGTGGTCCCGCGGTCTATGGCGATCGACGCTCCCTCGGCAGGGGAGGCGCCGGGGAAGGCATCCTCAATTGAGGACGCGCGGCTCGCCCGGATTCCCGTCTCGGCCGAGAGCCAGGCGAGAAGGGGGTCGAACCCCTTGTCCTTCGAGAGGACGACGACCGGGCCGCGCTCGCCGGCCTGGACCATGCGCCCAGGCTCGAAGGCGATGTGGAAGTCGAGGGCGTTGGGCCCCGCGCCGCTCGCCTTCACCCAGCGCGCGCGCTCGCCCATGGCCTGCAGGCCCATGGCGACCTCGATGGGGACCTTCCTCTGGCCGTCGATGAGTCGGAACCAGTTGAGCCACACCATCGGCGGAACGCGAAAGATGACAACAAAAGGCGGCCGGTCCGTGGTGACCGTTGGCGCGGGCGCTCCGTGCCTCCCCCGCGAGAGTGTGCGGCGCGCCTGCATCCTGGCGCGCCATCGTCCGCCAGCCGCACCCCGCCGATTCCCCTCCACGGCCTTGGCCTGGCGCCGCGCGGATCAGTCAAAATAGAAGGGCGCGAGGCTATCGCGGCCGTCCCCCAAAAAAAACGGCACGGGCCGACAAGGCGTAAGCCGCCTTCGGGCGTGCTAGTCTGACTCCGATGGGTGCGATTGGCCGCAAGAGCCAGGTGGCTTTGCGCCTTGGGGAGCAAATAGAGAACAAAGAAAAATGAGCAACAGGGATCCAAAGGGTTACTACGCCATCCTCGGCCTGGGCATCGACGCGGACGCCGCGGCGATCAAGGCGGCCTACCGCCGGCGGGCGATGGAGCTGCACCCGGACCGCAACGCCTCGCCGGACGCGACCAGGCAGTTCCAGCTCCTCAACGAGGCCTACGCTGCGCTCAACGATCCGGCGGCGCGGGCTGAATACGACACCAAGTCGGTCGAGCCGCGCGAGGAGCCCGCCGCCGCGGCGCGCGAGGAGCCAGAACCAATCGTCTGCTCCTGCTGCGGGAAGGTCTCAGCCCAGCCCCGCTACGCCATCTTCCTTGAGGCGAAGAGCTTCATCTTCGTCACTACCCGCTCGGCGATCCAGGGGATCTTCTGCAGCGCCTGCGCCGAGAAGAAGGCCTTGAAGGCGTCGGCGGTCACCTGGCTCCTGGGGTGGTGGGGTATCCCATGGGGCCCCGTCTACTCAGTCCAGGCGCTCTGGGGGAACATGCTCGGCGGCAAGCGCCCGGCGCTGTCCAACGCACGACTGGCCGCCCACCAGGCGTGGTTCTTCGCCGCCACAGGCCGCCCCGAGATGGCCCACGCCGTCGCCGTCGACGCCATGGGCCTGGCGAGGAAGATCCCGGCCAACTCGAAGGCGGTCCGCGACAAGAAGGCCCTCGGCTATGAGGTGGAGGACGAGGGCGCACAGCTGCGCGCCCATATCCAAAAACTCCTGGACGCGCTCGGTGGCAGCGGGGGCATGCGGCTAAAAGACGCCTGGCGCTTGGCGCGCCGCCCCTTCTTCATCCAGGTGGCAGCGGCAGCCCTCCTGGCCGCGGGCGTGTGGTATGGGGTCGAGTACGCCCCGACAAGCGCCTACGAGCCCCCGCGCGGCCCCAAGCCCTACCTGGCTGAGCCCCTGCCTGCCCCGGCGCCCGCGCAGCCGCAAGCCGCCAGTCCACCGTGGGAGTACATCGGGCCCTCAGTCGCGCCCGCCGCGGCCCCGGCCAAGCCCGCCTGGGTTAGGCCGGCGACGGCGCCCAATGGCCAGCCCTGGCCCGCGGCGGCCTCGCATTTGAAGGGGTTCCCCCGCGCCAACGCGAGCGGCCTCTCGACCGTCACCGTCGACAACAGCCAGAACGACTCGGACGTCTACGTCAAGCTCGTCTCGCTCGATGGCCCCGTCGCTCGCCCGGTCCGCTTCTTCTTCATCCCCGCCCATGGGCGCTTCACCACGGAGAAAGTCACAGCCGGCGCCTACGACGTGCGCTACCAGGATCTGAACCACGGCTCACGCGCGCGCTCGGAGCAGTTCGCGCTCGAGGAGACGGAGGGCACTGATGGCACGCGATACAGCAACGTCACCATGACGCTCTACAAGGTCCACAACGGGAACATGCGGACCTACGACCTGGCGGAGGACGAGTTCTAACCACCGCGAGAGCCAAGGCGCCCACCGGCGCGCAGCGCCCCCACGGCTGAGTGGCCGGCTGCCGAGCGCGAGGTCAATGGCCGGCGCCAGTGGACTCCAAGGCTCCATTCCGTTGCACCTTGAGTCGGGCGAGCAAATGGCCTCGTCTTGCCCAGGGTCGGCCGCCCAGCAGCCAAGCGGAACAGAACCGGCGATGGCCAGCGCCTCCTTCCGGCGACCTGCTGGGCCAGTCCCACCATTCGCGAGACCGCAGCCAATGCATGCCGCATTGGCCTACCCCGATTTACGCAAGGCCTCAGCGCGCGGCGCCAGATCGATGGCCTAGCAGATGGTCGGCAAAGCGGCCGCGCCGACCACAAACGCGGCGCACCGACCTGATGGTCGGTGGTGCAATGCTCTAAGAAGAGCGCGGCGCTCAGCAGCTTGCTGGCGGGCATGAGCGTTGCGCGATACTGGTCATGCGCTTCCTCGAGGCTCTTCCGCCGCCGGCGTCACCCGCACAGGGATTGCCGTTCTGGCGGGCTGGATTTCGTAGTCCGCCAAGCGAGCACCTGGCCACCGGCGCTTGATGACCTCCTTAGCCTCGTTTCGGCCTGTGCAGTACTCCAGCTCGAGCAGCAGCGCATCCCCCTTTAGTTCGACCAAGCAAACAGCCCGATGTAGGAGCTCCGCGGCCTTCTTGGGTTGCACCCCCTTGGAGTTGGCACCAACTCGCAACTCGCGCTCGCGGTTGTAGCAGCTCACACACAGCGTCCCGCCGAGGAGGCGGAATGTTGCGGAGCTGCATCGCACGCAACGCCTTGCAGGCTCGACTCCCCGGTACGGGAGCCTCCTCCATTCTCGCTTCGCCACAGGCTGTGGCAGACACTCAGACGTGTGGATTTCCCCGATAGCGCATGCGTTGCATTGAATTGTCGCCTTGGCGGCGCTGTTTCGAGCACAGGCCGTCGGCGTCAGATTCGCCTTGAGGGCCTCGCAGCGGAAAAGGCGCACGCCTGGGTAGTCGGGGCTTTCTTCGTATTGAACCTGCACCGTGATCGCTCCTTCCCCTGTGTTTTGGTGGGGAAAGGGTTGAGTCACGACTATTTGCAAGGGACAACCTCAAAGGCGGTTGTCGGTTGTCGTGACGCCATGCTCGGCATGGAGCAAGGTCAATCAGGAGCTATGGTCGTGGCGGAAGTAAGGAAAGAGGCCCAGCAGTGGGTATTGGCGCGGGCGCGCTGGGAGGCAGAGCCTCAGATGACGTTCTCGGACGTCGCCGTTTTGCTTGGAATTTCAAAGCAGGCTGTAGCGAAGCACGCTCAGCGCTTCGGCTGGCGCCAGAGACTGGACATGCCGACCCTCATTGCCAAGGCCCACGCGAAAGCTGATAAGGAGACCGTAAGGACTATGGAGCGTGATGCCGACACCAGCCACGCAGAGACGCCGCAGGTTGTCGCTCCGGGCCCCATTTTTGCCGGGTTGTCGCGCCCCATCATTCCAGCCGACGCATCCCCTGAGGAAGCCCACCAGATCACCTCGGCTGCTGCTATCGACGCGCGTGCCGAGCTGCTGACTCGCCATCGTCGGGAATGGGGCGCCGTGCGCAATCTCGCCTATACCGCGATCAAATCGAAGGATCTGATGGAGGCCCGCACCGCAAAAACTGTCGCGGAGGCCGTCAAAACCCTCCAGGACGGCGAGCGCAAGGCTTGGGGGCTGGATTCGGGCGACGAGGGGCCTGTGAAAGTCACTGTGGTTCGCGGTGGCACCTGATGAGCGCGCACCTGGCGCATCGCGCCGAGTCTTTTTTTTCTTGCAAATGGCCGCGCTGTGGCCAATAGGAGCATCTGAATGAAGGTATTCGAGCCAAAGATCGAGATCCGCCTGATCAAGTCCGCGCGCCGTGAGGAGGTGTCTGGCGGGGTGGCTACGGCTTCCCGGTACCGGGATCTGGCCTCGTTGGACCTGACGCCGTACCTGTCGGACGGCACGCCGGTCCGCGTCGGGAAATCCGTCCGGGAGCCTGCGGGTGCCTGGTCGATCCCGCTGGTCGATCGCATTGTGCCCAAGGTGGGCGAGTCGCTCTATGCGCTCATCGAGCCCATGGACATGGTTGAGTTCCGCTTGGCCCACAACCCGGCCGATCCGGACTATGCCGGTGCCTCAGGTGGCCGCAGGTACCAGCTCCCGGTGGTCATGCGTGGCTTCGTGTCGTCCATCACGCGCTCGCGCTCGATGGAGGGCGGCGCGCCGAGTCGCATGATCCAGGTGTCCGGCCACGACTTCGGGAAGATTCTGCAGATCTTCCGCATCTATTACCTCAACAACTCGGTGGTCGGCGACAACATCATTGGGGAGCTGAAGTTCTTCCATAAGTACGCCGGCATGGGCGACGCCAAAATGATGACAGCAGTCGAGTTCGTGAATCTCGTTCTGGACAAGGTGGTGAACAGGTACATCGCCGCGCTCACACTGTATGCCGATGGCTCTGGCGTCGGCTCGTCGGTCGTACACAAGCTCACGCCAGAAGTGTCCATCCCCGGCACGGTAGACCCGGGCACCGTCGCCACTATGAACGAGGTTTCGGTGTATCAGTTCCTTAGCCACATCCTGGACGTTGGCCCCTTCAATGAGATGTACCTGGATGAGCGATCGGACGGTGTGGCGCTGGTGGTACGCCCGAACCCATTCCTCGCTGCAAATGGAACCGAGATCCAGAGCGGCACCGGGGCCGACGTGGTGGAGATCGGCTCCATCGAAGTGGAGTCGATCTCGGAAACACGAACGGACGCCGGCGTAGCGAACTTCTATTGGGTCACCAATGGCGTTTGGCAGCTCATCCAGAACCAGTCAATGCGCGAGCTGGCAGAGTCTGGGTTCGTTTCCGACTACCTGCTCTCCGACTACGTCAACTGCAGTAATGGGCGCTACGGCTATCGGAAGATGGAGGTGGAGTCGCACATGGGGCCGGACACGCTGCGCAATAGCGACGCCACCAGCGCCTCGGAAACCCAGACAGAAAATGAAAAGCTGCTAGGGTGGCTGACCAACCGACGCCGCATTCTGGCCGAGCAGAACAAGGACAACGTGGTGTTTGAGTCCGGCTCCATGCGCGTGCGCGGCAACGAGCGGATCAAGGCCGGGAGCTACCTGGCCATTCGCCGCGGCAAAGCCCGGACGCTCTACTACGTCACCCACGTGGCCCATGAATTCCTGCCATACAACTCGTTCAAGACCACGGTGATGTACGAGCGCGGCACCGGCTTCATCGATCGGGCGCAGATGGCCGTCGCGCCATACCTGGCGGAGTTGAGTCCCAAGGGCGCCGTGTGATTGCGCTAGATGGGGCAGCTTGAGGCGCCCGTCTCTGCACTGTCAGAGTATGACGCCTTCACACTGGCGACGTATGGGCTCCATAATAGGGGGTGGCAAGTACCAAAAATGGGCTGCCACGTGACGACATTGACGGTGATTCGCGCAGACAGGCGTGTTTCACACAGTGGCTTGGAGCGCTCGGCGGGGACGCCTGGCGCCTACATCGGCCCAGATGGAGTCAAGATGTGTGACACGTTGACGGTGGCCAAGGTGTCGCCGCATGGCCGGTACTAGCACTAGATGAGGCAATATCGCAGAGTATTATGGCGGCGGCCAGTCCGGATCGAGGAGATAGGGGGTAAGGGCAATGGCCAGGTCAGATAAGGCGTTGAAAAAGGCAATGGAGATGCGCCGGCCGCAGCAAGCGCGGGAGGACGTGGCTTGGTTGTTCGAGCAGTTGACTAAGCAAGATCGGCCCATGCCAAATGAGAATGAGGTCACCATTCAGCGCGAGGGGCGCGTGGTCAAGATGGCTCTGCTCGATGGCGAGGCAAAGATCACCGGCGATATCGACTTCGATAAACTCTGCGCGATCATCGATGCCAATCTGCTGGCGTTGCAGCGTGACCAGAAGGACTAAGTTGACTAATACGGGCTTCCGACTGGAGGCATAAGTAGCCCGGCACCGCCAGATCCGCGTGGGCTTCCTGCAGTTCGGCCAGTTCGACTGCAACTCACATTCCGGTACCAGTTCCCCGGCGTAGGCAATCTCCACGCATTTAGAGAAAACTTTCGGCAGTTGTAGCTGTGGGAGAAGAATCCGGACTTTCGAGGGCCGTAGCAGTCACTCGGAATCCCTTCAATAACCTACAAAAGCGCCATTTGCGGCACTTTGTCGCGTGCTGGGGGCGCTATTCGCGCGCTACCGCCTGCGTGCTCGGCAAGCAGGCTAGCGCTTCTTGCCGGTGGTGGGCTTTTCGATAACGCGGGAGAAGCCACATGATAGATCCAGACGAATGGAAAGCGCGGGTGGTCGCTGAAGGCATCACCCTGTGTCCAGCCTGCGAATCAACAGAGGTAATGCTAGGCGCCTTGGGACTCTTTGCGCTCGTTGCCTGCTACGAAGCACAATGAGGTCAATGCGCCAACTTCAGGAGCCTGCCATGTCCACCCTTGACCTGCAGCAAGCCCAGCAGCAACTCGACCAACTGGTTGACGCCGTGAGCGCCGGCAGCGAGTCCGTGGTGGTGATCCGTGACCGCACCGGCCGGCCCGCCGCCAAGCTGGTGTCGGTCGATGACATGCATGACCAGGTGCACGAGCTGCGCGAGCGCCTGCGCCGGCTGGAACGCCTTTGGAAGCACGCCATGGCGGCGAGCGATCCGCGCGCCGAAGCGCGCGCCAGGCTCAAGCGGCGCGTGCATCAGGGGAGCGTGGTCACCAACATACAGCGCGACATCGCCAGCGACGCACAGCGCGAGATGGTTGCTGCGTTCGAAAGGGTCCAACACGCCTTCGCCGAGGTGCTGGGCCCGCCCTCGTTCTACACGACGCTGCAGAAAGCTCACCCTATGTCTCCGCCGTCGCACGCCAGCCGGCCCCGGCTGATCGGCATCGGAGCCGGCAAGCGGCCAGTGCCCGCCGACATCGACTCAGCCAATCCGGAGATCCAGCGCATGTTCGAGGGGGATGGGAATTGAAGCTACTGCTCGACACGCATATCCTCCTGTGGGCCATGTACGCCGAGGACAGCAGCAAACTGCCTCCCCTCGCGGCCGCGCTGCTGGACAACCCGGAGCACGAATACTTCGTCAGCGCCGCCACCGTATGGGAGATCGCCATCAAGCACGCCTTGCAGCGGGGCGACTTCAACTATCCACCCGATGAGGTCGTTGGGCTGGCGGAAGCCGCCGGCTGCCAGCTCCTGCCGGTGACCGTAGCGGACGCGGTCGCCCTCACCCGGCTGCCGACGGCCGCGGCCGTCGGCGCCACTAACAGCGACCCCTTCGACCGCATGCTGATCGCCCAGGCCATGTCCGGCCATCTGGTGCTGGTGACCCGCGACCCCGAGATCCCCAAGTACCAGCAGCACCTGACCCAGCAGTGCATCATCGCCGTCTGACCGACGGCCCCACTCCAACCACACCGAAAAAGCCGCGCCATGGGCGTCAGCAAGCAAACCGAGATCACCGTCGCCGAGCCCGAGGTGGCCCAGGGACGACGGTCCGAGCTGGTGCACGTGCCCGCCTGACGCCCAAGGAAATAGACATGACCCCACGAGCCAAACTACTGTTGTTTTTCAGTCTGTTGTTCGCCTCGGTAACTGCTTTTGCTAACTGCGTGGGCTCGACTGGCCCCGGTGGGCCTTGCTCCACCGGCCCTGGTGGTGGCCTTTCGACCGGCCCCGGTGGTGGGATGTCTACCGGCCCTGGCGGTGGGATGTCCACTGGCCCCGGTGGTGGCCTTTCGACTGGCCCCGGTGGTGGGATGTCTACCGGCCCTGGCGGTGGGCTTTCGACCGGCCCCGGCGGCGGGCTCTCCACTGGCCCTGGTGGTGGGATGTCCACCGGCCCCGGCGGCGGCCTTTCCACTGGACCGGGCGGTGGTTGCTCTACCGGCCCAGGCGGGAACAATGACCGATGGAATCGACCGAATCCGAACTGTCGCTGATCGGCTGCCAGGTTAGTGGGGCAAGGTTCAGCTTGGATGCCGCATGGTCAACCTGTCGGCTGATCCGCGCTGGCGGTGCTGACCTGCGTCGAGGGTGTTAGACTCTATCACCCGTTTAAATGAGAGCTATAGATCACTTGTGCTATAGTATAGCACCCATGAATATGCGCTCTACAAGACCTAATTCAGTTCTGCACCCGCGCCTGGACGACGACGGAAAGCCGGTCAAGCTCAACGAGCCGTCTACGCCGAGCGTGCCGGAAACCTGGACCGACCCGGATGCAATCGCTATGTGGACACCTGACAGCGCCACGCCGGCCGAGTTGCATGGCGTGCCGTTTGCGCCCTGGAGGGACCACCCCAAGACGAATGAGGGCTGGGACTACGTGGATGGCTTGATGCACGACCTGGCCGAGCCGCCTCTGGTCTCCAGCGGCAAGAAGCCGGCCGCCGGAGTTGTTGTGGTGGAGCAGGACGGTCGCGTCTGGGTTGTGCACCCGTCCAATGGCTTTGCTGGCTACCGCGCCACCTTTCCCAAGGGGCACGCCGACGAGGGCCTCTCCTTGCAAGCCACGGCCATCCGGGAGGCCTTCGAGGAATCCGGCTTGAAGGTGCAGATCACCGGATTCATCGGCGACGTCGAGCGGACTCAAACCATGACCAGGTACTACAGCGCGCGCCGCGTTGGCGGCTTACCAGCGGCCATGGGCTGGGAAACGCAGGCTGTCGCACTGGTACCGCTGGCGCAGCTGCATACCTATGTGAACCGAGACGTTGATCAGACGGTAGTTGCCAAGGCGGCCTTCGCGCTGGGCTCTGATACCACCAGCAAGCCGGCATTTTCTGGCTGGCAGATCGCGCTCGGGCGGGCGTCCGGGCCGCGGCCCTACTTGGGCGACCTGCAGGCCGTGGGCGCCCTCGTGCGCGACTTCATCGCCGGTATTGCCGATCGCTACGTGGCGGTCTGCCAGGGGCAGTCGACGCCTTGGGAGGCCTCGGCCGCCGATGGGGCGGAATGCGGCCGCATGGGCCGGATCTTCGCTGGCCACGATCCTGCATATGAATCGATGGGCGAGTGGAACGAGGGCGGCGGGCTGGGGCGGTTCCTGGCTGGCCAGCTCGAAGGTATGGTCGTCGAGGACCAACTGCGCGACCCGGTGCTCGCCGGCGCCCAGGCCTTCGCTATCCTGGCGCACAAGGTCTACGCCGTGCTGCAGGCGGTGCCGGGGGATGGCGACGGCGCCGATGCCCAGGCCAAGCTGTCGGATATCGCCGATCTGATGGCGCGCGCGCTGCTAGGCTTCGAGAACGACGTTTTCATGCAGGAATAGCGGCTAGGCTGCCCCAGCCCTACCTCAGCTCGGGCGGCTCGCTGCCCGGGCCCGGGCGCGCATGATGCTCTGCCTGGTCGTGCCATAGTCGCGTGCGAGCTGGGCGATCGAGACGCCGGCGGCGAGCTTCGCCAGCGCCTCGGCCTGCTCCGCTTCAGAGAGCGCCGCCGGCCGGCCCAGAGCCTTTCCCTCTGACTTGGCGCGAGCGAGCCCAGCCTGCGTGCGCTCGATCAGCAGGTCACGCTCGAATTCCGCAACCGCGTTTAGCACGCCCATGGTCATCTTGCCGGCCGCGCTGGTCAGGTCGACGCCACCGAGCGCCAGGCAGTGGATCCGCACGCCCATTGTGGCCAGGCGCTCCACCGTAGCGCGCACGTCCATCGCATTCCGCCCCAGGCGATCGAGCTTCGTGACGATCAGCACATCACCCGCCTCCAGCTTGTGCAGCAGCTTGGCGAACCCGGGGCGCTCGCCGGCGGCGACCGATCCGGAAATGTTCTCGACGACGATGCGGTGCGGCTCGACCGCGAAGCCGGCCACCTGTATCTCGAGCACCTGGTTGTCGGTTGTCTGGTCCGATGTGGAGACCCGGGCGTAGGCGAAGGTTCGGGACATGGCTGCGTTCCTGATGTGTACGGTTTGGGTGTACGCAGTATGCCGCCTGTACGAAACATGTAAAGACTAATTTTTGTACATACCGACGGCCGGAGTACGTAGACGGTCGTTTTCGGACAATTCGCTGGCGTGGAAGCGAGCGCGCAAACCACGGTCGCCACGGCCGGCAACTATTGAGATGTACAGGTCTGGGGCCGCATTGCATGCTCCGCGATTCGAAGCCCCTGCCGCTGCCTTACCTTTGGCGAGGGCAAGCGCACTCTCAGTGCCGCCGGATCCCTTAGGTTCGCCTATATCGAGCAGGGAGCGTGCGCGCTCACGCTTTGCTGCCAGTACCGCAACGAGGGACGCACTGCGTGTCACCAGACTGCTTCGACGAAATGCCAATAGTCACCGTCACGCCCCATCCTCCGGTGTCGGCGGGTCGCTGCTAACCGACTCTCTCTATGAGGGCGGGCCGAAGTGTCGCCGGCTTTATCCGAAGGGCCACAGTCCCGGCCGCCGGCGAGACCACCGACTACCGGTTCACCAACTTCCCCGTCGCACGGTCGTAGACCTTGCCTGCAATCGAGCCGTCCAAAATGCCTTGCACGGCTTCGTCAATGACAGACAGTGGCACTAGGAACCACTCCTGCGGACGCACCGGCTTGCCGTACCGCGGCGGCAAAGCCATGTCGAATTGAGCGTTGGCGAAAATTTTGTGGAACAGTCCTTCGACCTTCGTCCGGTTGACGCCGGCGAGCTTGTACGTGGCCACGACCTCGACCGGGGCGCACAGGTAGGTCGGGTCGTTCTCGGCGTCGGCGATACGGGTCTCGACCCTGCCGCCAGTCACGCCGATCTTGTGGATGACCTGACGGTGCTGCGCGATGAGCGGTTCGTCGGACAGACTGCGCAGCACGTAAATGGTGCCACTCTGCACGTCGCTGTCTTCCCACTCGCCGCTGAACAGTGGACCGACATCGATCTTGCGCAGGCGCCGCGGTACTTCGTCGCGGTAAAGCGCCTTCTGGAAGGAGCGCATCAGCAGGTGGTTTTCGGTCGCGTTGTCGTATATGACGCGCAACCGGGCGTCTTGACGGTCGGCCACCGACGTCTTGATTTCATCGCCCTTCTCGGCGATGTAAGCGATCTGGCCATTGATGATGAAGAAGTTGCCATGCTGGATGTTTTCCAGCTTGATTTCCGAATCTTTTGCGAAGGGCAGCGACTCCCAGGTGCCGCTCTTCAAACCGTTCTTGGCTTCTTCGAAGAGGGGCTTGAATTGCTCAAAGTCCTCGCAGGACGTGCGGTTGGCGATGTCCTCGGCAATGGCTTTTTCGGCGCGCGATTTTACGTGCCTAAGCACCGTGATGTCATTCTCCGCCAGAGCTTCGGTGGCGTCGATGCCGAGTTCGGTGAGCAGGTCGTCGTCGCCAAGCGAATCTGGATCGACATTGGCCTCTCCCGTCGGTTGCGCCAGCAAATCCTGCGTGTCCAGCCCAGCCAGCAGCGAGCGGGCTTCGGGCAGGCGACGCAGGCGATCCAGACGGACGGCGTAGAGGCGCTCGAAGATATCCAGTCCCTCGCCGTGACGAGGTGGTTGACCGTGCTGCTCGACGAAGCGTTGGATCTCTTCGAAGCCGGCGATGATCCGTTCTTCTTGCGCGGTATGGCCACCCACGACCTCGACTTCGACCTCGACACCCAACTGTCCGAGCAGGTCGTCGTCAGACAGGTCGGGCGATGCGGATTTGGCTTTCTTACTCACGGCCGTTGGCTTCCTTCTTCATTTCGGCTTTCCTGAAACTGGCAAGCGCTGCGATGCCTTCGGCCATACGTTTCTCCCACGGGTCGGGCGAACTAAGGTCGGGCAGGCGACCGCGCTCTTGCTTGAAGATCAGAGCGCGCTTCGCGAGTTCGCGGGCTTCCTCGATCGGGATGCTGACCTTCCGGGCTGCGATGACCGACTGCACTTGGCGGAGCGTCTTCTCGTCCATCGCCTTGGCCAGGATCGCGTAAGCCGCGTCGAATGGGTTGATCCGGTCGATCAGGTCGATGTCGAGGTCGCGCACGTTCATGGCGATTTGCTTGATGCCTTGGATCAGCGCCAAGTTGGCACGCGGCGTAACGTCGTCGCCTCCGCCCCCGTCCCCTTCTTCAGGCAGATCGAGCTGCTTGGTCTGCTGGGTGAATGCCAGCGCGGCGACCGCGTATTGGCGGACGGCCTCTTGGTCGTCCTCTTCGAGGTGAGGGTAGCGCTCCCGGACGATCTTGCCCATTTGCATGATCGTCAGTTCCTCGGGGATGGTGCCATCGTGGTCGAACAGACCACGTTCCAAGGTCTTGCGGTCCTGGACGAACGCCGTCAGCACCTCATTGATGTCTTCCTTGCATATGCGGGCCGCTTCTTCGGACTTGGGTTCGACCAAGCCCTTGATCTCGACGTGGACGCGTCCGTCGTCGGGGTTCACGCCGATGTTGAGTTGGCCCTCCTGGTAGCCGTCGGGGCCGTAGTCGAAGCCTTCAATCTTGCCCTTGTTCTTGGGAGTGAACTCGAACCGGGGCGTCAGCACCTGCTCCATAAGTAGGCTCGCGGCGATCGCCTTCAACGTGTCGTTGATGGCGTCGGCGACCATTTCCTCGGAGGCATCCGGCTCGGCGATCAGGTTGGTGAAGCGAGCGATTTCCTTGCCTGGCGCGTCGCGGGTGGCGCGGCCGATGATCTGTACGATTTCGGTCAAACTGTTCCGGTAACCCACGGTCAGAGCGTGCTCGCACCAGATCCAGTCGAATCCTTCCTTGGCCATGCCCAGCGCGATGATGACGTCGACGTGATCACGGTTATTCTTCTGGGCAGGTGCCTTCAACGCCGACAGGACGGTCGAACGCTGATCGCCGTCGTCCACCAAGTCGGCCACTTTGATAATGCGCCCGTCCGACCGTTTGATCCGATGGAAACCGGTCACAGGGTCGATGCCTTCCCAGTGGCCGAGGTTAGCCATGATTTCTTCGACTTCCTTGTGCTTGTCTTTCAGGCTCTCCCGCGAATTAACGTTCGGGATGTGCACAATCGTTTTGAGCGACGGGTCGAGCACCTTCATGATCGCGTCCAGATACCGGCCAGTGTAGAAAAAATAGCCGATTTCGAGCGATTTGAGATATTCATAGCCGTTGAGCTGCTCGTAATAGGTGTAGGTCACCGTCTCGAACCGTGCCTCATCGCCGGGAGACAGCACCGCTTCGGCGTCGCCACGGAAGTAGGAGCCGGTCATCGCGACCAGATGCGTCTTGTCGCGTCCGATAAGGTCGGCCAGCTGGCTACCCAGGATGTTGCTTTCTGTGTTGCTGCTGACGTGGTGGAACTCGTCGACCGCGATCAGACGGTTGTCGAAGGCCTCGATGCCCAAGTCTTGGACGGCGAAACGGAAAGTCGCGTGCGTGCAGACGAGGACCTTATCGTCGCTCGCGAGGAACTCGCCCACGGCCTTGACCTTGGAGTGCGCGAACTTGACGTCATCGGCGCTGGGCGTGTTGCACAGGTTCCATTGCGGCTTGATCATCCAGTCGGCCCAGAACCCATACTTGGTCAGCGGCTCGTCGGCGAAGCTGCCACCGATCGAGCGCTCCGGCACAACGATCAGCGCCTGCTTGATGCCCTGGTTGTGCAGCTTGTCCAGCGCGATGAACATCAGGGCGCGGGACTTGCCCGACGCGGGCGGCGATTTGATCAAAAGGTATTGTTCGCCGCGCCTGGCGTAGGCGCGCTCCTGCATCGGGCGCATGCCCAATGAGTTAGCGTTGCTCGAAACGCCGGTGCGAGCCGTCTTGATTGAGACGGCGGGGAGAGTGTATTGGTTGGTGGGGTTGATCTCGGGCGTATTCATGACGCGGTCTTCCGTGCTCGCGTGTTCGTTCTCTTGGTCTGCTTCGGTTCGGCCACCGTCATCTTCGTATAAAGGTCAAACAGCTTTTCCAGTCGCTCGGTGTCGTTACGGAACCGGCGGCCGATATAGATGCGTTCCAGTGTTTCGTCGTTTTGCTCGTGGGCGCGACGAAGGTTCTCTGGCATGGTATCCGGATCGTACAGATCGGCGATCGTAGCCGGGAAATGGGCTTCACGGGCCAGCAAAATGTCCTCGGCACGACGGGTCAAGTCGACCTTGTTCTGTTCGGTTAGTGTTGGGACTGGGAAGGTGTTCCAACCCAGAGTGTTTGAGTAGCGATACCGAGTTTCCAGTTTGCCGCAAACAGCAGCGATCCATACCAAATGTAGGCGAGATGATATTAACGATAGGCACCAAGCTGGCGAATCGTAGAGCGCAAGTGCCAGGTTGCTAATGATGGATTTGCTATCAAACATATCCACTGGGAGAAATTGGCGTCTCTCCGAGGATACCGTTCCTACGGCAATGGTTCGGTATTTTGCCTTGCCAGCAAGGTAAACAAAGCGATGAGGCTTATCGGCATACTCCCGAGTGGAGTCTAGTGTGCTTTCACTGCGAAACCTGCTAACTTCAATGAGTCTGCTGTTAATCTCGGGCATGCTTCGCGCCTGCCTAACTTCATTGTCTCCAATCCAAAGGCAATGTCGTCGCCCACCATTAATTAGCTCGTCCGAGCCGATGTATTGACGGATGAATTGATTAGATTCAGGGTGCGACTTAAGGAGGCTAGCCGCTTCTGGGGTACTCAGAATCAAATTGCCGCCATCACGCGGCATGCTGCCAGTTACCATCTTCGGAAGAGCCGATATAGGCTCCGGGATCGCGTCTACAAACACTGTCTTGCTAGGGGCAAGATACGGGGATAGAGCATCGACGCGTTGGATTGTCCCTCCCTCTGAGAATAAAACCTTCTGTTGACCAATCTTATTGGTGAGCCCGACAATCACCACCGTAACGCCAGCATTTTTTGCGGCCAAGTTCGCCCATTTGAATGGGCGAACGCCAAATTTCAAACTTATGTTGCTGTTCAGTATGTGCGGCCATAAGATGCCGACTTGCAAGCCTTCGCATATAGAGCTTGTTGCCACGAATGCGCATTCTGCATTTGTGGTCTCCATGTATCGCTTTGCGCAAAGAAACCAACCAGCCACATAATCGAGCGATTTCCATTTTTTAATAAAATGGCCACACAAATCTTGGATGTCGTGTTTTTGTATTTCTTCTTGCTTTCTACTTCCGTAGTAAGGAGGGTTGCCGCAGACGTAAATTTCCCCCCCCTCGTTCTCGAAGTCGATTTCGGGTTGCGCCAGCGGCGTTTGGAATAGGTCGTCCGCCACGAGCTTCACGCCGGTGCCAGTCGGAGGGCACAGTGCCAACCAATCGAGGCGGAGAGCGTTACCGCAAGTAATCCAGTTCTCAGCGTCCAAGGGCAGGAACTCTTGCACCGCTTCCATCTGACCCCGGTACAGCACGTCGCACTGGTATTCCGCGATGATGAGCGCCAGACGTGCAATCTCGGCCGGGAAGTCACGCAGTTCGATGCCACGGAAATTCGTCAGCGGGATAACTGATTTCAGGCCTGGTTCTTCCCGTCGTCGATTGATTTCCGCCTCGATCTCGCGCATCTGCTTGTAGGCGATGACGAGGAAGTTGCCCGAGCCGCAGGCCGGGTCGAACACGCGGATGCGTGCCATGCGCTTGCGCAGATTCAGCAGCTTCGCCTTATTGTCGCCAGCAGCTTGTAGTTGGTCACGCAGGTCGTTGAGGAATAGCGGGTTGAGCACCTTCAGAATGTTCGGCACGCTGGTGTAGTGCATACCCAAGGCGCCACGCTCTTCGTCGTCCGCGACCGCCTGGATCATTGAGCCGAAGATGTCCGGGTTGATTTCGTGCCAGCTGAGTTGACCGGCGTGAAGCAGGTAGGTGCGGGCGATGCGCGTGAAGCGGGGCACCTCGATGCTACCGCCAAACAGGCCGCCGTTGACGTAAGGGAACCGGTCGGCCCAGGCCGGCATCTTGGCTGCGTCGCGAGCGTTGCCCTTGGTCGGCACATTCATCGCCTGGAAGATCGTGCGTATCACCTCGTGCGTGTTGGCCGACGTCGTTTCGCTCATCTGGTCGACCGTCTTCGTGAAAAGACTGGAGCCCCCGAAGATGCCTGTGTCCTCGGCGAAGAAACAGAAGATCAACCTCGCCATGAAGTTATTCATGTCGTGGCGGCGCTCTTCCTTGGCCCAGTCAGCGTTTTCGCGCAGCAGTTCCAGGTAGAGCTTGTTTAGGCGGCCAGTCGCGCGGATGTCGACGGCGCTGTCCTTAATTTCCTTGATCGTGGAAATGCCGGCCAGCGGAAGAAAGAAGCCGAAGTGGCCCGCGAATTTCGGGTAGTCGCACGCTAATGTTTCGCCGGTGAGTAGCTCCTCGGCTTCCAAGGTCTGGCCATCAGTGGCCAGTACGAACTTGACCTTGCCCCTGGCGGTTTCCGGGCTCGCGCGCAGGGCACTTAGCGTCTGACCAACCTGACCAGAGGGAGCTACGGCTAAGTGGATGTTGTTGCGCTGCAGCACACCGCCCGCGTGATCCGATTTGTTGGTATCACCTTTGCGTAGGCGGGCGATCGTTGTCTCCTTATTGCCGAAGGCAGCAAGGAAGGCATAGGGGAATTCCTTGGCGTCAAAGGAGGCATCAGCCAGTTCAGAAACGGCGGCTTCGATTTCAACAGCGTTCATGGATGTCGCAGATGGGCATTAGTCCACCATTATGCCAAGGCCGGCTAGAGACCCAAGCAGAAAAATGGACGTGCCGCGTTCAGAACCCCGCCAGTCACTTCGGCAGGTCACCGCCTTAGCGACAAGGAACCGGAGAGGGACAGGCTCACCACCCAGTTCCCAACCGAGGGCGCACCGGACGACCAACCTGGTGCCAAGTCATGTCCCAAACGATACATCAGACGTGATCGCACCTGCCCATGCGAGGCTTTCCGCGGTGCCGGGTGCCGAGACGTTATACCGCACCTGAAGGCAGGTGCAACGCCGCGCTTGCACGAAGGCACAAGGGGGGCGGTCCGATTGCGATACTTTTACGCGACTTCCCTGCCGATGCAAAATATGAATCATGAAGCACAATTGCATGATCGGCCCTGCGTTCCCTGTAGATCCACATTTACGTCTGTGAACATCTTGTTGGCTGCGTTTTCACAAAACTCTTGCTAAGCACTTCGCTAACCCTTTGAATTGTCTTAGAATATTTGGCTTAAACTCAACTTACCGTTGCACCCCAGTGCACATGTTGTGAACTTCTCTTGGAGATAGTTTTTCGTCATGGCTTCGTTCCATCACCACGACCTTGGTTTGCTCAACCCCGCTTTCGACTCGCCATTGGTTGACGTCCTGACGGATCTGGAGCACTTGCGCAGACTCAGTTTGTCCGGCACAACGCCTCCGGCCATCTTCTATCAACTGAAATCCATTTTTCACATTATGGAAAGTTTGGGCTCGGCCCGGATCGAAGGGAACAATACTACGCTCGCCGATTACATCGAAAGCAAGATCGAGGGCACGTCTTCGGCCAGCGACCAATTGCGTGAGATCGCAAACATCGAGGAAGCGATGAAGTACGCGGAGGAAGCCATCTCACACGGCACTCAGATCACGTCAACCTTCATTCGCGAACTCCATAACTTGGCTGTCAATGGGCTTGTGCGCGAAGGGGACAGAACCCCCGGAGCATTCCGCACTGGCGCGGTTAGGATCAGTAAGTCCGAGCACTTGCCGCCGGACGCCGGTTCGGTACAGGCCTACATGGAGGAGTTGGTTGGCTTCATCAACCGCAAGGACGCCCCGAAGTACGACTTGATGAAGGTCGCGCTGGCCCACCATCGTTTCGGCTGGATCCATCCATTCTCAAACGGTAACGGGCGCGTCGTGCGGCTGCTTACCTACGCAATGATGATCAAGTATGGGTTCAACGTACAGTCCAGCGGCGATCGTATCCTCAATCCGACTGCCGTGTTCTGCAACAACCGCGAGCAGTACTACGCGATGCTGGCGCAGGGCGATACGGGGACAAAGGAAGGCTTGGAAAGCTGGTGCATTTATGTCTTGGAAGGGATCGCAACCGAAATCCGTAAGATCAATCGCCTGACAGACTTCAAGTATCTCCAGCAACACATTTTGGACCCCGCGCTTGCCTTCGCGCGCGAACGGCAGTTGGTGACCCCGTTGGAGGCCGCGGTACTCAGTAAGGCGGTCAAAAGTGGGCAAGTCAAATCGGCGGACTTGGCAGAGGTCATGCCGGGCCTGAACCCTACCCAGCGCACCTACCAAATTCGGAAATTGGTGGAGGGGCGGATGCTTGTTCCCATCGAACCTGGGGCAAGGACCTACTGCGCTGGGTTCGCCAGTAGCTATCTGATGCGAGGTCTCATCCCAGCGCTGGCGGCGAACGGGTTCATCCCGGATCAATTGGATCGCCGGCCTGAAGTCGGTGCTGCGCAAGCGGCAGCATAGACCGTTTCAGCGTATGCGGACGGCTAGCGGATCCGAAGCCGGGTAGGAAACGGGGTACGAAATAGGCGATCGATGAAATATTCCTTGCCCCGCCTTGCCTGCAGCAAGCTATCCCTTGTTCAACGCCTGATCTGTCACGCACAGCCTCGAATCTGACGACCGCTAGCTTCCTCTGGGAGTGTCGAATTTCGACACTTTTGGGCCAAACCCTCGGTGATTCACACCGGGGCAACCGGCCCTGATATCAGGTGATGTGGCTTGAAAGTGTCACCCGTTGACAGTCACTCCGAGACCGGCGACGAAGCGAGTGTTTGACACAAGCCGGGCGACATGGCCTGTCCTGCCTTCATTCAAAGAGTTACCTGTGGGCATGAAAGGGCATCAGTCCACGTTATGCCGTCTTCTGGGGCTGGATGACGTGGCTCGTCGTCCGTCCGAGCATTCTTACGGCACCCAAATTCCAGCGAAGCTAGTAGGCGCCTGCAGCCGTCGGCAGTTAGTCCCACCCCTCTGGCCCGAAGGTAACGTTGCGCCCGAGTTCATTGCTTGCCTTCGRGGGGGACTTCGTACTGTGTATCGTCAACTTGTACTTTGAGCGTGAACATGCCTCTCGAAATCCGGAAGGCTGACATGTTCGGGTGGAGAGCCCTCTTGGCGTCAAGTGCCTCTAGCAGGTACGACTGGCGCGCCTCGTCGCTTCCCTTGATATGGCAGAGGACCTCGCCGGGAAGCCTATCGGTCAGGGAGGACCTGGTCTGCGGGCACGCGTCCAGAAAGTCCTCAACTTGACCAGTTCGCTCACCCATGATCCCGTACCGGCGTGTTCATGTGGCCTGCCATCGGAAACGCGCACGGATGCATAGAGTGACGACTGTGGGTGCCTGGGTCACCATGCCATGCTTGGGGCAACTTTGGGGGCATGTTCCAATTAATCCGGGCGGGGAGGCCCTATTTATGGGCTTTTCGACCCATTGTTTGGTAGTCCTTCGGCCAATGAGCTTGGAAGCGAGGCGGAAAGGTGAGGAAATTTGAAGGTGATCCGCCAGCCGAGTTTAAGCAGGCGCTGAGGACCGTGGACTGGTGAGGAAATTCGAGGGTGGTCCTCAACGCGAAAGCCCGCTGACGCTCGCAAGGTTCACGCCTTCCGCGCTCTGTTAGGGGGATGGCCTGTGGATAAGCACGAGCACTCAGAGTTTTTAGTACACAAGTTAGTACACAATTCGACACATCAAACAGAAATTTTATTTCAAATCAGTATCTTGTAGCACATTGCTAGCTTCTGTATTGGTAACGGTGTGCCGCAGGCAAACAGTCCACCCCGGACGTCCATCAACATCTGTCAATATCCGTCTACACGCAACCACTCGTCATAAAGTCTCATCCTGTTGTCGGATGAAGATGGCCCGGCACTAAGCTCTCTGGGGGAAAGACCAGCCCCTTCTTCTCATGCAACTATCCAAAAAAACGGGGAGACATGCGATGAAACAGGGAGCAAGGGATGATCTCAAAGCTGGCTGCGTTTTCAATGTTTCTGATTGTTGGACTGGTCTCCGGATGCGGTGGCGGTGGCGGTGGCGGTGACAGTGGCACCGCGGTTGCAACCAATAGCTCAGGCACAGGGGGAAGCAGCACAACCCCGCCGACACCCGTAGCCACGCCGGTGACTACACCGTCGACGCCGCAGACGGAATTACAAACCACCAAGGCGCTGCTCAAGGCGGCCGCAGCAAGCGGTGCGGCACCGAAGACAATGGCTTCGCCGCCGATCATTACGCCGGGAACGGCGAATATGCCGTCGAACATCGCCGGCAGCACGCTGGTACTCCCCGGTAACACTGCCGCGCTACGCTACATCGGCGCTGTCGTGCAAGCCGGTCTCCTCTATCCGGACGCGGATCTGGTCAAGAATACCGCGGTGAACTACGGGGGGCTGGGACTGGATTCCAACGTCTATTACATCGAATTCGTCACCGATGCGCCGACGTTCGAGATTCTGGTGAAGGGTAATGTCGATGCCTCCGCCCATCGGTTCCTGGTAGACGGGGAGTACGCCTCCACCACGCCAGTCGCCTATCCGGACGATGGAAACCTGTACCTGACCCGGGTCGATTTCCAGGGCAGCAGGAAGTCAAGGCGGATCCGCATCGAGACGCCGAACATGCGCTTCGGCGGCGTGCGCCTTGCACCTGGCGACGCCATTTCCGCGCCGCCCGCGGAACCCAGGGTGCGGGCCGTGGTGCTCGGCGACTCATTTACGGAAGGCATGGCCGCAGTCGGGTATAGCTTTGACAACTACGCGGCCCAGCTCGGATACCTGGCTGGGTGGAAGGACATGTATCAGTCCGGGGTCGGGGCCACAGGCTATCTGGCCGCGCCTTCCCCCAAACTCAAGTTCCGCGACCGGTTGGCAACCGACGTCTTTCCTTTCAATCCGCATGTTCTCGTCGTCGCCGGCGGCATCAATGACACGGGTTCTTCCAAGGCAGAGCTGCAAGCGGAAGCCACCGCCGTGTTCGACGCTGTAGCAAAGAACCTGCCGAACACCATCGTCTTTGTCATCGGCCCTTGGTCGCCGGGCTTTCCCCGCACTGAGCAGCGGGATGCCATCAAGGCGGCGGTCGGCACGCGCGCCAACTTCTATTTCATCGATAACGTGGCGGAACAGTGGCAAACCGGGACAGGCAATGTTGCCCATCCGAAGGGCGACGGAAATGGCGACGTGTACGTCTCCGACGATGGCGCCCATCCCTCGGCCGCTGGCCATGTCTACCTGGCAGGCAAGGTCGCGGCCGCGGTGAAACAGGTGTTGAACACATTCTGACGGCACTGCCCGCGGCGGGAAGGAAGCGGATAGCCGCGCAACGCAGCGTTGGCTTTCCTCCCGCCGCATGGCGTCGCTGGGTCAGGTGTACTTCAGTCAGATGAATTTCAGCAACGAGGAGCCCAGCATGAGCAACTCGTCAAAATGGGTCACCAGTCCAAAGCTCAGCAGGAACATGCCCACATGGAAGGAACTTTGGTGGCGGCGGGAAAACTGCAGGACCGGGGCCGCTATAAAGTGGCGGCACCGCGTAAGATTCAGCAACAGGCACATTGCCACGCCCAGCGCTGCCCCGCCCAGCACGTCCGTCGGATGATGCAGCCCGACATAGACACGTGACATGCAGATAAACAGGATGGCATACGCCAGCGCAAAGATGCCGATGCGCCAGGACGCGACCAGCACGCCGGTCGCCACGGCGCACCACAGCATCGCATGATCGCTCGGGAAGGCGCTCCAGGTTCGGATCCGGTCTTCCGAGGACACGAGAAAGCGCAACCCCAGTTCAGGGTTCGCAAAGGGACGGATGCGGAAAGGCACCCAGTGCGCCAGGAACCGGCCCAGGACCAGCACGCAAAGACCGGCGACAATCGTGGTCACAACGATTTCCTGGTCGCGCAGCTTGTCCGGGCCATCGCGGAACCAGACCCACCACAGCAGCGCGATCATCGGCAAGCCGCGGAGCATATAGAACTGGGTCATGGCCAACGCCGCGCGGTCGATAAAAACCGATCGGAAAGCGAACTGATGCAGGAAGTGAATGATACTGCTATCAAATGCGTTCATCGCGTCCTCGCCACATGCACGAAATAGCAATCGTTAATCACCTGTTCCGGGGCTTGGCAAGCATAGGAGAGACCCCGATTGGCGCAAGTCACGCTTTTTTTGCTGACGCACAAGATCGCACACTAAAACGAAGCCAGGCGACTCGGAACCCTCTGCTTGAACAAGGGCATAGTCTGGCACATTTCGCGTTGCGTTTTTGCACGTCCTGTACGGTGCGCGAAGCGCCGTTGTCCTGCACTCCCCAACTTCTATACTAAACATGTCGGTGGCGCTGTCCGCGCTACCCGCGGCTGCGGGCCGGCCAGCACGGCAGCCGGCCCGCAAGCCATGGCAAGCATGCCGCGCGGCAAAGGCAGGAATCGGGGGCCTGGCTTCTGGACAGGCGCCGGGGCGATGCGTCCCGCGCAGGTGCAGATGTGCGCACGGCTTCATGATCGGCCCGGACCCAGGCAAGGAGAATGTCATGAACAACGCGCAAGTACCTCTCGTCTCCACCCTGAACCACCTGATCGAGGTCGGCAAGGACGGCGAGCTCAGCTGCACGACCGGGGCCCGCGAAGTGCATAACCCCGAGATACGCGCCATCCTGACCGGCACGGCGGAATCCTGCCGCGCCTCGGTGATGGAGTTGCAGGCGCTGGTGACCGCGCTGGGCGCCGAGCCGCGTGATCGCGGCAGCATGGGGGGCACGCTGCATCGCGGCTGGATGGAGGTGCTGCATGTCATCGCGCCGCACAACGACGATGCGGTGCTGCAGCTTTGCGAACGCGACGAGGAAGCCGCCAAGCGGGAATACCAGTCGGCGCTGATGAAGGACATGCCGCCCGAGATCCGTGCGGTGGTGCAACGCCAGTACGAGGGTATCCAGTGGCATCACGACCGCATCCATGCCATGCGGGGGATGCAGATTCACTGATTCACCGATCCCCGGATCTCGCCGAACGGCGGCGGGCGCCGGCCGCTCACCAGACGAACGGGATCAGCCGGTACCGCACCCTGGCCGCGTACGCTGCGTAGCCGGCAAGGCCGCGCAGTAGTTCGCGGTCTTCCATTGCCGTGCGAAAGACGATGCCGCCGGCGAGCACCAGCGATCCCGCCATGCCATACCAGGAGCCAAGCAGCAAGGCGTTGGCCGGCAGGAAAACCAGCATGACGGCATAGAGCGGATGGCGAACCACGGCGTAGGGGCCGGTTGAAACCACGCGATGCCCGCGCTCGGACTGGATCCGGACGACAGCGGCGAGGAAGGTGTTTGCGTGAAACACGCGGTCGATCGCGGGAAACGACAGCACCAGCAGCACGGCGCCCGCGCACTGCAGCCAGAGCGGCATCGCGGACCAGCGGTAGCGCACCGCGTCCAGGCCCATCAGTACCAGCCAGGCACACCAGGCAACGCCCACCACCGGCAGCAGCAGCTTGTCCCATAGCGGCTGACCTGGTTGAAAAGGCATTTTCATGCGCTCGGCGAGCAGCGCGGGATCGTACCGCGCCAGACGCTGCGTTGCCCAGGCGCCGCCACCAAAGAACAGGATGAGATACACCCAGCCGGCGGGCCAGGCCAGCGTTCCCGCCGCGCCAAACAACAAGACCGCAAAGAACAGCGCCTCCACGGCGAGCGTGAACCCGACCTTGAATCCCATGTTGGCCTCTTCGTGTATCAGGCAACGGCGCAGGCAATCGAACCGGCCACCGCGTGCCTGTCATGTCTTCACGTTAGCACGCAACTGGCAGGCCGGCGGCGCCAGCCGGCGCGCTCGCCCGGGGCCGGAGCGGGCTGGGCCGCTTGCCCCTCCAATGAATCGCATGCCGGCGCGGCCAACCGCTACAATGGGCCGTTTCAGCGAACGAGCCCCTGCCATGTCCGATCATCCGCGCTTTACCCTCAATCGCTCGCTCGTCATCCTGGTGCCGCAGCAGCCCTTCTTCGAGTGGATCATGGCCGTGGATACCGATCCGGTGGCCACCCTCACCCTTGAGCATGTGCGCGAGGACCAGAGTGTGTTCCTGGTCCCGGATGATGTCGCGACTTCACCGGAAGCGCTGTTGTGGGTGGAACAGCGCTGGCGCGCCTTCTTCGAATTCATGCTGGGCGAGTGGTTCGACGAAAGCCTGTGGCCCGAAACGCTGACGCTGCAGCAGTTTCGCGACTGGTTTACCGTGCAGCACCACTCGATGGTGTTCGACATGGCACCCGACGTCCCGGTCGAGCATGAGGACTGGGAAGACGAGGACGACGGCGAAGCCGGGCTGCGCCACTTGCACTGATCCCTTACGCCAAACCCGCGAGCCCCGCGGAAGCCATTATTGAGTCACATCGCGGGTTGGAAGCGCATGCCCTCCGGCAACCCGGCGCGGCCCCCCCTCAGGCTGTGGACAAGTCTGTGGAGAAGACCGAACAACCCTGTGGGCAAAGCTGTGGGCAACTTTTCCGGCGCCCCCGCCGCGACGCCTGGATTGACGGCGCAAAGCGTTGCCACAGGCGGGCTGGCGGGTACCCCGGCCAAGTGGCCGCGCAGCGCCGGAATGTCGATGCACAAACATGCGCCTGGCAGCGCGACGGCCTATTTTTATCGCAGGAAACCCCGTTTTGAACCGTACCCAGCAAATCCTTATCGCCATTGTTGCGTTGGCCGTGCTTGCCATGTTGTGGCTCACCGGCAACCATGAAGAACAACAGATGGAGCCGGCCGCAGAGCCGGTGGCCCAGGCCTCCCCCGCGTCCGAACCCAACAGCGGCGCGCGCGGCGTGCCCAAGAACGGTACGCTGGACCCGATCAGCATCGACCCGAAGCGCACCACCGACATCCTGCCGCAATACCAGGCGGACACGCTGGTCGATGACTACCAGGAAGACGCTGGCGCGGCCGACGACCGCTACCGCGGCAAGTATTTCATCGTGGAAGGCGTGGCCAGCGGCGTGCGGCGCGAGGCGAACGACTCGGTATTCCTCGATATCCGCTCCAACAGCCCCGCCCTTGTGGTACGCGCCAAGCTCTTGCCGATACAGATCTGCGGCCCCGCCGGGCGCACCTGCGAGGTGGAAGCGCGCGGCACCATGGTGCGGCGCGGACAGAAAGTGGCCGTGGAGTGCACCGGCGCCGGCCAGGTGGATGGCTCGCCCGTGCTCGAAGGCTGCCTTGTGCGCGGCGGCGCAAACTGAGCGCGAGCACTGACTTATCCCTTTTTGCCGCAAGCCTCCGGATCGATACTTCGCATGCAAACCCTGCTTTCCGTACTCGCCCTGACCATCCTGATCGTCACCGTGGTGGGCCTGGTGTCCCCGCCCTTTATCAGCAACGCCTTCCTCAAGGGCCGTCCGGTGGGACGCTTGCAGATCCTGCTGGTGGGTGTCTTCCTTGCGGCCATCTGCCTGATGGTGGTGGGGACGATGGCGAGCGGCGGCCCGGCAAAGACCTGAAGCGCCGGACGAAGGCGCCGAGCGAGTCAAAACCCGACACCGTCTGGAATGACAACCGCCGCAAACAGTGCGGCCGACGCCCCTCCGGGGCCTTGTAGGACGCATCCCACAGCAGGATCGGCGCGCCGTCGATAATGCGGAGCCCTGGCGCTGTATATCTTTCCATCACGATACGAACAAACGCCTGCGCCGGAGCCTGAAGCTCGCTTCAGTGCCGGCGGCGCCGAATATCATGATGGAAAGTCTCCTCCGGGGCAGTAGCACCGCGCCGCAAGCCCAGGCACTCGCCAACATCCTCGCCGTGACACGCCGCGCGTGGGAGGTCGCCGGGCTGGAGCCCGTTGCCACCGGCCGGTCGGATTCCCAACCCCGCCAGCGCCGCCGCGACCAGTTCGCGCAGCGCGCTGCCCGTGCCTTCGAGGCGCAGGTGATGGCGCTGCGCTGCCGCCAGGCGTTTGTTGCCTGAGGCTGCATGACGGCGCCCGGACAAGCTGGCACCGGGTCGAACCGCCAGTCTCCAGGGGAAGTACCCTTCCTGGCCAGCCGCTACGGCTGGCCGTTTTTTGCGTCCGGCACCTCGCGCATGCAGCCGGACGCCACCGCCGGACCCTTTTCCCCGCTCTGTTCCACCGATTGCCGCCGCCACGATGGCCTAAAGTTGGCGCTCGCGCCTGCCGACAACACGGTTCATCCCGCCAGGCGCGCCGCCACGGCAGCCGCCGGGCAGGTCCGCCGGCGCCGGGGTGCGCTGGGCACCCTTGCAGCAGCGAACCAGGAGCATCATGAAGAAAGCATTGCTAGCCGCCACCGCCAGCCTGGGCTTGCTGGCCACCGGCTGCGCCACCTACCAGTCCGTCGTCCCGGTCGACCGCGGCGACCGCATCGCCGCAGCGCAGCCGGCCGACGGTACGCTGTTCTGCGTGATCAGCAACCCGGTCGGCAACGCCTACATGGACGCGCTGCGCGATTCCATCCAGGCGCGCGGCTTCGAGTTCAAGGTCTTGTCACCCGGCGCATCGATTGCCTCGTGCCCCTATACCGCGACTTTTGTCGCGCAACGGCAGTCGTACTGGCGCGATTTCCTCAGTTCAGCCGAGATCGTCGTCTACATCGGCGGCGACCGCGCCGGCAAGGCGAACTACGACGCGCTGCGCAGCGCCGGCGGCCTGAATCTGAGCAACCTGGTGGTGCCCGAGGCAAAGATCGAGGAACTGGTCGATCAGTTGCTGCCCGGCATGCGGCCCAAGCAGTCCACCACCGGCACGGCAGGCGCGCCCGCCGCGCCGCCTTCACCGGCTACGCCAGCTTGAACACCCGCCCGTGCGCGGACCGGCGGCCAGTCAGCCGATCACCTGGCCCAGCCGCACCACGGTGACGCCGGGGCGCAGTTGCCGCAACGAAGGCATGACCAGTACGCAATCCGGGTACGGCGTGACCACCGGCTCGCCATCGCGCCAGCCGATCACGGTGCCAGCCTCGGCGAAGGTTTCCAGCCCGGTGTACGCGCCGGCGAAGCGGAAATCCATGCTGCTGGCCACCACCGGCTCCGTCACGCGTACCACCCGCTGCGGGTGCAGGAGCCACAGCCAGCCGGCGGGCACGTCGTCGGCATCGATCACGCCGGCGTTGAGCAGGAAGCGCGCGGTGCTGTCCTTGGCCACGCCCACGGCGGTGGCTTCCCAATGCTGGCCGCACTCGATCAGCAGCGCGTTCCTGGCGCTGGCCGGGTCGCCAAAGCCTTCGTAGTCACGCATGCGGCGGCCTTCGGGGTGGCCTTCATCCACGATCACGTTGGCCGGCGCACCCACGGCGCGCGCGAGGGCGATGCCCTTGTCGAGCGGGCCGGAGACGATCAGCGGCAGGCTCTTCTCGTGCATGGAGTGCAGATCCAGCAGCAGGTCCACGGTATCGATGACCGGGCGCATGGCACGCGCGCGGCGCAGCTCGGATGAATCGCGGGTGGTGTCGTCCAGCACGGCCGCCGTCCACACGCGGTTGAAGTCCTGGTCCACGTAGCGCGACGCATCCGGGCGGGCCGCATCGAAGGTGTGGTACGCGTCGACGTTGGCGAAGGCCAGCGTCAGGCGGCCGCGGCGCGGACGCACGCCGAGATCCAGCAGTGCCTTGACGGTGATGGCGCCGCACACTTCGTTGCCGTGGGTCAGCGCGTTGACCATCACGTGCGGGCCGGGCACGCCACTATCGAAGGTGTGGACGTAGGGCACGCCGCAGTTGCCGGCGGCATAGGGGCGGATATCGGGGAATTCGACTTCAACCGGGTAAGCGTCGAAGCTGGGGGCAGTGGTCGTCATGTCTGTGGGTCGGCTAGGTTGCCTGGGTTGCCAGTGGGATCGGCCGGGAGCAGCAAAGAAAAACAGGCGGCACCGTGGCGGCGCCGCCGCTTGCGACAAGCAAATGGTACGCCTGCCGCCGCTTATTCGTGGATGCCGGCGGTCTGGACGATGCTCTTGTACTTCACCGTTTCGCGCTTGATAAAGGTGCCGAACTGGGCCGGGCCGCCCGGCGCGACTTCCACGCCGGCTTCTGCCAGCTTCTTCTTCACTTCGGGCATGGCCAGCACGGCCTGCATCTCGGTGTTCACGCGGTCGACCACGGCGCGCGGGGTATTGGCCGGCGCCATCAGGCCGAACCACACGCCCATGTCCACGCCCTTGAGCGCGCTGCTTTCGGACAGCGCGGGGACATTGGGCGCCACCTGGGCGCGGTGCCCTTCGGTCACGCCGTAGGCCTTGACCCGGCCGGCCTGGATATGGGGCAGGGCCGACGACAGCACCATCACGGCGAGGTCGATCTGGCCGCCGAGGAGGTCGGTCGACATGGCGGAAGCCCCCTTGTAGGGCACATGGGTGATATTGACCTTGCCCTGCTGCTTGATCAGTTCGCCGGCCAGGTTCAGCGGCGTGCCCACGCCGGACGACGCATAGGCCAGCTTGCCCGGCTGCGCCTTGGCCAGCGCGATCAGCTCGTCGGCGTTCTTGGCCGGCAGCGCGGACTTGCCCACCAGCACCATCGGCTGGGTGCCGACAAAGGTGATCGGCGCCAGGTCGCGCTCGCCGTCGTAGCGCACGGCGGGATTGGTCAGGCGCGCGATCGAGACCTCGCTGCCCGACCCCATCAGCAGCGTGTAGCCGTCGGCATCGGCCTTGACCACCTTGGAGGCGCCGATGGTGCCGCCGGCGCCGCCCAGGTTCTCGATGACCACGCTCTGGCCCAAGCGCTTGCCCAGCTCCGGCGCGATCGTGCGCGCCACCAGGTCGACGCTGCCGCCGGCGGTGTAGCCCACCACCAGCGAGATCGGCTTGGCGGGCCAGCCCGAGGCGCCGGCGCCGCCGGCAAGCACACAGAAGGATGCGGCAGCAGCCGCACGCAGCAGTTTGTTCATGGCAGGTCTCTCCCCTTTTTGGATATGCAGGTATGCAGATATCCGGCGATATTAGAGAGCGCGCGCCTGCAGCAACATGCGGCTTTGGCAATGGCGCTTGCCGTTTTGGCAAGTGGCCGATGCGACATGCGAGGCGGACAAAATCGCGGCGCCATCCCACGCACAATCGTTCAAGACGGCATCCGTTGCCCCGCCATAAAGTCGTGTTCAACGAACCAGCCTGACGGAGACGCGATGGAAAACCTGCTTGCTTCCATGCCGGGGATCTGGCGTCCGCTCGCGGCGCTGGTCCTGGCATCGGTGGTCGTCATGGGGAGCCCAGGGCCCTCGACGATCAGCGTCACGGCCGTCGGTGCCGCCCATGGCGTGCGGCGCTCGCTCGGCTATGCCTGCGGGCTGATCGCCGGCACCATCGCGGTGCTGCTGATGGCTTCGACGGGCGTGGTGGCGCTAGTCGCGTCGGTGCCGCACGGCGCGCGCGTGCTCGGCGTCCTGTCTGCCGCCTACATCCTCTACCTGGCGTTCAGGATTGCCACCGCGCCACCGCTCGGAGACCAGAGGAGGGCGCTGACGGCTCCCGCGTTCGCCGGCGGCTTCCTGCTGGCCATCGCCAACCCCAAGGCCTACCTGGCGATTGGCGCCGTGCTGGCGGGCACCACCGTCATCGCCGGGCACCAGGGCCTGGACGCCATCGTCAAGATCGCGGTGCTGAGCGCGATGATTGCCGTCATCCACTTGTGCTGGCTGCTGGCCGGCGTTTCGCTGTCCCGCTTCCTCCATGATCCGGTGAGTTCGCGCCTGATCAATGTCTCGATGGCGGCGATCCTTGTAGCCATGACGCTGGCTGCGCTGATGCATTGACGGATTGATGCGGGCCAACCGGAGGAAGCCGGACGCCTAGGCCACCACCGCCGCGCCCCAGAACGCCTCCGCCAGCGCCCGCATGGGCGAGCGCGGGCGATAGAGCAGGATCTGCATCGCCAGGTCGGTCTCGCCGCCCACTTCCAGTCCGGCGCGCACCAGCCGCCCGGCGTGGAGATCGTCGGCGACCAGCCGCGCCGGCAGCCACGCCAGGCCCATGCGCTGGCGCACCATTTCATGCACCGACTCGGCGAAATCGCTGACGGCGATCACATCGAGCCGGCTGGCCAGCCCGCGCCGCGCGATCTCGCCGTTGACCATGCGCCCCAGCGTCAGCGTCTCGGCGTAGGCGATCATCGGCACCGGCGCGCGCTGGCCACGTGCGAGCAGCTTGTACTGCGGCCCGCCGCCGTCCGCCGCGGCGCTCACGCAGACCAGGCGTTCCTCGCCCACCAGGTGGTACTGGTAGCGCGCGTTGTCCAGCGTCACCGGCTGCTCGGGCGAGTTGTAGCAGAGCAGGAAATCGGCATCGCCTTCGGTGAACATCGCCAGCGCGTCATGCGCGGGAAAGGTGGAAAGCCGGGTGCGGAAATTCGCCGCCACCTTGTCGTTGCGCAACGCATGGCGCAGGCCGGCCAGCCACGCCGGCAGCATCGAGCGCGCCAGCGTCTTGCCGGTGGCAATCACCACCGTGCTGGCATCGGCGCGATGCGCCGCGCGCAGCGACAGCCGCGTCTCGTCCAGCGTGCGCAGCGCGCTCTGGGCGGCTTCCAGGAATTGCCGTCCCTCGTCGGTGAGGCGCACGGGGAACACACTGCGGTCGATCAGCGGCGCGCCCGCCCAGACTTCCAGCGCCTGCATGCGGCGCCCGAACGCGGGCGGGGTGACGTTGCGCAGCTCCGCCGCGCGCGCGAGGCTGCCGGCCTGGGCCAGGCACACAAAATCCTCGAGCCAGCGGATATGCATAAGGACTCGCGCCAACGCGCGTGCAGAAGTGGTAGGGAGAGAGGCGCCATCGCATGCGCGGCGCTGCGAATATTGTAGCTGTCCGCGCCTGGCACCCCCGCGCGCGGGGCCCGGATCACGCACGCGCGGCAAGCGGATCCTCAGGCGGATCCCGGGAAGATTAGAGGCAACACTCCAATATTGCACTTGTGAAACACTCGCCGCGCTCGCTAGGCTCCGTACAGCCGTTTCAAGCATCCGTTTGCCGTCAGAGCAGGAAGCTGTCGCGGTGCGTGGAGTTTCGCCGGGGATCCACCGCATGACAATACGAGACACGCCCAATATGAAGACCGTAAAAGGCACGGCAGGAGACACCAAGGCGCGCATTCTTGACGCCACCGAGCGCCTGTTTATCGAGGTGGGCTACGAGGCCACCTCGCTACGGCAAGTGACATCGCGCGCCATCGTCAACCTCGCCGCGGTCAACTACCACTTCCGCAGTAAAGACATCATGATGCAGGCGGTGCTGGGCCGCCGGCTCGATCCGCTCAATGCACGCCGCCTGGCGCTGCTCGACGCCTGCGAGACACGCTGGCCGGGCGAGCAGTTGCGATGCGAACACGTGATGGGCGCACTGTTCGTGCCCGCGCTGCAGATGGCGCGCGAGCCCGAGGTGGGCGGCCCGTCGTTCCTGCGGCTGCTGGGGCGCGTGTATTCGGATACCTCTCCCTTTATCCAGTCCTACCTGCTCGGCCACTACGCGCCGGTACTCGGCCGCTTCTCCGACGCCTTCGCCCGCGCGCTGCCCCAGATCCCGCGGCGTGAACTCGGCTGGCGCCTGAACTTCGCGCTCAAGGCACTGGCAGGCGTGCTGGCCGGCGATGCGCCCGGCGACCTGCTGCCGGCATTCGCGCAGGGCCAGGACCAGAGCGACGCGCACGTGCTCGCCCAATTGAGCGCGCTGGTGGTGGCCGCGCTGAAGGCCCCCGTGCCGGCCGGCCAGCAACTGTCCGCGCTCCAGGACGTGTTCCTGATCGGCGAGACCCAGCACGCCGAAGAACGCGCCGGGCAAATCGCGTCGAATGCCCTGGCGGCAGAACAGGCAAGACAGGCACAACAGGCGCAACGCGCCGACACCTTGCCCACCGCCCCGCGCAAGCCACGCCGCACGACACGCAGCGAAGGCGCCGCGCGCGCCGCCATCGCCAGCCTGGCGGTGCCCGGCGCACGCGAGCAGCCCATCATCTTTCCCAGCAATCCGCTCGACGACTGGATGCGCATGCGCTCCAGGACCTAGCGCGGCATACAACTGCGGCCCCGTCAAAGTCCGAAGATCGAAGGATCGAGTAAGCGAAGAGCTGCAGAAAAAAGCGATATCGCCAGAACCACGATTCGGCGTAGCCGTGTGGAGCGCCCTCAAGGGCGGGCCACACCCCAGCGCGATGCGAAGCGAGCCGTCAAGGTGCACCAGGCCGTATGGGGCGTTCTCGTCGGCAGGCAAAAAGAGCGGAAAAGAGGGGGCCATGTTTGAGCATCGCCTTAAGGCGATGTGAGTTTGGCCCCCGGC